>CAMDPK010000119.1 GCA_945904015.1 Candidatus Kuenenia stuttgartensis | reverse complement strand
GCGACGAGGCGATGGAGTTGTTGAAGGTCTGACGTTGCGTCGCAGTCAACGCTGGCTCTTTCAGACTTCCGAGGTTTTCAAAACCTCGGAAGTCTTTTTATTGTGTCACGAAATCGCGGCCTTAGGAACGAGCCCATGAAGCGTTGGTTGATCGCGTTTGCCGTCTGCGTGTCAGGCTCGGCGACGCTCATCGCTCAAGAAATCTCTACGGCCGATCTCGACTTCTTCGAGAAGCGAGTGCGGCCGCTGCTGGTTCAACATTGCTTTGAATGTCATTCGGCGAAGGCGGAGAAAATGAAAGGCGGACTGTTGCTCGACAGCCGCGAGGCGACTCTCGCTGGTGGCGACAGCGGGCCGGCGGCTGTTATTGGCGAAGTCGAGAAGAGCCTGATCGTGCAGGCGATTCGTTACGACAATGAGAACGTGCAAATGCCTCCGACGGGGAAGTTGCCGGATGCGGAAATTGCCGTGATGACCGAATGGGTGCGGCGCGGAATGCCCTTCCCGGCAGCCAGCGCGTCGAAGACGGGTCGGCGTGTCATCGACATCGCCGAAGGCAAAAAGCATTGGGCGTTTCAGAAGTTTGTAGTCCCGCCTTCAGGCGGTCCGATGGAGCACCGCCTGAAGGCGGAACGACGAACTCGTATCGACGACTTCGTTCTCGCGGCGCAATCTCAGCGGGGATTGTCGCCGTCGCGGGAAGCTTCGCAGGAAACACTGATTCGGCGTCTGTCTTTTGATCTCATCGGCCTGCCGCCGACATCTGCTGAAGTCCAAGAGTTCATCGCCGATGAGTCGCCTGATGCTTACGAGCAACTCGTTGAGCGATTGCTCGCTGATCCGCGATTCGGTGAGCGTTGGGCGCGGACGTGGCTCGACCTCACGCGATATTGCGACATTGGGGAATCGTGGCGCACGGGTGAGGGGCAGCCGTGGCTGTATCGCGATTGGATCGTGCGGGCGATGAACGCAGACGTGCCGTATGACGAATTCGTTCGCAAGCAATTGGCGGCCGATCTGTTGCCTGACTTCCAACCCACCGATGCGGCGGCGCTCGGATTTCTCGGACTCAGTCCGACGTATTGGAAGGAATTGAAACTCGATCACAACGTCATCAAGCAGGTTGTTGCCGAGGAATGGGAGGAACGGATCGAGGCAATTGGCGGGACATTCCTCGGACTGACGCTGGCGTGCGCGCGGTGTCACGACCACAAGTTCGATCCGATCACGCAGCAGGATTACTACGGTTTGGCCGGAGTGCTGGCGAGCATCAAGATCGACGATCGTCCGATCATTGCGAAGCCGCTCGCGGATCAGGCGGCGGCCGCGCGAGCACAGCTCAAAGAGTCGCAGGCTCAGTTGGAGAAACTGCTCAAGGAGCCGAAACCGGCCGACAATGCGACCGGCGAGGAGAAAGCGAAGGCTGCGGACGTTGCGAAGCAAATCGAATCATTGCGCGGCAAAATCGCGGAGTTGCAGCAGACGCCGCAACTCAACACGCCCGTCGCGTTCGGCGTGACCGAGGCGGCGATGATCGTGCTGCCCGATGGGCCGAATCGCACGAAGATCGAATACAAGCCGAGCGAACCGCAGAACGTCGCGATGCAAATTCGCGGCAATGCGGCGAATCCCGGAGCAGTCGTGTCGCGTCGGTTCGTGTCGGTGCTTTCGCCCAATGAACCGGCTTCGTTTAAGAATGGCAGCGGGCGATTGGAATTGGCCAATGCAATCGTGACGGATGCGGCCCCGCTGGCGGCGCGAGTGATCGTCAATCGGGTTTGGGCACACCATTTCGGACGCGGTTTGGTCGCGACGCCGAGCAACTTCGGGACGCAAGGCGAAAAGCCGACGCATCCCGAATTGCTGGACGACCTCGCCGCTCGATTTATCGAGCACGGCTGGTCGCTGAAGTGGCTGCATCGCGAGATCGTGTTGTCGGCGACATATCGCCAGAGTTCGGCCGAAAGCCGTGATACCGTTTTTTCTGAGGAAGAAAAAACGGTATCACGGCTGTCGGCTGACGGCTCTCGGCGTTCGGCCGATCCGGAGAATCTCTGGCTGGCTCGGATGCCGGTGCGGAAGTTGGATGTTGAGGCGTGGCGCGATGCGATGTTGGTCGCGACCGGCGAGATGGACCGGCGGCTGGGAGGTGAGCCGCGTGAGTTGAGCGAGGTCGGTCATCAGCGGCGGACGATTTATGGCACGGTGAGGCGGCGCGAGTTGTCGGACTTGTTGCGGCTGCATGATTTTCCGGACCCGGTGTCACACAGCGGGTCGCGGATGCCGACCACGACTCCTTTGCAGCAACTCTTCGTGTTGAATAGTTCGTACATGCAAGCTCGCGCGGCGGCATTGGCTCGGTTCGTTCAGGCGGAGCGGCCGGGCGATCTCGCGGCGCAGGTGGCGTTGGCTCATGTGCGGCTCTTCAGTCGCGAGTCAACGCTGGACGAGATTGCGACTGGTGTTGAATTCTTGAAGTCGCCGCAGTCAGGTGACGTGACACTTGACGCCGTGTGGCGGCAGTACGCTCAAGTGTTGCTGGCGAGCAACGAGTTGCAATTCGTGGATTGATGATTTTGGAAACATCTCTCAGCTTGCTGGACCGCTTGCGACAGTCGCCGGATGACGCGGACTGGTCGCGTTTGGTCGAGGCGTATTCTCCGCTGTTACGAGCGTGGCTGGTGCGGTCGGATGTGCAAGCGGCTGACGCCGATGATCTGGTGCAAGAGGTGTTGCTGGTCGTGCATCGCGAGCTGCCGGCGTTTCAGCACAATCAGCGTCGCGGGGCTTTTCGGAGTTGGCTGCGGCAGATCGTCGTGTACCGGTTGCGAAACTTCTGGCGTTCGCGCGGGTGGTTGATCGCGGCGGGAAATGATAGTCGGCTCGAAGAGCGACTGCGGCAGTTGGAAGACGACGGCAGTCATCTCAGTCAGCTTTGGGATCGCGAGCACAATCTGGCGGTGGCTCGAAAGTTGTTGGAGTTGATCGAGCCGCGGTTCACGGAGACGACTCGGTTGGTGTTTCGTCGGCTGGTGCTGGATGGAGCGGACGCAGGCACAGTTGCGACCGAAACGGGGATGTCGCTGAATGCGATTTTCACGGCCAAGTCGCGAGTGTTGCGCGAACTGCGGCGATTGGGACAAGGGCTGCTGGATTGAATCGGAAATCTCAAATCTTTGGGAATTCGCTGCAAGAATTCGCTGCCGTCCGCACTTCTGCTTGTTAGCGTGTTGCCGCCCTTCGCTGGCCGGCATTCGCCCCGCAACTTGAGTTCTTCCCAGGTGCCGTATGACGGACGGATTGTTGACGCATCCGACTCACGAACAACTGGCCGCATTTGACGCGGGGCGGTTGACGGATGCGGACTCGCACGGCATTGAGGAGCACTTGGCGGAATGTTCGGAGTGCTGTCAGATGCTGAAGCAACTGCCGGGCGATGACGGCTATGTCGCGTTGTTGCGTGAAGCGGTCGCGGGCGGCGATGCGACGGTGTTGATCTCGTCGACGCTGGGAATGGCGAGCGAGGAAACCCACGATCCGTTCGAACGCGATCGCGCGACCGAGAGGGGAGCAGGTGACCGGCTACGTCGCTTCGGCAATTACGAATTGCTGTCCGAGATTGCTCGCGGTGGCATGGGAGTCGTGTACCAGGCGCGGCAAATCGGACTGAATCGGTTGGTCGCGTTGAAAATGATTTTGGCGGGGCAGTTGGCATCGGCCGAAGAAGTGCAACGGTTCTACGCGGAGGCCAACGCGGCGGCGCATCTGGATCATCCAGGCATCGTGCCGATTTTTGAGGTCGGTGAGCAGGACGGCCAGCACTTTTTCACGATGGCACTGGTCCACGGCAGCAACCTGGCGGAGCGATTGCGTCAGGGGCCGATGCCTCCGCGCGAGGTCGCGACGCTGATGCGAGGGATTGCGGTCGCGGTGCAACACGCTCACGACAAAGGGGTGATCCATCGCGATTTGAAACCGGCCAACGTCTTGCTCGAAATCGTGGAGCCGTCGTTCTCTGGAAAGGAAGTCGGTGCGAACTTCGACCGAGATGCGTCCGCGTATCGGCCACGGATCACGGACTTCGGACTGGCCAAGCTCGTCCAGAGCGATGCGCACTTGACCGGCAGCGGCCAAGTCGTCGGCACTCCGAGTTACATGCCTCCAGAGCAAGCGGCTGGCCACACGCGCGACATCCGAGAAACTGCCGACGTCTATTCACTGGGCGCGATTCTGTATGCCTGCCTGACAGGCCGGCCGCCGCATCAGGCCGCCACGGCCCTGGAAACCGTGATGCAAGTTTTGGATGCCGCGCCAGCGCCGCCTCGATTGCTCAACCCGCAAGTGCCACGCGATCTGGAAGCGATCTGTTTGAAGTGTCTCCACAAGGAACCGGCGCGGCGCTATGCCACGGCGCAGCAGATGGCCGACGAACTCCAGCGGTTTTTAGACGGCGAACCGACTCAAGCCTCTTCCGTCCATCTGCTCGATCACATGCTGCACGCTCTGCGAAAGGATCGGCACGAGGAAAACTTTCGGGATTGGGGCTGGGGATTGATGGCGTTTGGGTTCGTCATCGCCGTGTCGCACACGGCGATGTTTGTATTGGAATCGGCGGGACATCGTTCGCTGATTGCCTATTGGCTGCCGCGCGGCCTGATGTTGGTGGTGCTCTTGGTTCTCCTGCGACGATTCCGCCAGCATTCGATGCTCCCGACGAATTCTGCCGAGCGATTGGTCTGGGGCGTGTGGGTCGGCTACTTGATCTGTGTGGGAGCGGTCGGTGTCACGCTGTCGGTTGGCGGTGTCGATTCGCGACTGTTGTACGCGTTTAGCGCGATCCTCAGCGGCCTGGGTTTTTTCATCATGGGAGTGCATGTCTGGGGCGGCGCGTATGTCATCGGCTGGGCGTTCTTGCTGGCTGCTCCGCTGCTGAGTATCACGCCCAAGTCCGCATCCTTGTCGTATGGCGTTTTGTGGGGAGTCTCATTGCTGGCGTTCGGAGGCCACTATTGGCGTCTGTCGCGCTCCGCCGTCTCAACGCAGCGACTCCATCACGGCTGAGCGGTCGATGACCACGTTTCCAAACCGTAGAGTGGGATCCGCTCACGAAGTGAGCGCCGGCCCAACTTCAGAATTTGAGATTTGAAATCTGAGATTGATAAGTCGTGGTGGGCCGGCGCTACGCTGGTCCCACCCACAAATGGAGGGCATCATGTCTGAGCAAGCGATTCCTGTGGCATGGGAAATCATCCTCTCGACGTTCGAGCGAGTCGAAGAGTGGTGGACTCGTTGGGCGACGGAAGGCCAAATCCTGCCGGCTCAGCGCGATGAGTTGGTGCGATTGCTGCACGAAAGGATCGAGCACACGAAGACGCTGGCCAGCCAAGGTATCGAACCTCCAAGCATTCCGGGAATGCTGCCGCTGCAGTTGGAGGAAGTACCGCCGATGCGTGCCTTTCGCTTGTGGCGATTCCTGGATTCCGAAGTTTCACAGCACAAGACGGCGGGACGACTGACACTCGCGCAGGCTCACGCGCTGGAGGGAGAATGCCGTGAGCGAATGACGTCGCTGAAACGTCGATTGAGCCAGGACGGAGTGACTTTGGTGATGAACCCGCCGAACCTGGCGAGTGCCGCGCGAAAACCTGAAGCCGATTCGGGGGCGCGAAAGTTTCTCGATAAGTTGGCGGAGTTGGGAGCCGGAGCGGCGGCTCAAGAGTCGAATCCTTCGGACAACAAAGTGGCAAAACCGATGACGCCGGTTGATGTCGCCGAATCGACACAGCGCCGGAGCATTCTGGAGATGTTGCTCGACCCGCGCAGCATTCAGTGGCTAATGGCGCTGGGTGGAGCATTGATGGTCGTGGGGGTCGTGATCCTGCTGTGGGTCAACAACTACTTCACGCCGCCGGTGATGGCGATGGTGATGGGGGCGACGAACATCGCCGTGCTGATCGTCGGCTGGGCGGTGATCATCAAGACTCGGTATCAGTTAGTCGGCAAGGGGCTGACGCTCTTGGCGTGTCTCGTGATGCCGCTCAACCTGTGGTACTACCACACTCAAAGTCTGCTGACATTGGACGGGCATCTGTGGGTGGCGGCCGTGGTGATCAGCGCGCTCTACGCGGCATCGGCTTGGACGCTCAAGGACGAGATGTTCGTGTACGTCTTCAGCGCCGGCGTGGCGATGACCGGGTTGTTGATCCTGGCGGACATGGACAAGTTCGTAGAGATCGCGGCTCCGGCCACACTGCTGGTGGCTCTGGGTTTGGCGGGGATTCACTCCGAACGAGCATTCGGGGAGAACGATGGGCCGTTCAGCCGCAAGCGATTCGGGCTGGCGTTCTTCGCGAGCGGGCATGTGTTGCTGGGGTCGGGATTGTTGATGCTGTTCGGTGCGCAGTTGGCGGGCGATTGGCTGTACGACGCTTGGTTCAAGTCGGTTTATCTGTCATTCCAAGCGGTGCCGTCGCCGATCTGCGGTGAGCTGCGATGGCTGTCGCTCGTGTTAGTGCTGGCCGGGACGTACGCCTACATCTACTCGGACATCGTGGTGCGGAAGCACGGGGCGTACATCCACTTCGCAGCGGCGCTTTTGCTGTGGGCCGAAGTGCTCGTCGTGCAGTTGCTGCACCTGAAGTTGGGCATCGACGCGATCATCACCGTGCTGGCGGTGACATCGCTGGCGGTCAATCTGGCTCAGGCGACGATCACTCGCGATCAAAAGCTCACGCGAGCTTTTCCGGTGTTTGGTTTATTTCTCAGCCTGCTGCCGGTGCTGATGGGGGTCTACGAGTATTTCCAATTCCTTGGCTTTCGAGCAGTGTGGGTCAAAGAGCCGCCGCGTTGGAGCTACGTCGGTGCGATGGTGCTGACGGCGGTCGCGTCGCGAGTGGGCGCGTACCTGTATCGCAACTCGGCCAAGTGGTTACCGACGGCGTATCACTTCGCGACGGCAGCAGCCACGATGGTCGGTGCTGTTGCCGCGCTGGCCGCATTCGGATTGGAGACGTGGCAAGAACACGCTCCGATCATGATGTTGATCCCTATCGCGTACCTCGTTGCCGCGAAGTTGTACGGAGACCGTGGCCCATCCGAGCCGCTGACGTGGGTGGCTCACACGGCGACCGTGGTGATGCTGATTTCGTCGATGTCGTCGGCGTTCGCCGGCTTCACGCGTATCGTCGAAGGGCAAACTTTGAATCTCGCACTGGCGGCGTTCTTTGCTGAGGCGGCGGTGTTCTACGGACTCGCGACCGTGTTCCAGCGGCAGCCGAAGTGCGTGCATTGGTCGACGATCATGGCGTGCGGATCGCTGTGGCAGTTGATGACGTACTTCGGATTCTCGGCCGATGCGTACCTGCTGACGTTTGCCGGAATTGGACTGCTGCTGTTGATCGCGTACCGCTTCTCGGTGCTCGAACAAACCGCCGCCGCGCCGTTGGCCGAGGCCGCGTTCAAGGCGGCGAACTCGCTGCTGAGCTTGGCGTTCGTGTCGTCGGTCTTTCGAGGCTTGGGACGGCTGGCGTCCGATGCGTTCAGCTCATCAAACATCGTCAATTGGGGCTTCGTCAGCTTCAGCGTGACGATGTTGGTCATCGCGATGCTGGCGGTGGCCCTCGTGAAAGTCGCCAGTTGGCGACGCTGGTACGTCGTGCAGGTCGTGGCTCAAGGTGCGTTGACGCTGCTCGCTCTGCACAAGCTGATTGACCTCAGTCCGTGGCAACAGGTCGAGCTATTCTCGGTGATCGTCGGCTTGCTGCTGCTGGCCGTGGGACATCTCGGCTGGTATCGCGAGCAAGACCGCGAGAGCGACCTGGTCAGCATGAGCCTGTTCTTCGGGAGTCTGTTGGCAACCGTGCCGCTGGCAATCGCGACGTTGATGGACCGCTGGCACAACCATTTCTTGATCGTGAACGAGGCGGGGTTCCTGTTCGTTGCGTTGCTGTTGTTGGGCAGCGGCTTGGTCTTCCGGCTCAAATCCACGACGTTGGTTGGTTGTCTGGGGACGGTCGTGTACTTCGTAAGTTTGGCGATGTTCATCAAGTTCGGCCGCCTGAGTACCGTGGCCACGCTGATCACCGTCGGTGGCGGTACGATCTTCGGCATCGGCTTGATTCTGGCGTTCTTCCGCGACAGGCTGTTGACTCTGCCTGAGCGAATCAAGAACCGCGAGGGCATCTTCAAAGTGTTGAATTGGCGATAGCTCAGCGATCATTCTCCAGGAGACCGCGATGACGGCAGGCGAGACAAGCAAGAGCGATGTCAGTTCGGTGACGAGTGCCCGTTGGTTTGTGGCGGGTGGCGTGCTGAGCGTCCTGTCGGCGTTGGTGTTGGCGTGGTTGGGGACGGTCTGTGTGGAGCCGCTCAAGGTTTTACTGGCTCGCGATCTTTCCGAATTGGAGACGTTAGGCCAGCGGCTGGGACGAGTCTGTTGGTGTCCGCTGGGAATCGCCGTGGGCACGACACTCATCGCAGCGGGGTTTCGGCGGACGCTGTTGCGAGGCCGAATCTCGCAACGCGGTCTGGCGTTTGTTGCGCTGTACGGAGTTGTGGCGGCAGGCGGTGCGTACTTCCTTTTCCAAGGGACGAGCATCGCGCGAAACGCGATGATGGTCATCGCGAGGTCAGAACAAGCGATCAAACCGGAGGAAGTCCTCGCAGCGGTGTCTCAGGCGTCCGCACAAGTGTCTCGCGGTTGGGTGTTGTTGGCGGTGGCTCAAGTGCTGCTGTCGATTTCCGGGATCGTGCAAATTGCCGATCATTCAAGAACGTCAGGCGAGTCGCGTCCCTGGCCCAAGATTGCCAGCATGGTCTTGAGCCTGTTGTGGGTCTTCGGAGCTGTCGCGTCGATCGCTTGGTTCCGCCGCAGTTGGGAGATTCTTCAGTTGCGAACCAATGAACCGATCAAGGCCTCGGTCATCGTCGAGATGCTCAATGGCGTGCTGTCGATGAGTTGGCTCGCGAGTTTATTCCTGCTCGGTCACGCGGTTCTGACGACAGTCGTCGCGGTGGCGACTTATCGAACTCTGGCCCGATCTCGCACGACGGGCCTTCAGAATCATTGAATTTGCCGCAAACTGTGTGCATTCTCACCGTCGATGCCGTTGATCAAGAAGACGTCCTAGATTTTTACAGAGGAATTCCATGAGTAAACGATCGATCTCGTCGTCGAAGCGGCACTGGCTGCTGGATGAGATGGAATGGTGGCGAGATGCCGGCATCCTGACGGCAGGGCAGTCGCAGGAGATTCTCGACCAGTACGAATCGGTCGAGGAAGCATCCGAGTCGCACAGTTCGCGAGCGGTCAACGCGCTGATGGGGGCGGCTGCGCTGCTGGTTGGTGCGGGTGTCCTGCTCTTGATCTCGTTCAATTGGGAGGGCCTGCATGTCGCGGCCAAGCTGGTGCTGATCTTCGGCACGATCCTGGGGACATATTACGGAGCGTTCCGTTTGCGGCAGCGTGAGATGATCGGGCTGTCGAACGTGCTGTTCTTTCTGGGGGCGTTCTTCTACGGCTGCGGCATCATGCTGATCGGCCAGACGTTTCATTTGAGCGGCCACACTCCGGATGCCCTGTGGTGGTGGGCGCTCGGCACGTTGCCCTTGGCGGTGTGTCTGGAATCGCTGCTGCTGCACGGTCTGTTGGTCGCGCTGCTGGGAATTTGGTGCGGTGTCGAGATGTACGGCTTCGGCGATTTGGGGCTGAGCTTTTTCTTTCGCTGGCGTTGGATTCCGAATGGAGCCTACACGCTGCCGTTGCTGGCGATTCCCGGAATCATGCTGGCGTATCGCCGGCAACTCGCGAGCGTGCTGTGGCTGTACGTTCCGCTGCTGACGTGGTGGCTGTCTCTGCAAAGCCTCGCGTGGGAGAACGTCTGGCATTGGCATCACAACCCGCTGTTCTTCATCGGCGGAGTGGGCGGGCTACTGCTGATCGCGGCCGAGGCTCACGCTTCGGGCAGCAAGCTGGCGATTCCGTATCGCATGTACGGCGTGCTGCTGGTCGGCTCGATGCTGATCCCGCTCAGCTTCATGGAAGTGCATAAAAGAGGAAGATGGCACACGGACGATCCGCGCCTCGGAGCGTTGCTGCAAGCGGTGGCGATTGTGTCGCTGACCATCGTGGCTTTGGCGGTGATGGCTCGTATTCACGGCCGCTGGAAGACGAAAGAGGAGCTGGCGGTCGCCCTGAAAGAGACCGCGAAACGTCAGTACGTCCCCGTGGGGATCACTCTGCTGATGGCATTCTTCTCACTGTGGTACAGCCTCGTGCGCGAGCCGATCACGCCGACGATTCTGGCGAACATCGCGATGCTGATCTTCGGAGTCTGGCTGATGCTGGTCGGCCTGCGTGAAGATCGCGGCCGGCCGTTCTCGGCGGGTGTGCTGTATTTCCTTGGCTGGACCACGATGCGGTACGTCGATCTGTTCGGCGACATGGGAGGGATGCTTGGCGGAGCGGGGTTGTTCTTCGCCTGCGGAGCGTTCCTGTTCGGCATGGCCTATTTCTGGAAGCACCGTAAAAAGAAAGAGGTGCTCGCATGAGCGCGATTCCTGACGACCTGCCTTCGGACATACTGCCTCGGCCCGGACTTTGGGAATGGGTCCGTTCGCACCAGCGAGCGATCCTGTTCGGGACGATTGCTTTTCAAATGCTGGTGCTCGGCTCGATGGTCTTTCAGAGCACATGGACGCTGGTGACCGGCGATACGATCTTGCTGCGCGTCATTCCGGTCGATCCTCGCGATCTCTTTCGCGGCGACTATGTGATCCTGAACTACAACTTCACGAGGTTACGGCCGCCAGGCGAGGATTCGTGGAACGAGTCGCACGTCGGCCGCGAGATTTTCGTCTCGCTCGAACTGGAACAGGACGGCAAACACTGGCAAGAGACTGAGATCAGTTGGACTCGTCCGACGACCGGAACTTACTTGCGAGGCCAAGTTGGTAACGACCAGCGCAACGAATTCAACATCGGCCAGTTCTTCCTTCAGGAAGGCAAAGGCAAGGAATACGAACAAGCGGTCCGAGAACGCCGCCTCTCGGCCGAAATCGCCGTCACCGCCGCCGGAGCCGCCACGCTCAAACAACTGGTGCTGGAGTGATCGCGGTTTGTCGCGGCCATCGCTTCGAGTTATCTTGATCTCGACGAGTTCGAGAGCCTCGGAACGAGAGCAATGTTTGACGCACCACAATCACGACGAGCAATGTTCCGCCGACTCGGCGGCGGCTTGGGAGCTGTAGCACTAGCTTCGCTAGTTGGCCCAACGGAGACGGCTCGCGCGGAAGGCTCGACGAAGAAACTCAGCACGCATCACGCGCCGCGGGCCAAGCGAGTCATTCAGCTCTTTATGAATGGCGGGCCGTTTCAGGCGGACTTCTTTGATCCGAAGCCGGCGATCAATCAGTTTGCGGGGCAGCGGCCGAAGGAAGTCGAGTTTCGTACCGAGAACAAGACCGGCGGGTTGATGCCGGTGCCATATCCGTATCGGCCGCGCGGCGAGTCGGGGTTGCCGGTCAGCGATTTGTTGCCGCAGATTGGCGAGTGCATCGACGACATTTGCGTGATTCGCTCGCTGCACTGCGACAATCCGAATCATGGGCCGGCGCTGTTTCAGATGAACAACGGCACCATCACGCCGACTCGGCCGAGCATGGGGTCGTGGATGCTGTACGGACTCGGCAGCGAAAACGCCGATCTGCCCGGCTACGTCGTGCTCTGCCCCGGCCGGCCGGTGCGGTTTGCGGAGTTGTGGACCAGTTCGTTTCTGCCGGGCGAGTTTCAAGGGACGTACATCAACCACACCGATCTCGATCCGGCGAAGCTGTTGCCGAATCTGCGCAGCTCCGACGCGAGCCTCACGCTGACTCAACAGCGTCGGCAGTTGGAGTTGCTGCGGCGCATCAACGCGAAGCATCTCGAACAACATCCCGATGAGCCGGCGCTGGAGGCTCGCATCCGTTCGATGGAGACCGCATTTCGAATGCAGTTCGCAGCGTCCGAAGCGTTCGACATCCGGTTTGAGCCGGAACCGATTCGCGAGGAGTACGGCAAATCGCATTACGCTCACGGCTGTTTGATGGCTCGGCGATTGATCGAGCGGGGCGTGCGGTTCGTGCAGGTCTATTATGGCAACGGCCAGCCGTGGGACACGCATAGCAACCACGACGAGCAAGTCAAACGCCTGGCTCGCGACATCGACCAGCCGACCGCCGCGCTGCTGCGAGACCTCAAGCGACGCGGGTTGCTCGAAGACACGCTGGTGATCTGGGGCGGCGAGTTCGGCCGCACCTCAACCACCGAGGGGAGTAACGGCCGCGACCACAATCATCTCGGCTTCACGACCTGGCTGGCTGGCGGCGGCGTTCGCGGCGGCACGACCTATGGAGCGACCGACGATTTTGCCTTCCGAGCCGTCCAAGACAAAGTTCACGTCCACGACCTGCACGCCACGATCCTGCACCTGCTCGGCTTCAACCACGAACACCTCACCTACCGCCACGCCGGCAGAGACTTCCGACTGACCGATGTTTATGGCCGAGTCGTGAGCGAAATCCTGGCGTGATTCTTCAGCTGTCAGCCGATGGCCGAAAGCCGACAGCCGTGATACCGTTTTTGGTCGTTTCAAAAAACGGTATCACGGCGATCGGCCGTCGGCTCACGGCATCCGGCCGGACTAAGGACTCATGAATCTCTTGCTGGACGACATGATTGCGGCGTTGGCGTCAGCTCCGGGAGTGGGTGGGCGCGGGATCGTGCGCGTGAGTGGTAGCGATGTGCAGCGAGTGCTCGAACAGCACTTCACGCCGCGCGATGGCGAGCGTTGGACGAAGGTGAGTCGCGCGGAGCGGCATGTTGGGGAATGGCGATTGGCCGTTGATGTGCCGTGGGACGATGCGCCGTTTCAAAATGGCTTGCGGCTGCCGGTTGAGGTTGGCTTGTGGCCGACGAAGCGGAGTTACACGGGGCAGCCGCTGGCGGAGTTGCATTTGATCGGCTCGCCGCCGTTGCTGGAGGCGGTGTTGACGCAGTTGTGCCGCAGCGGTTGCCGAGCGGCTCGGCCGGGGGAATTCACGCTGCGAGCGTTTCTCGCCGGGCGGCTCGATTTGTTGCAGGCCGAGGCGGTGCTCGGCGTCATCGACGCGGCGGATCATGTTGAGTTGGAGCAAGCGTTGCAGCAGTTGGCTGGGGGCATCTCGCAGCAGATGGGAACCCTGCGAGCCGATTTGCTCGATCTGCTGGCGGATTTAGAAGCGGGACTGGACTTCGTGGACGAGGACATCGAGTTCGTCTCGCGCGAGCAACTGCTGTCGCGAGTCGCTGCGGCACAGCGCACGATTGCCGAGTTATGCGATCAAGCGTCGCGGCGATTGCAGAGTTCCGCTCGGCCGCGAGTCGTACTCGCTGGGTTGCCGAACGCGGGCAAGAGCACGCTGCTCAATGCGCTGACCGGGCGGTCGGCCGCGTTGGTTTCGGAAGTGAGCGGGACGACGCGCGATTATCTGTGCGTGCCATTGGATCGCTACGGACTGCACGTCGATCTGATCGACACGGCCGGTTGGGATTCAGAGACGAGCGGGATCGAGGCCGTCGCTCAACAGCGGCGGCATGAGCAGTGGCAGCAAGCGGACTTGATCGTGTGGTGCAGCGATCTTTCGGCGGACGCAGCGTTGGACGAGCCGTTGATTGCGGAGTTGCGTGACGAACAACGGCCAGTCATTTGTGTGGGGACGAAGGCGGATCGTGTGTTCGTAGCTCGGACGCCTACGTCCGAGCGCCCGGACGTAGGCGTCCGGGCTACGGTCAGCGCTCGCGACGGCCGCGGCCTCGATGAATTGTGTGCTCAGTTGGCCGAACTGCTGGCCGCGGAATCGCGTGGGCGACGGCAGTGGATTGGCATGACAGCGGCTCGGTGCCAGAACAGCTTGCTGGCCGCGCGAGACTCGCTCGATCGCACGGTCGAGGCGGCGAGCCTGGGATTGAGCGACGATTTGGTGATCGTCGAGTTGCGCGAAGCACTCGAACATCTCGGCTACATCGTCGGTGCGGTTTACACGGACGACGTGCTGGATCGGGTCTTCAGCAAGTTCTGCATCGGGAAGTAGCGCTGGAGTGCGGCGGCTTGACGCCGCCCTCCATCTCCGCGGCAACACGCCCACGAATGGCCAACAAGCTTCATCGTGAGCCAGCGCATCGGATTCAAATTGCCGAGCTGATCCTCACGACAACCACACACAAATGCAGGCGTCAACTCCCGCATTGAATGGAGGGCGGTGTCGAGCCACCGCACTCCAGGGCTACTTCGCGGCTTCGCCGAATTCGGTGTCGGGGAAGCGAGCGGCGATCTCTTGCAACAACCGTCGGGCGTCGTCGGGTTGGCCGAGGCGTTTGAGGGATTCGGCCGCTTCGACACCGGCGCGGGCGGCGAGGCGGGCGTCGCCGTCGTCCATGAGTGCCGTCCACAAAAGAGTGGTTGCGGCGCGGTCGTGTTCGCGACGCATCGCCCAGCCTCGGCCGAGCAAGTACGACGGGCCGCCGCGCAGCTTGGCGGGCATCTCGTGAATGCGAGCGTCCCAACGATTGAGTTCAAGATCTCCAATTTCCAAGGCTCGTAATTTGAGTCGCCAGGACTGAGCCTGTGCGAGCTGTCGCACTCGTTCGTCGGTGCTGCGCTGCAAGGCTTGCAGTTCTTGTGCGGCCGTGTCGCCAGCCGTCGCGTCGGCGAGCAACAGGCTGGCACCGAGTAATCGGGCCGCATCGGAATCTTGTTTCAGCCACTCACGCGCCTGCGATTTGGCCGAGCCAGAGACGGATTCAGCGGCCCAGACCAGCGGGATCAAACCAAACTGTCGGGTCGTGGGGTCACTCTCCAGCAGTTGCAGAAATCGCGTCCCGGCAGAGGCGCGATCTCCAACTCTCATCGAGCAGCGAATCAGAGACGAAAGGATTTCGCGGCGGACCCAGGCTCGTTTTTCGGCGACGAGCGCAGCTTGCAAGGCTCGTGTCGCCTCGTCGAACTTGCGTTCAGTCAGCAGTCTTCGGCCGAGTTCGTGTGACTCCAGCCACGCCGTGCGAACCTCAATGACTTGCTCGGCCGGATACGTTTTCTGAGCGGCACCGCTTTTGAATTGCACGGTGATCCGCTCGCCGGTGTAGTCCACGATCTGGCAGGGCATCGTCAGCCGGCTGCTGGTCCCTTCGGTTTGCAGAACGACTTGGTCCTGCGCGGCGAGCGGAGCGGCGAGGAGCAACAGAATGAGAAACGGAGAACGGAAGGTCGCCGCGATGCAGTGACACCGTTCTGCATTGCTCATTCTCTGGTCCTCAGTCGTCACTCTTCGTTCCCTTCTTCTTAGTCTTCGGCTTCTCGGGCATCGACTCGTCGATGGCGGCAGGGTCGTTGAGAGCCGGCTTGCCGAATGATTTCGATTTCATTTCTGGTTCCTCTTCGGCGGACATTTCAGGCTCTTCGTCGGTCTTCTTGGATTTCTTGACGGGAGCCTCGGCTTCAACGTCGACCACGAATCGTCCGGGGAAGGCGAAGTTCCCTTTGCTATCTTCACGGCCCTGCAACTCGAATTGCTCGGTGCCGGGTGGGATCAGGAAGTAGAGCAGCCCTTGTTGCTCGGCGACGCAACTGTGTGGGATGCGGTTGACGATCGCGATCGCTTCGGCCCCCAGTCCCGAAGTCATCGCAGCGAGTCCGAGTGAATCGTGAAAGCGGCTGAAGTCGAGTTTCTTCTCACCAGCCGCCTCGGCTTTGGCCCACTCTTGAACGAAAGACTTGGCCGTGCGGATGAGCTCTTTTTGGTGCTGCTCACCGAGCTTTGCTCCCTGCTTTTGTTGCCAAGTGTTGAGAGCTTTGTGGCTGCTCACATCCACCGCGACGAGGTCCGCGTGCAATCCCGGCGTGGCGGTGATTTTGATTCCTTCCGTGGCTCCTTGAAACTTGAGAACGACCGTGTCGCTGCGGAGCGTGACCGTGCGCTTCTCCATCTGCTTGAGCACAGTGCCGACGGTCTCTTCGTCAATGCCCTCGAGCCAGTCGCGATGCACGATGGCCGGCTGCAATTTGCTCTTGGTGATGCGAGTCCCCGTGAGAGTGCCGCTCAGTGGATTCAGCTTCACGCCAGGCTTCAAGAAGATGAACGCCCCAACGCCGATCACAATGACCAGGACCGCAATGACTCCCCACAGAACTGGATTGCCCTGCGGCTTTCTCCTCTTCGAAGAGTAAGTCGAATCCGACGGAGCTTCGGATTCCATCGCCATCTGTGTGGCTGGAACGAAGGGCGGTGCCTGAGTGAAACCGAAAGGGGCGGCATATCCCGGAGGTGCTTGCATCGGCTGATGGGGATCGAACCCAAACGGCATTCCCGGCGTGGCGGGATATCCCGCCATTGGCATTGTCGGCTGCGGCGCGAACATGGGAGCGGACGGTGGGGCAAAGTTCGGAGCGGCCGTTGGCGGAGAGAACGAAGGAGGTGGCGACGGAGCCGCCGGCTGTGGCGGCGAGTTCTTCGGGGCCGGTACGAGCACCTTCGTGCCGCATTGCGGGCACGTCCCTTTCTTGCCGGCGGCATTGTCCGGGACTTGGATCGTGACGGTGCAGTACGGGCAGTTGAATTGGATGGCCATGTGAGAAGGAATTAGGGGCTAGAGGTTTGGGGCTTAGAAATGAGGAGGACCGTCAGCGTGTTCTGTCGAGTCCCGAACCCCTCTGAATCAGCGTTCGTCGAACACCTTGCTGAGCAGTTTGTCCACGGGAGCAAAGTCGTCGGTCAACACCATCTTGTAGGCATTGGCGAGAATCTCGCCCATCTGGCCGCTCGCGAGATGCTCCCCTTTGGGCGATTTTTCCAAAGTGGCGAACGGTGCCCCGTTCCAGTGACTGCTGGCTTGCCTGAGGTCGGTCAGATCGAGTTTGCGTTTCGACGCGATGACCACAAATGTGTCACGGCTGGCTTGAGGCGAACCAACTTCGCTGCTGAAGACATACACGTACGGGAAGACGAACGAGATCGTGTGGACGTAGGCACCCAGGAATCGGCCGGTCAGTTGCTTGTGCGACTTGTCGTAAAGCTGTTGTACGGCCGCGGCGAAGCCCGGTTTGCCTTCACCGAGTTTGAGCAGCCGGTCGCGTAACGGATCGGACATGACGCCGCGCACTGCGAATCGGTATCCCGAAAAATCGTCCGTCTGCGAGACCTCCAAACCTTCATACGGTGCCGGAGCACCGGCCCATTCGTCCGCATCGCCGATCTGTCGCGTCAGCACTTCCGGGATGTCCCCTTCGATTTGATGGTACGTGCCGTCGGCTTTCTTGCCTTCAACGGGGAACTCGGTGCGCGGGTAGATGTCGATCAGATTGACTTGGTAAATCCCCTCCGTCGGGTGCAGCAGCGAGGCGATCTTTTCAGAGAACTCTCTTGTCGTCAAATGCCAGGGGACGCTGAAGTCGTTGAAGGCGTCGCCGAAGACGAAGTCGTACAGCACCGGTTTCTCACCCCGTTTGACCGCTTCGGCGTTCCAGCGCACGCGGTCCTCGACGAAGTTGCGCGCGTCTCCGATGGTCGTCTGCACGCGAGTTTCTCCGTCGGGCAGCAAACCCATCTTGGCCTGCACGGCGGCCTTCACACCGGGATCGAGTTCGGCGACGTGAATCAGCGGCTCGTACGGGAACATCGACTCGATCCAGCGTGGAAACACGAAGCCGCCGCCACCCAAGAACAACGTGCCGATGTGGCGTGACTCGCGATACAGCCGCTCGACGGCTTCGCGGTACGTCACCGCCTCGATGTCGCCGATCCTCAACAGCGTCTGAATGTCCTCGACATCGAGCGCGCGGTACACATTGAGTGATTGCAGGTGCCGGTCGTAAATCACCTTCTCTTTGAGCACTGCTGGAATCACCACGTCTTTCGGCAGACTGGTCAGCGGCACTGAACCGAAGTCGCCCCAGTCACCTCTGCGAGTCATCTCACTCAATCGTTCCACCGCTTGCCAATAGTTCCCGTACGGATGTCGCCGCAGCAGTTCGGATCGCAGTTCAGGAGTCATCCCGCCGCGCAGCGACAGTGTTTGTTTCTCGGCATCGAACATGACCCAAGACGGCAACTGTTTGCTGATCTCCGCGAGTGACAGCGAGCCATCGGATTCCTGGCGAGTCCGCCGAAGGCGGATCAACTCTCCGAGTTTCGCGTCTGACTCGGCCTTTGCTCCGGATTCCGACACGGTTGAATCGGCGATGTGACTCGGAGGGTTGGCACTCTCCGCTCGCCCTTCGAGCACTTTTCTCGCCGCCTCGTCCAGTGCGTCGAGTCCCTCACCCCGACCCTCTCCCAAAGGGAGAGGGATAAGTCGGGCGGAATTCGCTTGTCGATGCTGTTCGATCTCGCGGCGCACGTCGTTCAACGAGACCGTCGTCGAGCGATCCCACGTCGCGACGGCCTGCTCGGTGACGGCTGCGTAAACCTTCTCGTAGTCGTAGTTCAGCGCCGTCGGGTTATCGAGCACGAAGTAGCTGTGAATCAGCTTGTCGAGCTTGAGGACCGCGACTCGCTCGCCGTTCTCGTTTGTCTGAGTGACGTTGATGTACGAGTAGTTGCTCTCGTCGTGGTACTCGCCGAAGTTGTCTTCGCGCAGGCCGAGCGTCAGGCCGAGCTCGTGCATCTGTTTGCCGAAGCGTTCGCCGAAACTGGCCCAGCGGGAGATTTTCAGCGAACGGTCAAAATCATCGCTTGTGATCGTCGTCGCGCGACCGAACGTTTCCGCAATCTCCTTCATCCCCACATCGGTCACGGACGCCGCGAGACCGACCCACATCACGAACTGCATCCAGCCGAACAACACCGCTGATTGAAAGGCCCGCTGGCTTGCGGTCGAAAGAACTCCCATCGTGGCCAGCGTGCCGGCGACCAGCGCCACGATGGCTCGTGTTCCGAGCGTGTCGATCAGCACGAAGCCGCCCAAGAACGTGCCGATGATCGAGCCGAGCGCGCCCCAAGCGTAAACGTTGCCAACGGTCTTTCCGACCTTGTGGCTCTGCGACAACGCCAGACTGGCGACGACCGGCGAGATCGTTCCCAGAGCCATCGACGGCAAGAAAAATACCATGCCCACGATGCACACGACCCAGGTCGGCCAGCTCACGCTGTCCGGACGCTGTTGATTGCTCGCGATCCCATCCAGCCACAGCACGCTCATGCAGAGGATGCTGGCGATCAGGAACAGCCAATTGAGCAGCTTGCTCGGCGCGGCTCGATCCGCAAGCCAGCCTCCCAAAAAGTTGCCGATCGTGATTCCGGCCAACACCACGCCGATCACCGAAGTCCAGGTGTAGAGCGAGTTCCCCACATGCTTCGCGATCAGCCGCGAGGCGGTCAATTCCAAGACCATCACGCAGACGCTGGACACGAACACCAGCAGATTGCAGCCGACCAACACCCAGCCAGATTTCTTGGCCGACCGTTTCGCCGACGCGGCGTTTTCGGAGTTCGATCGACTCGTCACCGGAGCGGTTGCCGCGTTCCAGTCGAGTTCCGACGAAGAGGTCGGTTTCGCGTCGTTGAGCGAGTAGGTTTCTCCGGAGGACGTCGGCATCAACACGGTCTCATTGATTGACGTGTTTGCGGGACGCATCGGAGCCGCAGGGGTCGCCGGAGTTTTCGGAATGGAACTCGCGGGATTCGCGTCGGAAGAGTTCGCCATGTGTCAGCCCTTCGAGAAAAACGGTCTCGTGTTGGTCGGGCCATGATAGTCGTCTCGTGCCTCGCACCACACTCTTCAGGAACTCTCGCGGTGCCCCATTTTGCCGGCACCAAGCCGTGACAGATCACTCAAAATGTCGTGCTTGACACTCAAAATGAGCACTCCTAACATCGCCGCGCTTTCGCTGGATCAGAAGAGGTGCTCACCGCGGCGAGGCAAAAAATCTCCGCCGTGGGCGGAGAAAAGACTGTGGCCGAACGATGCGGCGGCCGATCACCAGTCTGTGCGTTTGGAACTGCATCTTGGTTGCCGATTCGACGGGATCGACTCGCGGCGAAACTGAACAAAAGGGAGATCATGGCTCACATCGTTGCCGAACCTTGTTTCAACTGTAAGTACACCGATTGCGTAGTCGTTTGCCCGGTCGAGTGCTTCTATGAAGGGGAGTCGATGTTGGTCATCCACCCCGACGAGTGCATCGACTGCGAAGCTTGCGTCCCGGAATGCCCGGTGGAAGCGATCTTCCACGAGGACAACTTGCCGGAGCAGTGGAAGGACTACATTCAACTCAACAAAGACATGTGCAGCCCGGATAACCAGCCGCCTTGGCCGGTCATCACCGAGAAGAAAGAACCGCTGGCCGGCAAGTAGTTTTTGCTCGGTGCCGAATCAGCGTGAAGAAATCTCAGCCCCGCGCGGACAAGTGTCCTCGCGGGTTTTTCTTTTTCGATGTGAGCTTCAACGTGCGACGGGCGGCAAGTGGTCGAGGAATCTCGACTCCGTGCGACGCAGCTCCGAGATTGCTGTTTGCCGGAGCCGTTCCAACGTCGCTCGCTGATCCGGCCGGGCCGCGAGATTCGTCAGTTCTTCGGGGTCGGCGGCGAGGTCGTACAGTTCCTCCGGCGGATCGACATTCGGGGCGAGGTAGCGAATGTATTTCTTCTGGCCGTGATGCAGAGCGACGTACCACGGGACGTTGTTGTGCTCGGCGTGACTCGGTTCGCCCCGCAGCACTTTGGTGACATCAGAGCCATAGTCGTGACCGACGTGCTCGTAGAGCGTCGGGTGACTCCACTCGGTGCTTTCTGGATTAAGCAGCAGCGGCGAGATGTCTCGGCCGTGCATCGTCCACGGCAGTTCGAGTCCGACATGCTTGAAGAACGTCACGACGAGATCCGTTCCGTTGACCGTGTGCTGGCAGACTTTGCCTTGAGGGATCGTGCCGGGACGGCTGACGATCAACGGCGAGCGATAGTTGGCGTCATACGGCGCGAGCTTCGTGCGAAAGCCATGCTCGCCCATCGAGAAGCCTTGATCGGCGGTGTAGATCACGAGCGTGTTTTCCAACTGGCCCGACTCTCGCAAAGCCGCCATGACTTGGCCAACTCCCTCGTCAATCGCTGGCACGCACTCGTTGACTTGATGCACCCACTCGGCGTGAGTCTTCGCCTTCTTGCTGCTTTCGTCGCCGAAGGCTTCGCCGCTCTTGCCGGTCACGGGCAAACCATCAGGCCCTTTGACCCAGGCCTGCGTCTTGTCGAGATACGCTGGCTTCCCCGGCCGTGGTCCGAAGATGTCCGCAGGCGAGGGAACCTTCCCATCCTTGTACGAGCCGAGATGCCGCTTGGCCGGAATGGACGGGCCATGCACGGCTCCGTAGCACAGCCACAAGTACCACGGCTTGTCCGCGGCGCGATGCTCGCCGCGGATGTACTCGCAGGCCCACTTCGTGTAGTTGTCGGTCGAGTAGCCTTCGACCAGCTTCGGCTCACCGCCGTTGAACGACAGCATCTGCTTGTCGTAGTAGTTGCCAGCGTTGTCGGGATGTCTCGGCCGGTTCCAGACGATTTGATAGTCCCAATCGCGGCCGAAGCCCGGATCGGTCCCAGTGTGCCACTTGCCGATCTGAGCCGTGTGATAGCCTTGCTTACGAAACACACTCGGCCAGAAGGGTGTTTGCTTCGGGTCGTAGGTGCTGCCGGGATAGGTGCCTTCCATGCGCATCGACTCGATGCCATGCGGGTGCCGGCCGGTCAGCAGCGTGGCTCGCGAGGGCATGCACCACGAACCGAGGTAGGCCCCTTGAAATCGCACGCCGGTCTTAGCCAGCGCGTCGATGTTCGGAGTGCGGACCCACGGCCACGATTCGGGATAACAGCCCACTGTTTTGTACGACTGATCGTCGGCGTAGATCAGCAGGATGTTGGGCCGGCGGACCTGGGCCTCCGCAACTTGCGCCACAGCCCACAGCGATAACATGGCGAAGCCGAGCAACATCAAACGAGTGATTCTCATGGGACACCTTTCGCGTAGGCGGGACGTGGTCTTGTTGTTCTCCCTCTCCCTTTGGGAGAGGGCCGGGGTGAGGGAGCCAAACACATTTGACTCCCTCATCCGGCCTTCGGCCACCTTCTCCCAAGGGGAGAAGGGCTGGACCGGAGCTACAGGCCATCGACAGGACGCGGGAGTCGATACAGCACATGCTTTCGCAGCGGATGTCCTTCCGCAAGCAACGGATGGTCGAAGTCTCCGGCCGGATCGTGCCGCATGCCGAGTCGCTCCATGACGCGGCGCGAGCGAACATTCTCCGGCACGGTGTACGACAAGATTTCCTGCAAGGCGAGTTCGTTGAAACCAAACGCGATCACGGCCCGCGCGGCCTCGGTCGCGAAGCCGTTGCCCCACGCCTCGTGAGCCAGCCGCCAACCGATTTCCACACTCGGCATGAAAGGAGCCTCGAATCGAGGAATGTTCAGGCCGACAAATCCGACGAACGGAGCCAAACCGCGAACTTCGACGGCCCACAATCCGAATCCGTGATCGCGGAAGTGGTCGCGGAAGCTCTGAATCCTCGCCGCGCACTCATCGCGGCTGAGCAGTTTGGGCATGAACCGCATCACTTCCGGGTCGGCGTTCAACGCGGCGAAGGGATCGAGATCCGCATCCCGCCACTCGCGCAGCACGAGCCGTTCGGTATGAAGTTCGGGTGCGTTGCTCATGGGGCGACCCCGGAAGTGAAGTAGTTCGGACGCCCACGTCCGAACTATCCAATGACCGGACGTAGGCGTCCGGTCTACAACTCAATCGTCTTGCCGTCCTGCCGAGCCGATGCCAGGCAAGCATCCATGACTTGCTGAGTCTTCAACGAGATGTCCGGCCAAAAAAGATTCGGCTTGCCCGACAGAACCAGTTCCGAAAAATTGCGGAACAGGTTCGATTCCTGAGCCGACGGAGCGTTGTTGCTGTATTCGTAAACGGCATGTCGGCGAGTGTGCTCTTCCATGCTGTAGTCGCAGCCATCGACGTGAAACGCCGCCTTGTGGATTGTGAAGGCCGACTCGCAGCCGACGAACGGCAGCACGTAATCGCTGACCTGAGCGAAGCCTTTGCTCCCGGCGATGATTGCCCACTGCTGGTTTTCGGTCAGGAACGAGTTGTAAAACGTCGCTGAGACGCCGCCGTCGAAGAACAGCTCGGCCGAAAATTCCATCGGCACGTCCAGCTTGCTGTCGGGACGATGCGATTGCGACAGCATCCGCGCACTGACTCGGCGAGGCATCTGATAGTTCAGCGTCCAGAGTGTGAAGCGGATCGTGTACCAGCCGAGATCTCCCAGACAGCCGAGCGGTTCGAGTTCGCCGCTGGCTCGGATGTTGCCCTGTTGAAAGTCCTCCGATCCAGCAAAGCTGAAGGTGGACGAGATGCGGCGGATGCGGCCAACACTCTCCCCGTCGTCGAGCACCTCGCGCAGCTTCGCGAGCCGCGCGCTGTGCATGAACATCACGCCGTCCATGAATTGCACGTTGTGCTGGCGGCAAGCGGCGATCATTTCGGCGACGTCGGCCGCGTTGCAGCCCACCGGCTTCTCGACCATGACGTGCTTGCCCGCTTCAGCCGCGCGGATCACCCACTCCTTGCGGATACCGGTCGGCAACGGGATGTAAACGGCATCGACGTCATTGGCCGTCAACAAGCCTTCGTAGCTGCCGATCGCTCGCGGGGGCGGTGAGTGCGGAGCACAGGACTGGCATTCGTCGATGTATTGCTGAGCACGCTCGGTCGAGCGGCTGGCCACGGCGATCAGCGTCGCGTTGCCGGCGTTCTTGATCGCATCCCAATTCTTCCGGGCAATGCCCGCCGTTCCGAGAATGCCCCAGCGGCAGATTTTCGACTGACTCATGGGCGGCTGACTCCTGATGTTTGAAAAAACTCGCGTACGGAGAATAAACAGTGCGGGGCACGGATGACACGGAATGCACGGCCAGCGATCCGTGTCGTAAGCGTCATCGGGGTCTATTGCCGCGCACGGGTGAGGATGGCACAAACCCCACCGAGCTTGCCTCGGTGGAAACGGGCCTTTGCACTACGAGTCAAACAGCGTAGTGCAAAGGCCCAAAAACCACCGAGGCAAGCTCATTGGTATCTACACAAGTCATTAAACTCGGTAGCCATCGCTGGATGGAATCGAAATACGGCTGAAGGATCAGCGGTTGGTGACACGTTGTCGAGAACTTGTGCGGCGGCATTGTGATGCCGTGCCCAGCGGAGCGGCGG
>CAMDPK010000118.1 GCA_945904015.1 Candidatus Kuenenia stuttgartensis | reverse complement strand
AACGCAAACGCGGTCCCAAGAAACCGCGCCCCAAACAAACCAGCGGCAAGACAAACCACCACGTCTCCACCGCCAAACTCCTCGCCAAGAAATCACCACACCAATCCAACAAGAAACCATCGAAGTGACGACCTTGAAAGGGGTGGGTCGAGGAGCTTATTGAGCAACGATGCCATGCAGTGTTTTGCACATAGTCAAATCCTGCCGCGCTCGGCGTCCTCGCGCAACATCGTCGTCATTTCCTGACGCGGATGTTTCCCAGATGCACGTCGGGAAAGTGGATGCCGTAGAGCCGCAAGCCGTCGAGTCCGCCAAAGGCGGATTGCGGAGGTTGGGCACTCTTGCCCGACCACGTTCGGCGCGGGTCTCCCGACTCCGCCGCTCGCGTCAGGCCGGCGAACGAAAACGGAAAATCTCAGTTCACGAAACCGCACGCCGAAGAACTTCGAGTCGCACGCCACCACCACTCGCGCCCGGCCTGCGTGTTCCACCGGAGCCAAACCCTCGACCCTGAGCCGCTCCGCCCAAAACCCCAAGTCCGTCGAGCCAAGCAGCGAGACTTCGCGCACATGGGCAAGTTCCGCGACGTATTTCACAGTCTCGCATCCTTTTCAATCGCCGCTCAGCCGATGTGGGACACACATGCGCTCTACGAAACTGGGCCACCCGCGATTCCATTGGTTTTGCAAAATCTGTCCCAACGCAATTCGAGACACTTCACATACGGGCGACAATGCTCATGTGGTTTGTCAGGCAATCGCAGAGATTGGTCGTCATAGCTCTGGTAAAGCTTCGACATCTTCACTTTTTCAGACAGCACGATCTTCATTGTCTTTGGGTTGATGCCAATCAAATTCAGATCGAAGAGTAGATGGATGTCGGCTCTTAATAGAAGGCCGTTGCGAGGGTCATTTGTTTGCTCGCCGTTATACGGGGCGATGTGAGCTGCTTCGAGAACTTCAACAACACTGCACTTCGTGACCGCACACCGATTCCTGTATGCCGCGAGCACACTCGCACGGAACTGCGGCTGACCACGGCGCTGGACCATCCCACGAATGACGCGATGCCTTGCGTCTTCGTCGTTCGCGGGATCGAAGCCGCCTTCGAGAGAGCAATTTCACTTTCCACCTCGGCGAAGAGTGCATCTTGGTCATCGACATTGGATGGAGTTGAGTCACTCGTTTGCGATACAGAGTTGTCCAAACTCATGCCCATGTCAGGCGGAGTTGGTTCCAATTCGGGAATCAGATTTGTTTCGGAAACTCGATCCAACGTTTGTGCGTCTGGGATCTGAAAATATTGCAACGCCTTCACCCGATCCTCATCGGTCCAATCCCATTTTTCGCTTCTTGTTCTTGACGAATAGACGTATCGGCGTAGCAGGGTGGCATAGATCGTAACTCGCTTTTCTTCCGGCACATCACCCAACACGCTGGCAAAAACGCGACCTAAAGTTGGCCAATAAACAAGCCATCACGGTCGCGGTACGGCTTGGTGCTTGATTACAACGCCGCGACGTCGATCGGACGTAAGCGTCCGGGCTACGAACGCAATCACAGGACTGATTCGCCATGAACAACTTCTCTCGCCGCGACTTTCTCAAAGAAACCGTGCTCACAACCGCTGCCGGCTGGTCCTTGTCAGTCAGCCAAGCGCTCCACGCCGCCGAGATCAACGCCGGTGGGCTGCACATCGCTCCGTTCAAGTTCGATGTCACGCCGCCGATCGGGCATTCTTGTTGCGGCGGGTGGATCAAGCCGATTGAGGTCGTGGACGATGCGCTCGAAGCGGTCGGAGTCGTGCTGCTGGGAGCAGGCAAGCCGATCGTGTTGTGTGCGGTCGATTGGACGGGGCTACTGAATGAGGCTCACGTCGAGTGGCGGACGGCGTTGGCTCAAGCAGCGGGAACGACGGCGGATCGAGTGGCCGTGCATTGCGTGCATCAGCACAACGCGCCGTTCGCGTGTCTCGAAGCCGAGCGACTTGTCGCCGCCGAGGGTGATCTGCCGCACATCGTCGATCTCGACTTCTTCAAGCGCTGCCTCGATACAGGCCGAGCGGCGATCGAAAGGTCGATCAAGCAAGCGCGCCCCGTGACGCACATCGGCTGGGGACAGGGGAAGATCGAAGGGGTCGCCTCAAACCGCCGAGTCCATCGGGACGAGACCGGCAAAGTCCTGGCGATGCGCGGCAGTGCCTGTACCGATCCGAAACTGATCGCGTTGCCGGACGGACTGATCGACCCGTTCCTGAAGACCGTCGCGTTCTTCGACGGCGACAAAAAGATCGCCTCAATGCATTACTACGCGACGCACCCGATGAGCTACTACGCCGACGGCCGAGCCACCAGCGACTTCGCCGGATTGGCTCGCAACCAGCGGCAGCAGGACGAGCCGGATTGCCTGCACGTCTACTTCACCGGCTGCGCGGGCAACGTCTCGGCCGGCAAGTACAACGATGGCTCGAAAACCGTGCGGCCGATCCTGACGAAGCGCGTGTACGACGGCATCGTCGCGTCGGAAGCGAAACTCGAACGAGCCGAACTGAAGTCCGAAAAGCTCGCCTGGAAGACCGCGGAAATTCTGCCGCCGCCCCGCTCATCGCTGCACGCCGAGATGATCGCTCAACAAATCTCGACGAAGACCAACGCCGTCGTGAACCGCAACCGCCCGTCGTACATGCTGTCGTGGCTGCATCGCGTCGAGAAACGGATCCCGATCGTGCTCAGTTCGCTGCACCTGGGCGGCGTGAAGCTGCTGCATCTCCCCGCCGAGTCGTTCATCGAATACCAACTCCGCGCCCAGAGCATCGCGAAAGACCATTTCGTCTGCACCTCGGCCTACGGCGACGGCGGCCCGTGGTACATCCCGGTCAAAGAGGAATACCCCAACGGCGGCTACGAAGTCAGCGTCGCCTTCTGCGAACCAGAGATCGACGACGTGCTGACCGAAGGGATGAAGCGAATCTTGGCGTAGTCGTCGCCTCGTCGGGGATTGAACCCAAAGGGTTCACAGCCATTAGCCGGTGGTCGAGCGCAGCGACACCACCGGTTCACGATTGTGATGCAACCGCACCCCGGCAGGGGTGCCAGCCGTTTGAGCAGTCCGCTGTGATCCCTCCGGGATCAATAACGATTCGCCCCAACGTGTCCGGTGGTGTCGCTGCGCTCAACCACCGGCTAATCGCTATCAAGCCTCCGGCTTGAATCTCGACCGACACTGCATCAATCCTTCGTGACGGCTTCGTCCAAGTTCAACAATGCTCGCGCGACGAGCGACCAGGTGGCGCGTTCGCTGGCATCTCCCTCGCCCGGACCTGCGAGCGTTGCGGCGTCGAGTTCCTTCGTGGCGAGACGTTCGCGCTGAGTCTTGAGGAAGCGGCTCAACAGCGCGATCTCCGCATCGGTGGGAGGTCGCGTGAGGCAGCGGCGGAAGAGTTCGGCGAGTCGCGCGTCATCGTTGCTCGGCAACGCCGCGAATTGACGGCCGAGGGCTTGTGACGCTTCGAGGAAGACGACGTCATTGAGCAACGTCAGCGCTTGCAGCGGCGTGTTCGAGACTTCGCGGCGGCAGACGCACGCCTCGCCGCTGGGAGCGTCGAACGTCGTGAACATCGCGAACGGCGCGGTCCGTTTCGCAAACGTGTAGAGGCTGCGGCGATGCCGATCGAGCCCCTCGCTGACCTTCCAGGCGAGCTGCCCGTAAGTCCCTTCGGTCGTGATGTTCGCCGGCTGCGGCGGAAAGACGCTCGGCCCGCCGAGCTTGCGGCCGAGCAGTCCGCTGACGCTCAGCAACGAATCGCGCACGGCCTCGGCTTCGACTCGGAAGCGCGGGCCTCGCGCGAGCAGTTCGTTGTTCGCATCGCGACGCAACAACTCCGGCGTGACGCGGCTCGACTGCTGATAGGTTGCGCTGGTGACGATCAGTCGGTGCAGGCGTTTGAGCGAGTAGGTCAGGCTTCCCAGCCTGACTCGATTTGCGTTCGACGTCGATGAAGCGTTCGAGTCAGGCTGGGAAGCCTGACCTACGAACTCCGTTGCCAGCCAATCGAGCAACTCCGGATGCGTTGGTAGCGCTCCTTGAAAACCGAAGTCCTCCTGGGTGCGAACCAAGCCCTTGCCGAAGAACGTGGCCCAGTGACGATTGGCGGTGACCCGCGCGGTCAGTGGGTTTTCCGACGAGACGAGCCATTGAGCCAACGCAGCTCGATTGTGTTGCAGACCGTTCGGCAGTGGAGGCAAGAACGATGGGACGTTTGCCTCCACACCCTCCTTCGGTTGCAAGAACTCACCGCGATGGTACCGATGCGTCGGACGCGGATTGCTCGCGGGGCGTTCTTGCAGGACCAGCGATGTCGGCAGTGCTGGTCGCTGAGCACGGAGTGTCTCGATCTCTTGTCTCGCGCTCGAGAGTTCCGGTGCGGTCGCGCAAAACTGCTTGACGACGGACTTGAGCGTCAACGGATTCGTGGCCGCGAACTGGTCGAGTTCGGCAATGACGTCAGCGGGCAGGATCGGAGCCTCGACCGCTCGCGGATCGTTCGTCACGGAAACGCGGAATTTGCCCAGGCCGGGGGCGTAGTAACGTTCAAACAACATTCGCAGGCGGAACGGGCCGTCGTTCTTGAGCGGCTCGGCGAGCTGAAAGACGGCGGTGTGTGGCTTGCCTTGTCCGCCGTTGATCGACCATCCGGTCTGTTTGTTGTCATCGAGCGCGGCCATCGCGTTGCTGTTGCCAGCGGCGAACGTCTGCGTCGCGCGAGCGAACCGGTGCGGTGTCTCTCCGACCGTCAGCGCGATGTCGCTCAGGAAGAAGTCGCCGAACGGGCCTTCGTAGTAGATTCGGCCGGGGCCGTGCTTTGGCAGACGGTCGTCCGGCAGGGCCTCGAGGCGGACGGCGACGATTTCTTTCAGGCTCGACTTCAGCGTCAGTTCATACAAGTCGCTTTTCGACATGTCGCCACTGACGAAGACGACGCCGTTGTCCTCGACCGTCAGCAGCGGCAGGTTGCTGGTCGCGGCGACGATCTGCGGCGTCTCCCAGCGGATCAGCGACTTCTGAGTCTCCGCCAGCCACGCCGCGTACTTCTGGTCGAAGTGCTGCTTCCGACGCTCGCCGTCGGAGCCGCTCGCAGCGTTGCGTCGGCCGAGGCTGATTCGAAACTTGCCGAGCGTGTGCTTCATGCCGTGCTGTTGTTCGAGCTTGATCGTCCAGCGAGCCGGCTTGTCCGCGAAGCCGCTCGGCTGCGCGAGGACGAACGTCGCAGTACGGTTGACGTTCCAAGTGCCGGGGCCGTGAATCGCCCAGCCACCGGTCTTCGTGTTGCCATCGATGGCTTGAGCCACGTCGAACTTGTCTTGCGAGAAATCGGCCGAGGCGTGTGAGAATTTGAGCGACTGCACTTCGCCCGGGACATCGCGAGTCACGATCGACGCGGTGATCTCGCTGAGCACGAAGTTGCCGTGCGGAGTTTGGCCGGGGCCTTTGCTCGGCAGTTTGTCGTCGATCAAGGCCTCCAGCCGAATCGCGGCGACGTCTCGCAAATCGCTGTCGAGCTGAATCTCGATCGAATCGGTTTCGGGATTCGTGCCGCTGACGAACACGCTAGCGTCCGATTGAATCTCGGCCGTCGCGCCGCTGACGGTCTTCACGGCGATCGGCTTGAGCGGAGCCCAAGTGAATTCGTCTTGCAGCGGGAACCGATTCGGCAGGTCGGCTTCGAGTTTGGCGATGCGAAGGTCAATCTCAGTTTGCTTCGCGACAAGTTCCGGAACCGGGATGTCGAGTTCCGGTTCCTCGGCATTGTTGAGTAAGCCGAAGAAGCGGTAGTAATCGGTGTGCGTGATCGGGTCGTACTTGTGCGTGTGACACTGAGCACAGCCAATCGTCAGCCCCAACCAGACCGAGCCGGTGGTCGCGACACGGTCGGTCATCGCGTGGAAACGAAACTCCAGCGGGTCGATGCCCCCCTCTTCGTTGAGCATCGTGTTGCGATGAAAGCCGGTCGCGATGCGTTGCTCGACGGTCGCGTTGGGTCGCATGTCGCCGGCGAGTTGGTTGATCGTGAATTGATCGAACGGCATGTCGGCGTTGATCGCATTGATGACCCAATCGCGGTACGGCCAAACGCTGCGAGCACGGTCCTTCTCGTAGCCGTTCGTGTCGGCGTACCGGGCGAGATCGAGCCAGCGCCGCGCCCATCGCTCGCCGTAGGCCGGCGACGCGAGCAGTCGATCGACGAGTTGCTCGTAGGTATCAGGCGACGAATCGTTGACAAACAGATCGACCTCGGCCGGAGTCGGTGGGACGCCGATCAAGTCGAGGAATACGCGCCGCGCGAGCGTGTGCCGATCCGCTGGCGGCGACGGCTTGAGTCCTTCCGAATCCAGCCGCGCGAGCACGAATCGGTCGATGCCGTTGCGTGGCCAACTCGTGTCGCGCACTTTCGGGAGCACCGGCCGCTTCGGTGCGACGAAGGCCCAGTGCGGCCGATATTCCGCGCCGCTGGCGATCCAGCGTTTGAGGATGTCGCGCTGCTCGGTGGTCAGTTCAAACTTGGTCGATGCGGGCGGCATTTTTTCTTCGGAGCCGTCGGCGAGATGAATGCGGCGGATTAGTTCGCTCGAATTCGGCTTGTTCGGCATGATCGCCGACTTGCCGCTTTCGGCGGATTGGATCGCGGATTCGCGAACATCGAGTCGCAGGCCGCTCTGCCGCTGTCCCTCGTCGGGGCCGTGACACTTGAAGCAGTACCGCGACAAGATCGGCCGAACCTCGCGTTCAAACGAAGGCGTGTCAGCGGCGCGGGCTTGTCTCGCGACAAGGCTGAGGCACACCACCATCCATCCAGCAGCTCGGCGTCGTTTCGTGGGCATGAGGTCCGTCCTCGAGTTTGGGTTCCGGTTGGCTCACCGTAAGTTTCTCACTGTCTACGAGCAACTCCCACAAAGACTGCTGAAACCAACCCGAAGCGTCAGCGAGGGCGGACGTTTCGAGACGTTCTCGCTCCAGGTCATTGCGGTTTGAAGCGCTCGCCCTCGCTGACGCTTCGGGTTAGTTTGCGAGCCGCGATTGCGACCGGGTACGCTATCTCCCGTGCATTCTGCGAGTTTGATTCATTGACCGGGAACTGGGAACCATGCAATTTGAAACGAAGTGCGTTCACGTCGGAGTCGACAAAGACCCGTCGTTCAATAGCTGCATCACGCCGATTTATCCGACCTCGACGTTTCGGTGGATCGATTTGGAAACCAACAAGGGCTTCGACTACACGCGGTCGGGGAATCCGACTCGGCAGGCGTTGGAGCAGAGCATCGCGGCGCTCGAAGGGGGTATCGACTGCCGAGCCACCAGCACGGGCATGTCGGCGATCACTTGTGCGATGTACCTCTTCAAGTCGGGCGATCACATCATCGCCGGGCACGACATTTACGGCGGGACGTTTCGGTTGTTCTCGAAAGTTCTGCCGGACTACGAGTTGAAGTTCTCGTTTGTCGACATGAGCGATCTAGCCAACGTGCGAGCGGCTCTGACTCCGCAGACGAAGGGGATTTGGATCGAGACACCCAGCAATCCGCTGCTCAATCTGGTGGACTTGGCGGGGGTAGCCGCGATTGCGAAAGAGGCCGGCGCGGTCACGATCGCGGACAACACGTTTTTATCGCCGTACCTGCAACGACCGTTCGAGTTCGGCGTGGACATCGTGGTCCACTCGACGACGAAGTATCTCAACGGGCATTCGGATGTCGTCGGCGGAGCGGTCGTGACTCGGCATCAGGTTCACGCTGAGCGAATTGCGTACATTCACAACGCTCTCGGTTTGGCCTGCTCGCCGTTCGATGCGTGGCTGGTGCTGCGCGGGATCAAGACGCTGGGGCCGCGAATGGAAGCTCATCAACGCGGCGCGATGGCGGTGGCCAAGATGCTGGCTGAGCACCCGAAGGTGGAACGAGTCTATTACCCCGGACTGCCGAGTCACCCACATTACGAATTGGCAAAGCGGCAGCAGCGCGGATTCGGAGCGATGCTCAGCTTTGACATCAAGGGCGGACGTGCTCAGGCCGAAAAGATGATGATGCAGACTAAACTGTTTCAGATGGCCGAATCGCTGGGGGGCGTCGAATCGCTGATCGCCTATCCGGAGACAATGAGCCATGCTTCGATGTCGCCGGAAGCTCGTCTCGCGGCCGGCATCACCGAGAAAACGATTCGCCTTTCGGTCGGCATCGAGAGCCCCGATGACTTGGTCGAAGACCTGCGACAAGCGTTGGATCAAGCGTAGTTCGAGGTCGCTTCAAGATGGCTACTTGTGGCTGCGGATACAGCCCCGATAGAATCTCGCCTAGTCATCACAAATTAACACGCCAGGAGAATGCACCGTGCATGTGGAAATCACTTGCCGTCACGGGCACGTCAAAGACGACGTGCGGGCCTACATGGCCGGGAAAGTCGAAAAGCTGCTGACCTACTTTGAACGCATCACTGCCATCAACGTGACGATCAGCTTTGAAAACACCCACGCCAAAGTCGAAATCCTCGTCGATGCCGAGCACAAGCACGACTTCGTGGCTCACGACGAGGACGCGGAGGCTCTGGTCGCATTCGACCGGACGTATCACAAAATCGAACAGCAAATTCACAAGTACAAAGAAAAGGTGCAGAATCACCACCGGCATGAACTGGCCAAGAATCCGGCCGACGAAGAGTGATTCCTGAGATGGTTTTCCCGACTTAGCACGTCGCATCGGCGACTTGCCTGTTGGGTCCGCGCGAGATCCAATCAGGTGCGCTGCCTGCTCAACGTTTCGAGAGGAGTTTCTTTCATGAAGTTGATGGATTTTGTTGTGTCCGATGCGATCGTTCCCGATTTGCAGGTGACGACCAAAGAGGGTGCGATTCGTGGGTTGGTGATTGCGCTCAAAGGTGCCGGGGTGATTGCCGCAGACAGCGAAGAGGGGATCGTTGCGGCGATCCTGAAGCGTGAAGAATTAGGCTCGACGGGCATCGGCAATGGAGTGGCTGTGCCGCACACGAAACATGCGTCGGTTGCCAAGTTGGTGGCGGCGATCGCGTTGGTGAAGGACGGAGTGGACTTTCAAAGCCTCGACGGCGGACGGGTTCACATCATGTTCTTGTTGGTCTCGCCTCCGGATCGTCCGGGAGATCATCTTCGCGGTTTGGAGAACATCTCGCGACACCTTCGAAATCACAACTTCTGCAACTTTTTGAAACAGGCGAAGACCAAGGACGAAGTGCTCACACTGCTGAACGAGGCAGACAACAATCAACTCGGCTGAGCTGTGGCGGAGACCATTCACGCTTCGGCACCAGCGCCTTGGGACTTTTCGATGGACGGACAATCCGTCTCGCGCACCGTGACTGTCAGGCTGGAACACGGCCTGCATTTGGTGCCGTGCTCGAAGCTGGTGAAGCTGGTGAACGGCTTCAGTTGTGACGTGCGCATTCGCAACGGTTCGAAGCTTGCCGATGCCAAGAACATTTTCGATCTGATGGGCATGGCCGATTTTGGAGATCAGCTCGAAGTGATCGTTTCGGGCAACGACGCCGACGAAGTGTTGTCCAAGATCGTGCAGTTGTTCGAGTCGAACTTCGCCGAGTGAGCCGCTTGACTGCCGAGTTTCGGCCGTGCCGCTGTCGAAACGGGACATCGCTGTCGCATTCGTCACCCGCGGCGCGCTGGCATCCTTGAGGGATGCACACTCAAATGGTGGCCGGCAGTCGAGGAGTCAGCGTGGCGGGACGCCTCGCGGTGTGTTCAGAGATTTTATTGGGATTGAGTAAATTCGGGCGAGTTTGAAAGCCGGTTTCTAGGGAATGTGAGTCGGTGCTCCGTGAGCAATATGTTGGTCAAACGCGGAATTGCGGTGTCGCCGGGAGTGGCGATCGGGCCAGCGGTGTTGTTTGGGGCCGAGAACTTCAAAGTCCAGCGGCACTACACGAGCAAAGCGGAAATTGACGCGGAGATTGATCGGTTTCACGGGGCGCTCGACGCGGTCTGTGCCGACATCGAAGAAAATCAGCGGGTTGCCACCGAGCGGCTCGGTAGCGAACTGGGGGCGATCTTTGGGGCACACCTCTTGATGGCTCGGTCGCCGGAATTGGTCAGCGAGATTGAGCGGCTGATTCGCATCGAAACCAACACGCCGGAGCGGGCGTGCGACATCGTCCTCAACAAGTACGCGAAGCTCTTTTCCGACCTGGGCAGTCGCTATCACGCCGAGCGGGCGCAGGATATCTACGACTTGAAGAACCGGTTGCTGCGGCAATTGCTCGGCAAGCGGCGGCAAGAACTGTCGGACCTCTCCGAGTCGGCAATCATCCTCGCGCACAATCTGACTCCCAGCGAGACGGCGAATCTCAAGAAGGAATTCGTGCTCGGCTTCGCGACCGAAGTCGGCGGGCCGACAAGTCACACAGCGATCCTCGCAGGCGCGCTCGAACTGCCAGCGGTCGTGGGCGTCGGCGACTTCTTGTCCGAGGTCAACAGCGGCGACATCGTCATCATCGACGGCGATCGGGGCGAGGTGATCGTCAACCCCGTCGAGTCGGTCATCGCCGAGCGGCGTGAGGCTCAGAAGAAAAGCGACGCAAATTACGCGGCTCTGGAAGTCGATCGCACCGCCGAACCGATCACCGCCGACGGCGAACGGATCCAATTGCTCGGGAACATCGAATTCCCGACCGAGACCGAGCACTGCCTCGAACGCGGCGCGGACGGCATCGGGCTGTACCGCACCGAGTTCCTGTACCTCGGCCGCGATGTCGAGCCGTCCGAGGAAGACCACTATCAAGCCTACTGCCGAGTCATTGACGATCTTGGCGGCCGAGAGTGCGTCATCCGCACGCTGGACCTCGGCGCGGACAAGATCCCAACCTCCAACGGAGTGCTCGCTGAAGTCCCGAATCCGGCTCTCGGCCTCCGCAGCATCCGGCTGAGCTTGCAATACATCGAAGGCTTCAAGACGCAGCTTCGAGCGATCCTGCGAGCGGCGGCGAACGCTCCGCCCGGCAGCGTGAAGATCATGTTTCCGCTAGTTTCGTCGCTGTACGAGTTCCGGCAGGCGAAGATGGTGGTCCGCGACGTGATGGATGATCTCGAAGAAGCCGGTGTGCCGTTTCAACGGGAGATGCCGCTCGGAATGATGGTCGAAGTGCCGTCGGCCGCGATTCTGGCGGACCATTTTGCGACCGAGGTCGATTTCTTCTCCATTGGCACGAACGACCTAATCCAATACACCCTCGCCGTGGACCGCGGCGATCCGGCCGTCTCCAGTCAGTATCGCACCGGCGACCCCGCGATCTTGCGCTTGATCCGCATGGTCGTGGATGCCGCCGAAAAGTCCGACCGCAAAGTCCCCGTGACGGTTTGCGGTCAGATGAGTTCCGATCCGAAGTTTCTCCCACTGCTGATCGGCTTGGGGATTCGACGGATCAGCGTCACGCCGCATTCAATCCCCGAACTGAAGGCCGTCATCCGCCGGCTGACGATCCCGAAAGCCAAAGACATCGCGACTCATGCTGAATGGCTCGGCCTGTCGCGCGGAGTCGACAACTACCTGCAAGGCGAACTTTCCAAAATTTGTCCGCAGCTTGGTCACTGAAGTTTCCGTAGGTTGGGCACTCCTGCCCGACCCCGAACAACACCGAACACAGTTTCTTGAAAGAAGAAGACGGGCAATCCGCCGAGGGCGGACCGTCCTACCGGACTCACTAGGGTGCGTGCTCGTTCTCAAGGCGTCTGTTTTTCGCCGAGATTGGCCGAAGCTGAAAAGCTCGCGGCCATGACGGCTCCGGAAGTCGAAACTTCCTGTTCCGCGTTGCGACGCGGCGGAAGTGGGCTGTTCCGCGAGCTGCCTTCGTTTCTCGACGAACCGCCGTGCTCAACATTGCCGACCCCGCTCGCTGGCCCACCCCGTTCGAGTAACCGACGAACGCCGCAGCCAAAACGCCGAACACCGATCGCCGCTTCCACCGCCTCGCGCGTCACACGCGCGAGCGATCCGCGACGACTCAGCGAACACACAGACGGACGCGCTCGTCCGTCTCCGGCATTCGAGCAGGTCGCCACACTCCGCACAGCAACAACGCCGACAGACACAACGAGCCGCACCCGCAGAACTCAAAGGGTGCTCCATGAAGAAAGAAATGCTCGTCAATGTCCTGCAGCCGGAAGAGAGCCGCATCGCCATCATTGAGGACGGCGTGCTGGAAGAACTCTACGTCGAACGCAACAGCGTCGAGAGCTTCGCCGGCAACATCTACAAAGGCCGAGTCGTCAACATCGAGCCGAGTATTCAGGCCGCTTTCGTCGATTTCGGCGTCGGCCGCAACGGCTTCCTGCATGTCAGCGATGTTGAGTATCAGTACTACAAACATCTCGTTCCCGAACGCGAAGAAGAGGGCCGCGGTCGTCGTCCGTTCAACGAACGGAGCGTCCGCAACAAGCCGCCGATTCAGAACATCTTCAAGCGCGGCAGCGAAGTGCTCGTGCAAGTCATCAAGGAGGGGATCGGCACAAAGGGTCCGACCCTCTCGACGTACGTCAGCATCCCCGGCCGATACCTGGTGCTGATGCCCGGCCTCGCACGAGTTGGGGTCAGCCGCAAAATCGAAGACGACGACAGCCGCCGCAAGATGCGGAAGATCCTCAACACGCTGCAACCGCCGCCGGGCTTGGGCTTCATCATCCGTACCGCCGGTCTCGAACGTGACGCCGCCGATTTGCAACGCGATCTCGACTACCTTGTCCGCTTGTGGAAAGTGCTCGTCCGCCGAGTCCAGAAATATCACTCGCCGATCAGCATCTACGAAGACAGCGATTTGATGATTCGTACCATGCGCGACATCTACCGCGACGACGTCGAGTCCGTCTGGATCGACGAGCCAAAAACTTTCGAGCGTGCTCGCGAGTTCATGACGGTCATCTCGCCCGACCACGCCGATCGCGTGAAGCTGTACACCGGCAAGGATTCGATCTTCCACCACTACCACATTGAAGACGACATCGCCCGCATCCACGAACGGCACGTACCACTCAAAGGCGGCGGATCGATCGTCATCGACCAAACCGAAGCCCTCGTCGCCATCGACGTGAACAGCGGCAACTTCCGATTCGACGACAACGCTGAGGAATCCGCCTATCAGATGAACCTTCGCGCGGCTGAAGAAATCTGCCGGCAGCTTCGTCTGCGCGATCTCGGCGGCGTGATCGTCAACGACTTCATCGACATGCGCGACGACCGTCATCGTCGCGGAGTCGAGCGTCACTTCCGCGACCTGCTCCGCCGCGACCGTGCCCGCACGAAAGCTCTCCGCATCAGTCCGTTTGGCCTGATCGAGATGACTCGGCAACGCATTCGCCCGTCGCTTCGCCGCAGCGTGTTCGAGAACTGCCCGAGCTGTGCCGCCGTCGGCCTCGTCAAGACCGCCGAAAGCGTCGCAATCGAGGTTATGCGCCTGCTGATGACCGTCGCCCAACGCGAAGGGGTCCGAAAAATCGGGATCGACGTCCACGAACGGGTCGCCAACTACCTCAACAACCGCCGCCGCCGCGAAATCAACCAGCTTGAGGACTCCGGCGGCCTGATCATCAACATCACCGCTCGAACCGACGTCAGCCCCAACCACCTCGACTGCCAAACTCAGGACGACTCCGGCACCGTCACCCGGATTCCAGTGGGGATTGACTCGAAATCACGCTAGCCCCTGGCTATAGTCCCCGACCCTTTCCGCCTCCGAGCCAGAGTTTTGAGAAAGTTCCAAGCTATGTTTGCATACATCGAAAACGGCAGCCATCAGTACCGAGTCTCCAACGGCGACACGCTGTTGATCGACTTCGTCGATACGGCAAAAACCGGTGATTCCATTACTTTCGACAAGATTCTGCTCGCCAACGGCGGCGGTTCGAGCGTGATCGGCGCCCCGTCGATTTCCGGTGCAAGCGTCACGGCGGAAGTCGTCGAACCGCTGGTCAAAGGGCCGAAGCTCGAAATCCAAAAGATGCGCCGCCGCAAGAACTATCGCCGGCACACGGGCCATCGCCAGGGCTATACCCAAGTGAAGATCACCGGCATCACCGTTCCCGGCCTGCAAATCGTCGAGACGGCTCCTGCGACAGGTGCCTGATCGAACCGAGAAATCGCGTGAAAACCCGGTCTTTGGCCGGGTTTTTTCATGCGCAGCGGGTCGTCCTCTCGGCCGCGATACCCTTCAAAAAACGATCATCAGGAGCGACGAGAGCGACGCAATGCGGTACCGCCGACTTAACGATTCTTTCAATTTTTCCGAACTCGCTAAGCCTGCATTTCGCCGACAGGTTACGGCCACGAGGGATCGAATTTGGAACCTTCTTGAAGAATTCATCACCTTGACAATTCGGGCTGCCGATTTATAGTTCCGACCCGGTTCGCACATACTAGATGCGGGGCCTGACCTATCTTGGTCCCACAATTAGTTGTGGTTCAGTTCTCGTCGGGTGACTGGTTCTTGGTCACCGGAAAGTCGCTTTTCCTCGGCATTTTTCGTGGCAAGAGGTCGCTCAGAGCGGGTCAAGAGGCCCCGGCTCCCCTTGGTCTTCATTTCCCCCCGTTGAAGGAGTGCATGATGCACGACGCCAACACGCTTTTGGATGCTGATTACCTTTCCGCTTCGACCACTCGTTCGCACAACGACCATTCGCAAAATGGGAACAGCCAGGGAGGCAACGGACAGATGACTCGCGAAGCCGCAGTTCGGACCGCCCCTGCTTCAGGACCGCATTTCACGCCACAGACGACTCCCATGAAGATCGCTCCGCATTTCTGTCCGGCGAACGTTGATCCGTTTTCGACAACCGAATGGGATTACCGCACGGCGGCAATCAAAGATGAGAACGGCAAAGTCCTGTTCGAACAGATCAATTGCGAAGTCCCGAAGGACTGGTCGGCGCTCGCGACGAACGTTGTGGTCAGCAAGTATTTCTACGGCGAGCCGAGTACCCCCGAACGCGAGACGAGCGTGCGGCAGGTCATTCACCGAGTCTCACGCACGATCTCCGATTGGGGAATCAAGGACGGCTACTTCGCCACGCCTGCCGACGGCGAGACGTTCTATCGCGAACTGACTTGGCTGTTGCTGCATCAGCACGGTTGTTTCAACTCGCCGGTGTGGTTCAACGTCGGGCTGTATCACCAGTACGGCGTCAAAGGCTCGCAGGGGAACTATCGCTGGGATGTCGAAACGCAATCGATCCGCCGACCCGAAACGCCGTATGAGTTCCCGCAAGGCTCGGCCTGCTTCATTCAGTCAGTCGAAGACAATATGGAAGACATCATGCGTCTCGCTCGCAGCGAGGCGATGTTGTTCAAGTTCGGTTCTGGCACCGGCACCGACCTGTCCACGATCCGCTCTTCCAAAGAGAAGCTCTCCGGCGGCGGCGTTCCGTCCGGACCGTTGTCGTTCATGCGGGTCTATGACCAGATCGCGGCGGTCGTGAAGTCGGGCGGGAAGACTCGCCGAGCGGCCAAGATGCAGAGTCTCAAGGACTGGCATCCGGACATCTTGGAATTCATTCAGTGTAAAACGAAGGAAGAGAAGAAGGCTCGCATCCTGATCGATTCGGGCGATTACGAATCGAACTTCAACGGCGAAGCCTACAGCTCGATCATGTTCCAGAACGCGAACCTGTCGGTGCGCCTCAGCGACGAGTTCATGCAAGCCGCTCTCGAAGGCAAGAAGTGGCGGACGCATTGGGTCACCGACCCCAACAAGGCCGGCCCGGAATACGACGCGAAGTTCATGATGCGCGAAATGGCCTCTGGTACTTGGTACTGTGGCGATCCTGGCGTGCAATACGACACGACGATCAATCGCTGGCATACCTGCCCGAACACCGGCCGCATCAATGCCAGCAATCCGTGCTCCGAGTACATGTTCCTCGACGACACGGCCTGCAACCTTTCGAGCATCAACCTCCGCAAGTTTTCTCGCGAGGGGAATCGCTTCGACATCGACAGCTTCCGCCGAGCGTGCGCGATCTTCATCACCGCTCAGGAAATCCTCGTCGATCACGCGAGCTATCCGACTCCGGCCATCGCCGAGAACAGTCACCTGTTCCGGCCGCTGGGTCTTGGCTACGCGAATCTCGGCAGCTTGCTGATGTCGTGGGGCATTCCGTACGACAGCGACGCTGGCCGCGGCGTGTGCGGTTCGATCACGGCGTTGCTCAACGGGCAGGCGTACCTCACGTCCAGCCGCATCGCCAGCAGCATTGGGCCGTTCGCTGGGTATGCCGAGAACGAGCAACCAATGCTCCGTGTGATGTCGATGCACCGCGAGGCCGCGTATCGCATCGACCCGTGCTGCCCGGACTATCTGCGGCAGGCGGCTCAGCAAGTCTGGGACGAGTGTCTCGAATCGGGCCGCAAGTACGGGTATCGGAACGCTCAGGCGACGGTGCTCGCGCCGACTGGCACGATCGCGTTCATGATGGACTGCGACACAACCGGCATCGAGCCGGATATCGCACTCATCAAGTACAAGCAGCTCGCGGGCGGCGGCATGTTGAAGATCATCAACCGCACGGTGCCAGTCGCGCTCAAGTCGCTCGGCTACGATCAGCCGCAGATCGAGGGCATTCTCGACTACCTCGAAAAGAACGACACGATCGAAGGTGCTCCGAACCTGCGGAACGAAGACTTGCCGGTCTTTGACTGTGCGTTCAAAGCTCCCAAGGGATTGCGGACGATTCATTGGCGCGGGCACGTCAAGATGATGGCCGCCGCTCAGCCGTTTTTGAGCGGAGCGATCTCGAAGACTGTCAACATGCCGACCGATTCGACGGTCGAGGACGTCGAGAGCGCGTACATCGACGGCTGGAAGCTGGGCCTCAAGGCGTTGGCGATCTACCGCGACGGCTCGAAGCAATCACAGCCGTTGAACACGTCGAAAGAAGGTGACAAGAAGAAGGCGGACGGCACCGTCGAAACGGCACTCGGACAACCGATTCGCCGCCGCTTGCCGGCGACACGCAACTCGATCACCCACAAATTCAGTGTCGGTAATCACGACGGCTACATCACGGTCGGCCTGTTCGAGGACAACACGCCGGGCGAACTCTTCATCACGATGGCCAAAGAAGGCAGCACGATCGGTGGCCTGATGGACGTCATCGGTACGCTGACTTCGATGGGCCTGCAATACGGAGTGCCGGTGCAAGTCTTCGTCGAGAAGTTCTCGCACAGCCGGTTCGAGCCGAGCGGTTGGACGAAGAACCAAGACATCCCGCATGCCAAATCGGTGGTCGATTACATCTACCGCTGGCTCGGCATGGAGTTCGTTTCCGGCTACCGCGAAGCGAACAGCCCGCGGTTCAACGGCAACAACCACGGCAATGGGCACTCTCAAACGGCCGTCGCTCCGACCGCTGAATCGGTCGCGAAAGAGATGACGACGATCATTGAGATGCACGTCAACGGAGTTGGCTCGGCCGATTCGGGTTTGTCGCGCAGCGGTCTCCCGGTCATCAGCGACGGCCCGGGCATTCGCAACGACCAGTTCAAAGGCTTCCAGAGCGACGCGCCGGCCTGCGACAGTTGCGGGTCGATTACCGTCCGCAACGGCAACTGCTACCTCTGCCACAACTGTGGAGCCAGCATGGGCTGTTCGTAGTGCAAGTAGGTTGGGACTCTGTCCCGACCAAAGAACCAACGGGTCGGGACAGAGTCCCAACCTACGACAAAACGCACGGGATTCTGCTGACGGAGCGGCTGGTCCTGGCATCGAGCACCTCGGTCCAAGTTGGAGGGACCGGGGTGCTTTTGTTTTGGTGCTGCCGTTCCCTGAGTCGGTTTTCATTCCCGACACTGGATTGCATACTGCTCGCCCGACGTTGCTAGGTGGCTTGGCCGCGTGGCCGCAGACGCCGAGCGGGAATTCTTCAGCAGGAGTGAATCATGCGAGCGAGTCGTTTGGTGTCCTGTGTCTTTGCAGGTCTGTTGGTCTCGATGAGTGCCGCTTTCGGAGCGGAGTGGGGCTTGAAGGAGGGGACTCCGGAAATCAAATCCGCCGGATCGCTGGCGTTTGGTCCGGATGGGATTCTGTTTGTCGGCGATGCCAAGGGAGCGACCGTCTTCGCCATCGGCACCGGCGACACCAAGGGCGATCCGAGCAAGGTGCAGCTCAACGTCTCTGGCCTGAATGCGAAGATCGCCGACTTGCTCGGCGTCAATGCGGACAAGATCACGATCAATGATCTCGCCGTGAATCCGCTGACGGGCAACGTCTTTTTGTCTGTGTCCAAGGCGGGCAGCGCGGCGGTCGTGAAGGTCGCGGCCGACGGCAAGCTCAGCCAAGTCAGTTTGGCGAAGGTCGCGTTCCAGAAGGTCGAACTGCCGAACGCTCCAGAGGACAAAGAAGTTTCGACGAAGCGAGGACCGGCCAACCTGCGCAACCAATCCATCACCGACATCGCGTATGCCGACGGAAAGGTTTACGTCTCCGGCGTGGCTGGCGGATCGCCGTCCAACGTGCGCGAGATTCCGTTCCCGTTCACGGATGCAAACGCCGGCACCAGCGTTGAAATCTATCACGCTGCTCACGGCAAATTGGAAGACAACGCGGTCGTCCGCACGTTCCTGCCGATCAACATCGACGGCGAAGCCAGCTTGCTGGCCGGTTTCACCTGCACGCCGCTCGTGAAGTTCCCGGTCAACAGCTTGAAGCCGGGCGAGAAGACTCGCGGCACGACGGTCGCTGAACTCGGCAACATGAACCAGCCGCTCGACATGATCGTCTACAAGAAGGACGGCAAAGACTTCTTGCTGATGGCCAACAACCGTCGCGGCGTGATGAAGATCAGCACCGAGGGGATCACCAAGAACCCTGGCCTCACCGAACCAGTTCGTGGCGGAGGAGTCGCCGGCCAAACCTACGAGACGATCAAGGAACTCGAAGGAGTCGTGCAACTCGACAAGCTGAACAGTACGCACGCCGTGATCGTTACCAGTTCGTTTGATCTGCGGACGATTGCGCTGCCGTAACGTGGGGCAGGTTTTCAACCTGCTATTGGCTTTCGGAGGACGGGCACTCTTGCCCGTCCTTTTTTCGTGAACCGCAGGACGGGCAGGAGTGCCCATCCTCCATTTGGCACGCGCCGTTCGATTTGGAGGCCCTAATGCCCCGAACCGCTCGCAAGTTTTGTCTCATTGCTATTGGCCTGCTGACGCAACTCGCGACAACAGCGTTCGGCCAAGGCTACTCGCCAGATGAGGCGGTCAAGCGGATGAAAGTCGCGGACGGTTTCGAGGTCAGCGTCGTCGCCAGCGAGCCACTTGTGCGACAGCCGGTGGCGATGGAGTTCGACGATCGTGGCCGCTTGTGGGTCATTCAGTATTTGCAGTACCCGAACCCGGCGGGGCTGAAGCGCGTGCAGGTCGATCGCTTCTCGCGAACGAAGTACGACCGCGTGCCGGAGCCTCCGCCGAAAGGGCAGCGCGGGGCGGATCGGATCACGATCCTCGAAGACACCGATGGCGACGGCCGCATGGATCGCGGCAAGGATTTCATCGACGGGCTGAATCTCACGACGGGGATCGCGTTCGGACATGGCGGCGTGTTCGTGCTCAACGTGCCGTACTTGCTCTTCTATCCGGACAAGAATCGCGACGACGTGCCGGATGGCGACCCCGAAGTGTTACTCAGCGGTTTCGGCATGGAGGACGCTCACAGCGTTGCGAACTCGCTGACGTTCGGGCCGGACGGTTGGCTCTACGGCTGCCAGGGGAGCACCGTGACCGCGAACGTGCGCGGCATCGAGTTTCAACAAGGGGTGTGGCGCTATCACCCGCTGACACGTGCGTTTGAACTCTTCTGCGAGGGTGGCGGCAACTCGTGGGGCTTGGACTTTGATCGTGTCGGCCACTTGTTCTACAGCACAAACTGGGGCGGGAACGTGCTGCTGCACGGCGTGCAGGGTGGCTACTTCGTGAAGGCGTTCGCCAAACACGGAGCGTTGCACAACCCGCACGCTTACGGATTCTTCGATCACGCGCCACACAAGAACTTTCGCGGCGGGCATGTGACGGTTGGCGGCATCGTCTATCAAGGGGATTCGTTTCCCGAATCGTTCCGAGGCAAATACATCGCGGGCGATCTGCTTGGCCACGGAGTCTATTGGCATGACATCGAACCGCGTGGCTCGACGTTTCAGACAGCGCACGGTGGCGAGTTGCTGGTCGCGAACGACACATGGTTCGCTCCGACTGACGTAACGATGGGGCCGGACGGCGCGATTTACGTTTCCGATTGGCACGACTCGCGAACGGCGCATCCTGATCCTGATGCCGAGTGGGATCGCTCGAACGGTCGCATCTACCGGATCTCCGCGAAAGGAGCGAAGCCCGCCGCGCCGATCGACTTCGCAAACTTGCCGAACGACGAATTGTTGAAGTTGCATTCGCACCGCAGTCAATGGTTCGTGCGACACGCGCGGCAAGAATTGGCTCGCCGCGCCACAGACCAGCACGACGCGCAAGCGAGTGGTCCCCCGGCGAGCAAACCGAAGAACGACCCCTCGCTGGCGCTTCGGGCTAGTGTCGAGCGGCTGCGACAGACTGCGTTGAACAACACTGACGAAGTCGCCTCGCTCGAAGCGTTGTGGACGCTCAATGTCTGCGGCGGCTTCGACGAGTCGCTGGCTTTCAAGCTGCTCGACAGCCCGCATGCCGCCGTGCGGATGTGGACGGTGCGATTGCTCGGCGACACGAAACAAATCTCGACGGAGATGGCTCATCGGCTGGACGACTTCGCCGAGCAAGACCCGTCGGTCCATGTGCGACAGCAACTGGCCTGCACAGCCGCGCGGCTGCCGGCAAATCAGGCGATGCCGATCATCAACGCGAACATCAATCGGGACATCGACAACGCCGATCCGTACTTGCCGCTGCTCTGGTGGTGGGCGGTCGAACGGCACAGCGACAGCGGCCGAGACGAAGTGATGAAACGGTTCGTCCGGCCTTCGCTGTGGAAATCGAAGCTCGGTCGCGCGACGTTGTTGCCTCGCCTGGTACGGCGCTACGCGGCCGAGGGAACTCCTGCCGATCACGAATCCTGCCTGAAATTGATCCAGGCCGCTCCGAATGACAATGAACGGGATCGGTTGTTCGGAGCCCTGTTCGCTGGTTGGCGGGAAGCTCCGCGATTGTCGCCGATGGACCCTGCGGCGTTGTCGTCCGGACTGGCCGCGCATGTTTTGGCTCGATGGAGCGTGAAGCCGGACGACGACTCGTTGCTCGCATTCGCGCTGGCGCTGAGGGAGCCTGCTGCCTACACCCGAACGCTGAGGGAGATTCTGAATTCGCAAACGAATACGAGTCGTCGTGTCGCACTTTTGGGGTTGATCGCCGACGCGGTTGAACCGGATTCCGTCGAGCTGTTCTTACGACTGATGGTCACGTCGAACGAGCCAGAGTCGGTTCGTTCGGCTGCGCTCGCGACGGTGTCGCGGATCGGCAGCGAGGAGATCACGTCGCGGTTGCTGACGGAGTTCCCGATGTTTCCGCCAAAGCTGAAGGTTCAAGCGATCGACCTGTTGCTGAGTCGGAAGCTGTCGGCTTCGGCGTTGCTGAAGTTGGTGGATCGCGGGGGACTCAAGCCGAGCGACGTCGCGATCGATCAAGTTCGCCGCGTTGCACTGTTCGAGGACGCGGAACTCGACGCGAAGGTCACAAAGCATTGGGGTAAGCTCGGCGTGGCGACTCGCGAAGAGAAGTTGGCCGAGGTGCGGCGACTCAACAACGATCTGCGAGCGGCTGGCGGCAACGCCGAGGCCGGGAAGATGATCTACAAGAAACACTGCGCGGCATGCCATCAGATTTTCGGCGAGGGAACGAAGCTCGGACCGGACCTCACGGCTGCAAATCGCAAGGATCGAGATTTCCTGCTCATCAGTCTGGTCGATCCGAGCGTCGTGATCCGCAAAGAATTTCTCAGCCACATCGTCGAGATGCGCGACGGCCGAGTGCTCAACGGGTTGATCGTCGAGCGGATCGACGCGGGGCTGACGCTCGCGAACGCGAAAAACGAACGAGTCACACTTGCCGTGGCCGATATCGAAGAGCTGCGCGAATCGCCGGTCTCGCTGATGGCGGACGATCTGTATCGACAGCTCAAGCCTCAGGAGCTGCGCGATCTGTTTGCCTACCTCGCGAAGGATTGAGCGTTGGGCTAACGTGGTCGGCGCGGCTCGCGTCGCAAAGGCATTCGGATGCGAGACGCATCCACCACGGAGAAGGATCGCGGCATGAACTCAGCCACGTTGGATGACGTCCTGCGGATTTACGGCCTCGAAAATTGGGGAGCCGGTTATTACTCGATCAATCGTGAGGGGCATCTTGCCGTTCATCCGGCCAACGGGGATGCTCGCGTCGCCGACGTCTACGAACTCGTGCGCGAGTTGATCGACAAGCGAAAACTCGCACCGCCGTTCGTGCTGAGGTTTCCGCAGATTCTGGCGGCTCAGCTTCAGCGGTTGTGCTTGGCTTACGAGTCGGCGGCGAAGCAGTTCGAGTTCACTGGCGGACACTTCCCTGTCTTCCCAATGAAGGTGAATCCGCGACGCGAGGTCGTCGAAGAATTCCTCCGCGAGGGCCGGAAACAATGCGTCGGTGTCGAGTGCGGCTCGAAGGCGGAGCTGTACGCCGCGCTGTCGCTCGAACAGCCGGCCGACAGTTTGATGGTCTGCAACGGTTTCAAAGACGAGACGTTTTTGAGACTGGCATCGCTCGGCGTGCAAGCCGGCAAGCGTGTGGTCATCGTGATCGAGAAACTCAATGAATTGAAAATGGCCTTGAAAGTGGCCGACGAGACCGGAGAGCTGCCGTGGATCGGACTGCGGGCCAAGCTGTACTCGAAAGGCTCCGGCAAGTGGGCGTCGTCGGGTGGCGAATCGGCGAAGTTCGGACTGACGACGTCAGAGATTCTGGAGTGCGTTCACTTGTTGCAAGCGGCTGGGAAGATTGACTCGCTGAAGTTGCTGCACTTTCATATCGGCTCGCAAATCACCGACGTCAAACGGGTGAAGAATGCGATGAAGGAAGCCGCTCGCGTTTACGCCAAGATTCGGCAGATGCAGGTGGCGGTCGAATATCTCGACATCGGCGGCGGGTTGGGCGTCGATTACGACGGCTCGAAGACGACGTTCGACGGTTCAGTGAATTACTCGGTCGAAGAGTTCGCCAACAACGTCGTCTACACGATCAGGACGGTCTGCGACGACGAACAGGTGCCGCATCCGCATCTGGTCACCGAAAGCGGGCGAGTGATGACCGCGTATCACACACTGTTCGTCGCGGAGATTCGGGACGAGATCGAGACTTTCGCCGAGGACATCCCCACCGTCGCCGTCGATGACGACGATCCACAGGTGATCTATGAGCTCAAGTCGCTGCTCGACGGCGTCAGCATCAAGAACTATCGCGAGTACTACCACGACGCCCTCGATCAAAAGGACGAACTCCACACGCAGTTCAACCTCGGACTCGTCAGCCTCGAAGATCGGGCCAAAGGGGAAGTGCTGTTCTGGGAGATCTGCGCGAAAGCCTCGCAACTCGCTCACCAGGCCGAGACCGATGAACCGGAGTTCGACGAACTCAAACGCATCCTCGCCACGAAGTACTTGTGCAACTTCTCGGTCTTTCGGTCAGCTCCCGACTCGTGGGCGATCAATCAACTGTTCCCGATCATGCCGATCCATCGGCTCAACGAGCGGCCGACGGATTTCGCGACGCTGGTTGATGTCACCTGCGACTCCGACGGCTGCATCGACCGCTTCGTGGACCTGAAAGACGTCAAGCAAGTTCTGGAACTGCACAAGTTCGACGACCAGCCGTATTTCGTCGCGCTGTTTCTGACCGGGGCATATCAAGAGGTGATGGGGAGCCATCACAATCTCTTCGGACATCCGACCGAGGCCCAAGTCGTGATCGACACGGACGGCCGTTATCACATCACGAAAATCATCGCGGGCAGCCGAGTGGCCGACATGCTCAGCTTTGCGAAGTACGACAAGCAGCAATGCCTGGAGAACTTTCAACGCCAGATTGCCGCTCAAACCACGGCTGGACGAATCGATCAAGCCCGCGCCACCGAGGCGGTCAAGCAGTACGAACTGGCCGTGAACGGTTCGACGTATTTGGAGTGACCCAGGAAATCGGCTGATTTTTGTAGGGTGGGTCGAGTCATCGAGACCCACCGAAACGATCGCAAGTCGTGGGGGGGGG
>CAMDPK010000117.1 GCA_945904015.1 Candidatus Kuenenia stuttgartensis | reverse complement strand
GGAAAACTGTTTGCGTTGCTGCGGGACGATCATCCGCAAGTCGGGCGGCAAGTGCTGGAGGTCATCTCGGCCAAGGTGCAGTCGGGCGAGTTGAAAGGGGAAAAACTCGATCAACTCAAAGCCGCGCTGGCCGAACCGCTGACGCCGCTTTTACGTGGCGTCGGCTTCCAGCCTGCGGACCATCCGCTATCAACCGACGCTGCGCTGCTGTCAGTCTCGTGGGGTGATACGCGCGGCCTGCCGCAGGTCCGCCGCTCGTTCACGACCGCCGGGCTGCAACCTGATGTACGACTGAAGGCATTGAACGCGCTGATTGCAGCGAAGGACGATGGATTGTTGGAGGTCATCGCAAAGGTGCTGGATGACAAATCTCAAATTTCAAATCTCAAATCGGAAAGCCAGAATCTGAAATCTGAAATTTCAAATTTGAAATCTCAAATCCTGACGTCGCTTGGAAAACTCGACGACCCGAAAGTCGCCGACCTCGTGCTGACGCGATACGCGAGCCTCGAACCCGAACTCCAGCCATCGGCCATCGAACTGCTGACTCAGCGAGCAAGCTGGTCCAAACAACTGCTGTCGCAAGTCGGCGAGAAAAAAATCGCGGCGACCGCCATCAACGTGAATCAAGCGCGGCGCATCCAGGCTCTCAAGGACGCCGAGCTGTCCGCCTTGCTGAGCCGCCATTGGGGCCAAGTCCGAGACACTCGCAACCCCGACCGCGAGAAGGTCGTCGCCGAGATGAAGTCGCTCATTCGCCAAAAACCGGGCGATCCGTTCGCGGGCGAAAAAGTCTTCAAACGAGTCTGCGCCGCATGCCACAAAATCTACGGCGAAGGCCCGGACATCGGCCCCGACATCACCTCGAACGGCCGCAACGATTTCAACCAACTCCTCTCGAACGTGTTCGACCCCAGCCTGGTCATCGGAGCCGGCTATCGCGTCTGCACCGTCGTCAACAAAGCCGGCCGAGTGCAAAGCGGTTTGTTGGTTGAAGACAGCCCGCAGCGAGTCGTCCTCAAACCCGCCGCTGTCGCCCAAAGTGGGATAGGCTTCCAGCCTGTCGATCCACAGAAAAAAGGCGAGAGCAAGAAAGTAGAGACGAAAAAAGATGACAGGCTGGAAGCCTATCCCACGGTCCAGGTCGCTGTCGGCAAACTGGAAATCATCCCGCGCGACGACATCGACGAGTTCAAAATCAACGAACTCTCGTTGATGCCCGAAGGCGTCGAAAAGCAACTGACTCCGCAAGAGATCATCGACCTGTTCGCGTTCCTAGTGCTCGACAAGCACCCGAAAGATCAGTCAGCGAAGCGTCTGCCTGGATCGGATTGAAGGCTGGTCTCACGCAGAGGCGCAAAGCTCGCAGAGGAAAATCGAGTCCTCGCTCTGCGAGCTTTGCGCCTCTGCGTGAGATTCCGTCTTCACAAAAATGACGAAGGCTGAGTCGTGCGATTTCATCCCTCGGAAGTGACCGGGCGATTGAGACTTGTTCTTCGCAACAAGAAGAACCCAAAGCCGATGAGTGCAAGCGTGTAAACCTGCAACCCGGAAATTCGCGCCAGGCTTTGGCTGAACCACGCGGTCGCGGCGATGCCGAGCAGCCAATACTCCAAACTCGAATAGGTGAACGGCGATTCGGAACGGCGGTCTCGAAGCATGAAGTCTGTCGCGAGAACGGCACTCTGCACCACCAGGATTGAGTCGTAGATTCCGACGTACAAATTCAGAATCGGCACCCACGCCAGCGTCGCAGCCCACAGACGTTGGCGGTGATTCATCTCCAATCGCGGCCAGCGCCACCACGCTTTGGCCAAGAGCGAGAACGGGATCAACGACAGCACGACGAACACAAACAATTGCGCAGACGACTTGCCGCCGCACAGCAATCGCAGCGTGTTGTTGAGGTCCACATACTTCCAAGTCAGGATGCCCAGACCTCCGCCAGACGTGCTCTTGCGAAACGAGAGCAGCACGTCGAAATATCCGACGCTGACCTCCCAACCAACGAACGCCAGCGACAGTCCTGCCAAGAGGACTCCGGTGATCGTCATCCCCAACAGTATCCGCCAGCAGCGTCCGATGACGAGCAGCGGCAGGATGAGCAACAACAACGTCGGCTTGTAAAAGCTCAGGCCGAGAGCCATGCCGGCGGCAATCGGCCGGTTGCGGCTCAGAGCGAACCAAGTCAGCGTGTAGCTCAGAAAGCCGACGGCCGAAAGCTGGCCTCCCAGCCAGCACTCCATCAGGAACGGCTCAAAGCTGAGCGACAGCAGGAACACCAAGCCGAAATGGTCCTTCGCCAAATCGGGCAATGATCGCAGCAGCAACAAGACACCGGTGACGAACATTCCCGCCGAAATTGCCAACCAGACCGCGACGGCCGCCTCGTACCGAATCAGCGTCAGCGGTCGCAGCACTCCCGCCACGAACGGCGGATGCACATACGGAATCGAATCGCCCTCGGTGAGATTCGGCAGCAACTCGTGATAAAGCTCGTCGTGCAATTCTCGGTCGTACAACCTCGATGTCTCTCCCCGTTCCAGAATCTGCGCAGCGACGAAGAACCCAGCAAAGTCGTTCCCCAGCGGAGGTCCGAACAACGTGCGGCCTCGGTCCGACGTCGCAAACGAGATCGACAGCATCACCGCTCCGACCATCAACAGAGCAACCGACACCAAACGCAAATACGGCGGCTGCAAGCGAGCATCGACGGCTTTGCGCAGCGTCTGCGTCAGTCGATCAAAACGGGAGGCGTTGGACGTCATCGTGCGCGGAGTCTGTCACACAACGCCGTTGCCGGCCAAGACGAATCGCGGCTCACGGCAGAATCAACATCGCGTCGCCGTAGCTGTAGAAGCGATACCGTTCGCGGATCGCCTCGGCGTAGGTCGCTTGAGTGTGGTCGAGCCCAGCCATTGAGGAGACCAACACGAACAGCGTCGAACGGGGCAAATGAAAGTTCGTCAGCAACGCATCGACGCAGCGAAACCGATACGGCGGCCGAATGAAGATCGACGTCGCCCCTCGCCACGGTTTTAGATCGCCATCGGCGGAGGCTGTTTCGAGCGTCCGCACCGACGTTGTGCCGACCGCGACGACTCGCCCGCCGCGTTGACGAGCGGCCTGAATCATCCGCACGGCTGATTCGTCGATCTCGCACCATTCGGAGTGCATCGCGTGCCCGCTCAGCGTTGCCGTCGAGATCGGCCGGAATGTCCCCAGACCGACATGCAGCGTCACGCGAGCGATGTCGATGCCGCGCACTTGGATCTTCGCGAGCAGCGATTCCGTGAGGTGCAATCCTGCTGTCGGAGCAGCGACCGAACCGGGATGGCTCGCGTAGGTCGTTTGATACCTCTGCCAGTCGTTGTCGTTCGCGACCTTGCGGTGCATATACGGCGGCAGCGGCATCGTGCCGAACTGCTGGAGTAACTCGACCACATCACCCGCTGGCTCCGGGCGCATCCGCCAAACGCCGTCGTCCTCACGGTTGATCAGCGTCAGATGCAACGATTTTGGCTGATTCGCCGAGGGTTGTCCCAGCGGAGTCAGCGCAACGCTTTCGTCCGATTTCAAGTAGCCGCGCGTTTGGCCAATCAACCGCCAGTCGCCGTTCTCGGCCTGTCCGAGATATAGCCCCTCCCATTTGCCGCCGGTCTTGGCTCGTTGGCCGATCAGGCGGGCGGGAAGTACCCGCGTGTCATTGAGCACGAGGCAATCGCCCGGCTGCAACAAGTCGGCCAGGTCGCGAATACCGCGATGCTGGATTTCTCCCGTGTGTCGGTCGAGCACCAGCAATCGCGAAGCATCACGTTGTGCGAGCGGCTCTTTGGCAATCAACTCCTCCGGCAACAGATAGTCGTACAACGAGACATTGTCGAACGAGCTGATCTCGTCCGACGAAGTAGGCGGAGATGGGGAAATGGACTCGCTCGACATGCCGTTTTGCTCGTATGGTCCTAATCAGTGGGGCAGGTTTTCAACCTGCCCGCCTCGTTCAAGTTGTCCAATCGGACGTTTGCAGGCCACTTCACTGGCAGGTTGAAAACCTGCCCCACGGGCACCTCATGGCGGACGGGATCGTATTGGCTGCGAACGACTCCGGCGAACCTGCGCCGATTCGAGTCGCCTTCTGCATCACCGACCTCGACGTCGGCGGGGCCGAACGAATATTCGTCGAGTTGGTCACGCGGCTCGACCGTCACCGCTGGGAACCGCGAGTCTTCTGCCTGTCCGGTCCCGGAGCACTCGTGGAACGGCTGCAAGCGAGTGGCATTCGCGTGACCTGCTTCGGCGCGACGAACGCTCGCAGTCTGGGAGTGATCTGGCGGCTCGCGACGGCGTTGAAGCAGTTCCGACCAGCATTGATGCAAAGCTTCTTGTTTCATGCGAATCTCATCGGCCGGTTCGCCGCCTGGTGGGGCGGAGTGCCGCGCGTCGTGTGCGGAATTCGCGTCGCCGAGCGTCGCAGTCGCGTGCCGTTGTGGTTGGATCGGCTGACTCAAGGCTTCGTCGATCACAACGTCTGCGTCAGCCGAGCGGTGGCGGATTTCTCGATTCAAAACTCCGGATTGAAGGCCGTCAAAGTCAGCGTGATTCCGAACGGAGTCGACGGTGAACGCTTCGCGGCGGCGATGGCGGCGGATCGATCCAGTCTGGGACTGACTGCGGCTCCATTGATGTTGTTTGTCGGTCGTCTTGATCCTCAAAAGGCTCCGTTTGTCTTGCTGGAAGCCTTTGAGCGGCTCATCACACGGCACATCGACTGGCAACTGCTGTTCGTCGGCGAAGGACCATTGCGACCGTCGATGACCGATTGGGTTGCCGAGCACCGCCTCAATTCGAGTATCCATTTCGCCGGCTGGAGACCGGACGTTCCAGAACTTTTGAAGACAGCGGATGTCTTGGTTCTGCCCTCACTGTGGGAGGGGATGCCCAACATCGTGTTGGAGTCGATGGCTTCGGGGCTACCCGTAGTGGTGAGCCGCGTCGAGGGGACGGAGGAGCTGATCCGCAATGGAGAAACAGGTCTGCTCGTGACTCCAGGTTCGGCTGCGGAATTGGAGCGGCAGATCGAGACGGTTTTGATCGACCGCGAGTTTTCGACGAAGCTCTCGACGGCAGCACAACCGTTTGTTTTCAATAACTTTACAACCGAGGCGATGATTCATTCCTACGAGCAACTCTATCTTCAGTTGCTCCAAAACGACTCGCGGTTCGCGTCGTAAAAAAGCTTCCGAAAATTTCTTTCAAATCGCCAATCGGAAGGTGTGCTTGGACCTGCGTCGAGGAGGAGGTCTCGAAGTGAACTCACACGAAAAATGATCATTGACGATTCGACCTCCGATCAGGATATTGGGGCCGCGTGGTTGGTTGTGGGGAAGAGTGGTGACGAATGGCCCTCACCGGCACCTATGAACGGACTGTCGATGACAAAGGCCGGATCGCCGTACCGAAGCAGCTTCGGGAAGAATTCACCTCACGCAATGCCACTGCAACAAACAAGACTGCCGAGCAGGGAACGACTCACCTCTTTGTTGGACCTGGAAACGATCAAGCCCTGGTGCTGTACGCTCCAGAGGACTTCGACAAGTTGGCTCAACGGATGGATGCCAGTTCTTCCACGCGAGCCGACGTCCTGAAATACGAACGATTCTTTTTTTCACGAGCGGAGAAAGTCGAGTTGGATGGTCAGGGACGCATTCGCATCCCGGAACGGTTGGCCGCCTTCGCCAAACTGCAACGGGATGTGATGCTGCTGGGAGTGCGAGACCACGCGGAAATCTGGGACAAGGCGCTCTGGACGGAGTTCGATCAGCAACACTCCGCCCGGTTCGATGAGCTCTCCTTGGCTGCCTTCACGCGAGGTTGATCCAGCAACACGGCTGATGGGATCACGCCAGTCCTGAGGACCACCAGATCGACGATCTCACCGATTCAAGGAAGTGATCTCCGCTGGCTAACCGGGCTGCGGAAAATGGGCTGCACGGAGGATTGCCCTGGTGTGAAGTGAGAGTGTCAGTGCGTCGATACTCTCCACGAAACCGCCTGGCCGACAGGATGTCGGACCAGGCGTTTTTCGTTTTTGGACTGCTCAATAACCCGAAGCGTCAGCGAGGGCGAGGTTGCAATCGATCTGATTCACAACGAAGCGCTTTGGAGCGTTCGCCCTCGCTGACGCATCGGGTTAGTGTCGCGAAATTTTGCTCTTCTCACGTTTTGCGAAATCGACGTACAACCCCGCCCACTTGGCGGAGTGAGGCTGCGACGATGCAACCTTGCCGAGCCGACCTGCCTCCCATCCTCGCCGGGATTCTCCGGCCAAATCCTCATTCTCGAAAACTTCCTTGGCTGCGATTCACGTCCCGGTTCTGTTGCGGGAAACGCTGGAAGCCCTCGATCTGCATTCGGGGCTGACGGTTGTTGACGGCACGGTCGGCGGAGGTGGGCACAGCCGAAAAATCCTCGAACGCATTCAGCCTGATGGAATCCTGATTGGTCTCGATCGTGACCCGCTGATGTTGCAGCACACAGCCACGGTCGTGACCGGCGAACGGAGTCACCTGTGTCACGCCAGCTACCGCGACCTGCCGAATGTTCTGCGCGAGTTGCAGCTCGATGCGGCCGATCGCATTTTGGTGGACCTCGGCCTATCGTCGGATCAATTGGCGGATCGCGAGCGGGGCTTCGGATTCAACACATCGGGTCCGTTGGACATGCGGTTCGATATTTCACAGGGCGAGTCAGCAGCGGAGTTGCTGTCGCGCGCGACCGCCGAGCAACTCGCGACGATCTTTCACGAGTTCGGCGAAGAGCGTTTCAGCCGGCCGATTGCCGAGCAAATCGTGACACAGCGCCGCGGCTCGCCGATTCGGACCGCCTCGGATTTGGTGGCTGCGATCGACGCGGCGCTGCCAGCCTCGATCAAGCGAGAGGCTCGCAAGGAGCCGGCAACGCGGGTGTTTCAGGCTCTGCGAATCGCGGTCAATCGCGAGTTGGAGCACCTCGAACACGCACTCAAGAACAGTTTGTACGAATCACTGCGGTCCGGCGGGCGGCTAGCGGTGATCACGTTTCATTCGTTGGAAGACCGTTTGGTCAAGCACGCATTTCGGGATGAGACACGATGGCAATGCCTCCACAAAAAACCGGTGGCCCCCAGTCCTCAGGAAATCCGAATCAACCCGCGGGCGCGATCGGCCAAACTCCGGGCGGCTATCAAACTCCCGCCAATCGCAGCGTCAGCGTCGCCGAAATGATGCGAGCCACAAACCCGAACCCCACGGGGAATCCCATGTCGAACCCAACCTCCAATCCGAATCCGAATCTCGCCGCTCAAGCAGCGGCACAAGCCGCTCAGGCCGCGATTCAATCGCTGAAGGCCAAGGCTCAAAATGCCGAGGCCGACGACAACGAAGAGTCGTCGCCGGCTGAAGCCGACGAGCAACTCGCGAAAGCGTGGGGCTTCTCTGGCCGGCGGCCGAAGCTCTCGCGCGAGGCGGTGATCGGCCTGTTCGCCATCGTCGCACTACTCGGACTGTTCGGGTACGTCGTGGCACGGCATCTGAAGAACCGCTCGACGGTCGTCGAGAACTCGAACAAGCTTCCCGAAGTCACCCCCGCCTCGACCGGCGATCTCTTCGACAAACAGCAGAGTGTCGTGAGCTCAGAACTTGATGACCTCGACAAGAACGCTGCGAAGCCGAAACGGCGCGCGTTCGACGACGACTTCGGCATCGGTGATGACCAAAACGATCCCGATGCGAAGGTTGTCACCAAGAGGCCGTCGCTCCCCACCAACCTCGATGACGAGTTCGGTGATTTCGACGAGGACACCAAGACGACCAACCTGCGGACTCAACCGAAGGCGACTGCGTCGGCCAACGACATGCCAGACTTCGGAGACAACGATCCCCCCGCCAGGTCGAAACGTGTGCCGGCGACGTTGGACCTCGGCATCGAAGAGCAAACCGAACCGGATGATTCCACGCTGACGAAGACCACCGAACCGATCCGACTCAAGCAACCCGTGCAGCCAACCACTCCGGCAGACGATGAATTCGAGGAGCCGGTGCGAGTCGGTGCCACCAATCGCGTCGCGCCGAAAGATGACTTCAAGCCGGTTCTACAACGATCTCAACGAACTGCGCGAGTCGCGCTGAAGGACGAGTTCGCGGACACGACTGGGTTCGATGATCCGAAGGCTCAAACCTCGCCAACCACGGACTTGCCACCCGCTCACCCAGCAACCACTGCCAGGAAAACGACACGACATCCTTTGCTTCGCGAGGGCGAGTATCTCGTTGAGGAAGGGGACAACTTCTGTGCCATCAGCAAGAAGGTCTACGGCAGCGAGAAGTACTACCTCGCGTTGGCCGAGCACAATCGCAGCCGCGTGGCGGATCCCTGCCGAATGCGTCCGGGATTGATCATCGTTGCTCCGGCGAAAGAAGTGCTCGAACAGCAACACGCGGCCTTGATTCCCAAGCCGAAAGCGGCTGTCGAAGCCAAGGGAGAAAAACCGCACGCGACGAAGAAAGTCTCGGCCGCGCCGCTGCCGCCGGGGTTGTTTTACGACAATCAGGGAGCTGCTTGGTATCGCGTTGCCGAAGACGACAACCTCACCAAGATCGCGAAAGCTCACCTGGGACTCGCCTCACGCGCGACCCAAATCGTCAACCTCAATCGCGAGCGTTTGCCCAATCCGAATAACCTGCGTCCCGGCCAAGAACTGCGTTTGCCGAACGATGCGAGCCAGGTTCGGCTCGCCGACACTGAGAAGGCCGTCCGCTAGCCGCCGCGTGTGGTAGATAAGTCGTTTGTAGGTTGGGCACTCTTGCCCGACCTCTGACGGGCAAGAGTGCCCGTCCTACAATCGAAACGGTCTACCATGTATTTTCGGTTCGGCGCGGCCATCGTCCTGGTCGTCGTGATTAGCGTGATTGGCGTGGCTTTGGAAAAGCAAAGCCTGTCGTACCGTCGCGCGATCTCGCGGCAGCGTTTCCAAATGGACGTGCTCGTCGAGAAATACGCGCAAATGCGCCTTCAAGCTCAACGACTGGGAGCTCCAGCACGCACGATCAAGTCGCTCGAGGACCACGGTGGCGACATGAAGAAGCCGCCGCGATCCGCTCAGGCCGGGCCGAGTTCTCCGTTGGCGATTCCACGCACCACACTGGCGCTACCGCATCTACAGGAGATTCACGCGCGGTAGCCGGCGAGCGGGGGACGTCAGTCCCCCGAGTGAGTCCGCGCTGCGCATCTCCAAGAGATTCCCACTCTATCACCGTTCAAATCCTCGGAGGACTGACGTCCTCCGCTCGCCTTCAATTCTCATTCAACCACCGACACATGACCTCGCCACATCAAACAACCAGAACCTCGAACGAGACACTCGCGTGGCGAACGCGATTTCTCGTCGTTGTGATTCTTGGATTCTGGATGATTCTGGGTGGCCGACTCGTGCAGTTGCAGTGGTTCAGCCGTCAGCGATTCACGGAGCAGGTCGAAGACCAAAGCATCTCGTGGGAAGAAATCGCCGCTCGGCCTGGAGACATTCTCGACCGCGAAGGCCGGGTGCTCGCGACGTCGATTGCCGCGAAGAGTTTCTTCGTCGTTCCAAGCCAACTCACGCGACAACCGAAGCAGTGGGAGTTGGTGCAAGCGATCGCCGAAGCGGTCGGGCAGGACGCTGATCAATTGCAGGCTCGGATCGCGACGCACGGCAAGAAACACTTCCTGTGGGTGAGTCGGCGAATCACCGACGACGATGTGATCGCCAAGTTGTACGCCCTCGAATCACCGAAGAAGGGGCCGCAGCTCTTCGGGTTCCGCGATGAGTTCTTGCGGCAATACCCGCAGGGACATTTCGCCGCGCATGTGCTCGGTGGACGCGACGTGGATGGCGTCGGACGGGGTGGCATCGAGCAAACGATGAACGCGAAGCTGGCGGGGAAGCCGGGGTTTCGGCGGCTGATGCTCGATTCGCGAATGCGAGTGATCGAAGTCCAGACCGACCTCAATCGACCACCGCAGCACGGCCAGAGTGTGACGCTGACGATAGACACGATCATCCAGATGCACGTCGAGGAGGAACTCGACCGTGCGATGGAAAAGTGGAGAGCCAAGCACGCGGCGGCGATCGTGCTCGATCCGAAGACATGCGAAGTGCTGGCGATGGCGTCGCGGCCGACCTACGACCCGAACGATTTGACGCACGTCAGCATCGAGGCTTGGAAGAATCAGGCGATCGCCGCGATTTGGGAACCGGGATCGACCTTCAAGCCGATGATCGTCGGCTGGGGACTGGAGCACGGCCTCATCCGCCGCGACGAATCGTTTCATTGCGAGAACGGTCTGTACCGCATGGGCCGCCGCGAACTGCACGACCATCACAAGTACGGCGTACTCAGCCTGACCGACGTGCTGGTGAAGTCGAGCAACATCGGCATGGCCAAGATCGGGCAACGGCTCGGCAACGAGGAGTTGTTTCAGGCCGCGGTCACGTTCGGCTTCGGCCGCCGCACCGGCATCGAGCTGCCCGGCGAGCTTTCCGGGATGCTGGCACCGCTGAAGAGATGGACGTCGTATTCGACCGGGTCAATTCCGATGGGCCAGGAGATCGCCGTGACGCCGATTCAACTTCTCACCGCTCATGCGGCTCTGGCGAATGGTGGAATGCTCATCAGTCCGCATCTGGTTCGAGCCGGTCGCACGCACCCGATCGGCCGCCCGTGGGCTGAGAAGCCCGATCGTGGCGAACGCACCGCCGATGCCGACTCGTTGTTGCAGCAGATCGCGTTTCAGACAGGAGCTGCTTCACGTCGCTTGCGAGGTTTTGCAAGTCCCGGATTCTCGGAGAACAACGAAGAGGATCAATCGCCGATTCCGACACGAGAGGAGTCTGATGTCGGCCAACGCCGCTCGCTGAACTCTTTGGACCCGGAGGATCGCGCGCTTTTCGATGACCGATTCGATCTCACGGACGATGGACGAACCGAGCACGAATCGCCTCTTGAACTGCGATATGAACCTCTTCCAGAAGAGCCGACGTTTGTTGATGACGCTGAAAGTCCGCTGTCGGCACCGGTGGTCTCTGCCACGATCAGTGCGGATGTGTCGCGCTGGCTGGTTGAAAACGTGATGACCGAGGTCATCAAACGTGGCACGGGTAAGAAAGCGCGGCTCGACGACTACACCGTCTTCGGCAAGACGGGCACGGCTCAGAAACGCGATCCGCAGACGGGCAAGTATTCGAACCGGCTGCACGTCAGTTCGTTCGTCGGCGGCGCGCCAGCGGCGAATCCGCGAGTCCTCGTGCTGGTCATGGTCGATGAGCCAGCCAGCGGCGGCGAACACTTCGGCGGCGACATCGCCGCCCCTCCGGCTCGCGAGATCATCCACAAGTCGCTGCGACAACTCGGTGTTGCCTCAGAACAGAAACCGCACAAGACCGCCGGAACCACGTTCCGAGTTCCTCGGTAGTCTTCTTGCTAGAGGCAGTTGCAAAACCAGCACGACGCGCCAGCGAGTGGTTTTTTTTCGAGATTCCGGCCACTCGCTGGCGCGTCGTGCTAGTTTTGAATTCAGTTTCAAATCACTTCAACTGTTGCAGCATGAAGTACTGGATGATGTTGACCGCCAGTTTGGTCGCGTCTTCGGAGACATAGCCTTCGCAGGCGATTGCCGATTGGCGTTCCAGCGCGCAGCTGATGTCGTACTTGCTGTAGATGACGACGTAGCGGCCGTCGACCTCGATCCCTTCCAGGATCGGTTCGCCGGTGATGACTGTGCTGGCGATGACGCCGCGTCCGGCGGTTTGATCGGCTCCACGACGACGCACGGTGCGCAGATCGTGGCCGATTGTTTTCGACGAGTACAACTCGTGCGTGATCGGAATCCGAGTCAGCGGCTTGTCGGGATACAACGCCGCCGCAAGTTCGCGGAAACTCTTGTCGAAGGGACTCGAACTGCAACACGCATCCGCGAACAAGACGCAGCCGTTTTCGAGATATTGTTTCAACCGTTCTCGCTCGGCGCGAGACAGGTCAAACTTGTGCCGACCGTGCATGTAGGCGATCGGGTAGTTGAACAGGTTGGGGTCGCTGGCCGCGAGTTCGCGCGGCTTGGTCGCTGCCGACAACCCCGCTGTCTCGTTGAGCGCGACCAGGATATTGCGGAGTGCGTGCGGCGCTGTGTCCCATCCGCCGGTGTGTCGCAGTTGCACGATCTGCAACAGCCCCGCTTCGATACGGTCTCGCTGAGCGGCTTGCTCGGCGAGTGCGGCTTGCTTGAGCTTGTCGGGCGGCTCGCGACCAGTCGCGTACGCGACGACATTGACGCCGATGTGAGTGGATTTCGAGACGTAGCCTTTCAACTCGGGCCGCCGACCCGGCGGATCGGACACGCACCACTTGTTCCAGCCACAGGCGATGTCGTCGGGAGAGTACACAATCGCCGTGCGGCAGCCGAAATCGACGCCCCACAAATTCACTTCGGCTTGGCTCAGCAAGAATTCGCTGCGAAAGATCGGATGCTCTGGTGCAAGCTTCTTCAACTCGGCCTCGCCATTCGGGTACATCCGCTTGATCAGTTCGCGGAAGCCTTCGTCGAATCCCGCCGCGTTGCAGTTGCCGACCGCGAAAAGAAACCCGCCGGCATTGACGTACTCGCGCAGCAATTCGACTTCGGGGTCGCCGAATGCCGGTTGGTCTTTGCCAGACATGAATAGCACCGGCGCCTGCATCAGATCGGCGACGCCCCCCCCTTTGAGGGCTTTGTCCATTTCGACGACTTGCCACGTCACCAGCTTCGGCCACTTGGGCATGCCACTGATCATGTCGGTGAGGTTGTGAATGTCCAGTCGATGCCGATTCCAATCCTCGACGGCGATGCCCTTCGCGTTGCGTTCCGCCGGCGGTCCAAACTTCAGCTTGTTGATCAGCACCGGAGCCATCCCCTTTGACAGGAACAGCAAGGCGAAACTCGTCCCCACGATCGGATCGTTTTCTCCAGCGCCACTGCCGATCCAGTGGCCTTCCGGACCCTGACCTCGGATGAGGAACGCTGCGCCTTCGCGGAACCAATCGTGGTTGCCGAAGAACCGCAGACCGCTCAGTCGGCCGGCACGTTCCAGGCCGTAGAGGTAGTACAGGACTCCGCCGATCGCGCCATCGCCGATGTTGTGTCCCACTGCGAAGCGCGAACGCAGCCAATTTAATCCGCGCTCAAGCGCTTCGTTGCGAGCCTCGTCACGACAGCAATCTGGAAGACCATCCGCGCCGATATTGGAATCCTCCGGCAACATCGAGTCGGCCATGACCAGCGAAGCAATGCCCGCCACGCTCATGGTGCCGGACGAGTTCCCGTCTCCGGGTTGGTAACCCCAGCCGCCATCGGCCGCTTGTGCTTTCGTCCAATGCTGACGAGTCAATTCCCAACCCTTCCGGCCGGTCGGAATGCCTGCGAAGGCCGCTTCGCGCAGTCCGAGCACGGCATACTGCGTGTTGCTGTGGTCCGAACCATGCGAACCTGGCGACAAGCGATATCCCCACCAACCGGGATGAGCGCCATTCGTGTCTTGAGCTTCTTCCAGTTTGCGGACGATCGCCAACATGCGCGCGCGGTCGCGTTTCTCGTCCTTCGCGGCCGCGTAAACCATCAGTTGCAATCCTGCCTCGTAGGTCGTTTCGGGAGTTGGTTTCGATCGCAAGAAATCCAGAGCCTTTTGGATCGGCGCGTCTTGCGGAGTCATCCCGATGTTCAGCAACGCCAGTGTCGCCAGGGCGGTCGGGCCGGTTGGGTACATCGTGTTGAGACCACATTCCCAGGAACCGTTCGGGCTTTGCCGTGAAATCAGATACCGCTTGCCCGCCTCAATCGACTTGATCACCGCCTCCGGCTTGAGGCCGTCCGCCGCACGAATGTGCTCACTGGCGGTCACCGTCAGCAGGGCGATTGCGATCCAGCAGATCCATCGACCAAGATTTCGGTTCATGGCGTTTCCTCACACTCAACACGAGGGACAGGGCACTCGGTACTCTCCGAACCGGTTGCCTTTTACAATCCGCCTCCGACCCCGACCACCTCAATCCGAGTCGCGGAGCGACTCGGCGACGTAGCTGAGTCGCTCCGCGACTCAGATTCCGAAAGCGAGTCTGCCTTGGCCGAGAAACGTGACTTCGACGAATTCCTGGAAAAATTCCGCCGCCGCCGCGAGTTGATGACCACCGAACTCCACAAAGTCATCATCGGCCAGGAAGCGGTCATCGAACAAATCTTGGCCGCGATCTTCACCGGCGGACACTGCCTGCTGGTCGGCGTGCCGGGCCTCGCGAAGACGTTGATCGTCAGCACGATTGCGAACATTCTCGACGTGCAGTTCAAGCGGATTCAATTCACGCCCGACCTGATGCCGTCGGACATCACTGGGACGAACGTGCTCGACGAGAACGAATCGGGTCGTCGCGAGTTCCGCTTCGTGAAGGGTCCGGTCTTCACCAACATCTTGCTGGCCGATGAAATCAACCGCACGCCGCCGAAGACTCAGGCCGCGCTGCTGCAAGCCATGCAGGAACGCGAAGTCACCTACGGTCAGGAAACCTACAAGCTGCCCGAACCGTTCTTCGTCATCGCCACGCAGAATCCCATCGAGCAGGAGGGAACGTACCCGCTGCCCGAAGCGCAGCTCGACCGGTTCATGTTCAACGTCATCGTCGATTACCCGGAACTGGAACACGAAGAGCAGATTCTGACCGCGAGTTCCTCGATGGAGAAACCGGACGTCCGCAAAGTCCTCTCGGCCGACGCGATCGTGTACCTGCAAAAGCAGATCAACACGATCGAAGCCGCGCCGCTGACGATCAACTACGTCGCGCGGCTCGTGCGAGCGACTCGGCCGAAGGATGCGTCAGCCCCGAAGTTCATCAAAGACCTCGTCAGTTGGGGAGCCGGCCCGCGCGCCGGTCAATTCCTGATCGCCGGAGCCAAAGCCCTTGCCGCGATGGACGGCCGCCCCGCCATCAGCATCGACGATGTCCGCAAGGTCGCGATTCCGGTCCTGCGACATCGAGTCTCGACGAACTTCCAAGCTCAGGCCGAAGGAGTCACCAGCGAAACAGTGATTCAACGGTTGATCGCCGAGATTCCCGAACCGAAGATCGCAAAATACGAGTGACCGTCGCTCGAATCGGAGAATCAAGCGACGGTCTTCTCGGCAGTCGACTCAATGGATTTGGCACTGCGGTTCACAGTCGGCGAGCAAGAGTTCCGTAGGCTTGGAACACGGAGTCGATCTGGACGGCGTCGCGTCGCGAGGCCGCCAAGCGATTTGCAGCGAACGTCGTTGCGGCCGGGTTGAGCCGGAGTGTGATGTTGCCGCTGGCTGTCTCGTAGCCGTTGATCTGGATTTGGTACTGCGTACCGGCAACGGCGTTGATTGTGACTTCGCTGGTCAGGGTGCCGGCGGAGTAATCCACGTCATCGTTCTCGGCGACCAACTGCAGCGATGTCACCGATGTGCCTGTGTAGACGCCGAGCGTCGTGTCGAACGAGCTACCAGCGGTGCTGAAAGTGAAGCGGCCGGTGCTCGGAGCGGTCCAGGTCCACCAGACGGACTTGCTGCCGGAAACTGCGGCGACGTTCGGCTCGCCGGTCTCACGAGTCGCCGTGCGATTGTCGCCTGTCGCGGTGACGTTGCTGCCCGTGAGCAATTGCCGATCGGCGAAGTTGTCGTTTGTGCGAACCGCAGTCTCGTTGTCTTCGATCGCGACCGTCGCCGTTCCGCGAGCCGCATCGATCGAGTAATTCGACCGAGCCGCGAGCGTCAGCACGATGTTCTCGGTCCCCTCAGACAGGGCGTCGTCCACCGGACTTACCGAGATCGTCGCCGATGACCGCCCCGCCGGAATCGTGATCGATCCGCCGAGTCGCGTGTAATCGCTGCCGTTCGTGGCAGTGCCAGAAACGTTGTAAAAAACGGTCAACGACGACGTCGTCGAGCCGGTGCGCGTGACTTGATACTGCCCGCGATTCGCGACTAGGCCGGTGCGAGTTTCGGCGGCAGAGGCGTCGGTCGCTCGGAGGCTGATCGTGGGCAGAGTTTGATCGTTGTCGGCGATCGAGACGGTCGCGGCCGAACGAGCACTATCGAGGCTGTACGCTCCCGACGATTGCAACGTGGCGATTACAGACTCACTCGATTCGGCAAGGCTGTCGTCCAGCGGTGCGACGGTCAGCGTGACCGACGACTGTCCGGCCGGGATCGTCACCTGAGTCGGCAGGCTCGAATAGTCCGATCCGCTTGATGCCGAACCGCTGTAGCTCAGCGACACAACGAGAGCCGCGTTGGTCGAGCCAGTGCGGTTGATCGTGTAAGTCCCCGGATTTGCTGTCTGGCTGACGGTGGTCTCGGCCGCAGCGGCATCGGTCGCGACGATGCTGAGGGTCGGCAAGTCGCTTCCGCCAATGCCAGTAATGCTCGTGATCCAAGCGGCGAAGGCATCGACGCGTGTGTCGAATGAATGATCGCCGATCGACGCGTTCGGCGAGTCTCCGCCGGAGGTGACTCCCGCGATGTACTTGATGCCGCCAACGGTCACGAAGGCCGGCCCGCCGCTGTCTCCCGGAGCGGTGTTCGCTTCGGTGTTATTTTCGAAATTCCAAGAGATCAGCGTGCGCGAGACCTCGTCGATCGGCGTCGTGCCGACTCGCTTGATGCCGAAGTCGCCGTTGGTCCCCGTAGTCCCGTTGCCGCCGCCGCCGAAGCCGACCAGCGTCAACAGTTGGCCGACCTGCGGAATCCCTCGGAAGATGTCCATTGGCGTGATCCCGACGACCGGCTGGCTGAGCTTGTAGATCGCGATGTCGTTCGCCGAATCGCTGCCGATCGCGTCGCCGTTGTAGTTGGGATGCAGGTAAACCCGCTCGGTCTGATACGACTGCCCGCCGACCGTGAACGTCCCGGTCGTGTTGCCGACCCCTTCGGCACAATGCCCCGCGGTCAGCACATACTGCGGTGCGATCAGCGTCCCGGTGCAGAAGTCATCACTGGTATCGCCAATCAATCCGACAGCAGGATAGTCAGACGTCTGCGTCCCGTTGACGATCCGCGTTGAGATTGCCGATTCACTTTGCTGATGCAGTTCCAACGCGCCGGACTGCGACACGCTGACCGCCGACATCACAGCGTGCGGCTCGAGCGTTTCGGCCGGAGCGAATCGCCCCGAATATGCCAGTGCACTTTGACTGCGACGACTTCGACCAATCCACAACTTCTGCCACGACGACGAAAACGAAAAATTCTTCCGCATGATGTGATCCTTCCAGCAAGGAGACGTGTGACGTGAGGCTCGCACTCGCGATCACCTCTGGCCCGTTACCAAGTCAGGTACGGGACACACGCCAACTTCTTGCACGCGAAATCACCGCCGATTGAAAAATGCGAAATGGCAATTTCAAATTGGCACGACGCGCCAGCGAGTGGTGAAATCCGCGCGAACACCGGCCACTCGCTGGCGCGTCGTGCTAGTTTTGAAACTGCCGCAGGGAGATGCGTCTTAACAGGCAACCGGGCGTTTGCCGTTCGACTTCGTGCGGAGCGGCGGCGTTGAGCGTTCATCGAGCGGATCGGCTGCGTCGGATTTCCACAAGCTCGCGGCGGACAAGCCGGCGACTCCGACCAGTGACGCCCATTGCGAGTACGACCACGCACCGCTCGCGTCCTCGACGTCGGACGAAGCCTCGTTCGAGTTTTCGACGGAGGGACCGCGTTCACCGCGAATCAATCGCAGCATTGACGAGCGTCCCGCACTGATTCCCAACATCGAAGGGAATCGAGAGAAGAACGAATCGAGCGCCTTCGGCTCGCTCGTCGAGACCGCAGATTTGAGAGTCAACCGAGTGGCATCGACCGAGTTGGCGACCAATGCGTCTCGCAACACAGTTTCGACGTCGGTGCGAGTGGCTGGCTCGAATGTTGGACTGCTACCAACAACGATTCGCGTCGGCAGGACAGCGGCCATCGCCGGTTCGTCCGCGAGTGTTCGCGCAGCTCCCGGCATCGCGAACGGCTGTGCGTCGAGCCGCTGCGACCACGAGGCCACCTCGGCCTTGGCCGAGGCGATGACATCCGTTGTCTCGGTTTCGACGGCCTCGAAATCGTCGGCCAGGATTTCATCGCTCGCAGAATTGGACTCCGAGAAATCGCTCGACGAATCCGGCGAGAAGTCCAGGAAGTCATTGCCGGACGCTCCGCTGACATCGGTGCCGCCGAAAAAATCACCTGTCAGGAATTCGCTGTCATTGAACGAGCCGGTGTCGCTGCTGTCATCGAACATCCCGCTGTCGATCAGCGAGTCCATCGACGTGTTGGAATAGAACGTCATCGCCATAACGTCTTCGTAGAAAAAGTCCGGCTCGGAATCCCACAAGTCGTTGAGCAGTGTCCAAGCCATGTCAGACTCGGCAGTGTTCAACGCACCGCCGCTCGCGGTGGCCGGAGCAACATTCGCCGGCAGCCCCATTTCGATTTCGTCATGGCCCGCATTGGCCAACAGCGACTCGCCGTGCAACGTGTCGGCACTCGCTGTCGGCGCGAGCGAGTCGAACGTCGGATCTTCGATCAGCCAATAGGCGTCGACGGTCTCGACGACCAACACGGCGGAGAGATTCCAACGCCGTTCGAGAGACTCCAAACGCACCGCCGCACGACGACGAACACGCGGACGACCGACACGACTCCAAGTTCCACTTGGCCAGCAACGCCACAATTTTGAAAACTGACGCATGTGCAACCCTTTCGTCTCTCGAATCCATACCGAACTCGACCGGTGAAACTATTTCACGTCGTCAAGAACAACCAGCGATTTCTGGCGACTGGATTCAATTTCACACAAACCCGAAGAGACTTTGATGTTTTGCGTGGGATAGGCTTCCAGCCTGTCGAATTCACCGAAAAACACGACAGCCTGGAAGCCTATCCCACATAAAATCACAGCCTCGAAGTATCGTGACCTCGATTGTCGGAATTCACCGTTTGCCGGACACAGCATTGCGGAGTTCCGTCAACTCGCGGAGTTGCGAGCTGAGCCATTCGAGGTTGGCTGGTTGTTCGGCTGGTTCTGCTTGCAGTTTGAGATCGTTCAAAATCTCCTCGAACCGGCGCAAGCAAAGTTCGGCCTCGGCTCGCCGGTCGAGGTGCAGCTCTACGACGGCCAGGTTGCGGAACAGGAGCGCGGCGGCCTGCTGATCGGCGAACGTGACCTCGGCAGACCCGAACAATCGTTCGGCCCACGCGGAGGCGGGTTTGAGTGCCCCGTGAGCCAGTTTGAATTCCTGGCGTTCGAGCAAGTCGTTCACACGCCGCCCGGTCGCGGCCAACGCCGTACGAAGTTGTTCGATGTTCGCGTCCGACTGCGAGGCGATGCGTCCCAGAGTCTCGCATTCCAAACGAGCCTGCTCGTGCGATTCGTCGAGCCGGCCGAGCCGCAACAGCACGTCCGCGAATTGACCGCGCCACTGGGCGACATCACGGTGTTCTGACGGTTCGAGTTGTAGTTGCTCGACGGCCTCCAACTGTTTACGGCAGTCATCGACCGCCGCGTCGATCTCCGATTCTCCACCGACCTGTCGAGCGAAGTCCGCCTGCCGCACCAGCAGCCGCGCAATCTCCAGTGACCATTCGCGACGGCCCGATCGTGTCGCCTCCAGTTTTCGCAGCGTCCCGATCGCGGCTTGAATGTGCCGCACTGCGTCGGCAAGTTGGCCGTGACTCGCACTCAACTCGCCGAGCCGGCTGCGTGCGGCGGCCAGCGTTTGCGACAGCGAGTCATTCGGCTCGTCGGTGCGGATCGCGTCCAGACTGAGCACGGCGGCGGTGAGTGCGTCTTGAGCATTCGATTCGTCCGTTTGAAAAACGGTCGCTTCGATGAGCCGCAGCAATTCCGAGCGGAGTTGTTCGGAGGCCGTCCGCCAACGTGCGGCCTCGTGTCGAGCCGCGTCGGCTTCCTGTCGCCACGGTTCGGAGGGTCTCAGATACCGCGTGGCATCGACTGCTCCAGCCAGCAGCATGGCCACGACGACCGCGTTCAAGATCGCGAGCTTGGGATTCCGACGACACCACCGCCACCCCCGGCCGATCATTCCGACTGGCCGCGCGTGGACCGGCTCCCCCTCCAGCCAGCGTCGCAAGTCCTCGGCCAGTTCCGCCGCCGAGCCGTATCGCCGTGACGGCTCTTTCGACATCCCCTTCAGGCAGATCGTTTCGAGGTCTCGCGGCACGCGGTCGTTCAGCCGACGTGGCGGTTCCGGCTCTTCGTGCAGAGCCTGGTGCAAAACCATACGCACAACGCCGCGAAACGGCCGCTCGCCGGTCAGCATTTCGTACAGCAGCACGCCGACGCTGTAGACGTCGCTCCGAGCATCCGAGTCTTGCGGTCGACGGATCTGCTCAGGACTCATGTACGCCGGAGTCCCCGCGATGAAACCCTCTTGAGTCAGCGACTCGGTCGATTCGGGGACGCGAGCCAACCCGAAATCCGCCAGTTTGATCGTCGGCAACTTCCCCGCGTCACGCGACGAAGCCAGCAAGATGTTGGAGGGTTTGACGTCTCGATGCACGATGTCGTGGCGATGCGCCGCGCTCAGGCCGAGTGCAATCTGCCGAGCGATCGCCGCCGAGTCACGCGGTGACAACATTCGATCCCGCTTCAATCGAGCGTCGAGCGAGTCGCCGTCCACGAACTCCATGACGATGAACGGCGAACCTTCGGGCGTCTCGCCCACTTCGAAGACTTTCACGATCCGCTCATCTTCGAGCGCCGCGACCGCGCGAGCCTCACGCTCGAACCGCGATCGCGCCGTCGCGTGACTGGCCCATTGCGGACGCAGCACTTTGATCGCCACGCGACGTCCCAAGCGGCTGTCACGAGCGGCGAAGACTTGCCCCGTCGTCCCCGCGCCGAGTTCCTCCTCGATCTGATACGCCCCCAGCCAACCGAGTGGAGCCAGCTCCGAAACCGGTCCCGCGAATCGCACCGATCCCCCTTCCACCGACAACTCCGTCATCGCCGACCAGACTTCGATCGGCCGCTCGCGCAGCCGGTCGATCAACTCGCGCAGTCCCGGTTCGGTCGCCGTCAACGTCGAGACGCACGGCACTTCGCTGCTCGTCATCTGCTCCATTTGCCGCTGGCACTCAGCACACACCGCGACATGCGAGACAAGGGCGGATTTCTCATCGCCACTCAACTCGTCGTTCAAGAACCGCCGAAGTTGCTCCGCCGCAGGACACGTCATGTTCGCTCAATTATCCACGCCACCGAGTCGCTCAACTTCCTCACGGAGGCATTTCACGACTCGCGATTTCGCGACGTACACCTCCGCGACCGGCATCGCCAGGCGAGTCGCCACTTCGACTGCCGGCAACGCTTCGACCGACAAGAGCCGATACGCCTCCCAAGTGTGCGGCTGCACGCGCAGTCGCACACGCTCCTCTGCCTCCCTCAGCAAGGTGTGTTCGGCCTCCAATTCCAATGCGGCGGTCAGCTCGCTGATCGCATCCGGAGCTTGGATGGCTCCCAGCGCCGCCCCGATTCGCGAGTCGCCGGTCCCACGACCCGGAGCGGACAACTCCGAAACAAAATCGCGCACGGCATTGTTCGTGACGGTCTTCAACCAGCCTCGAAAACTGCCTCGTCGCGGGTCGTACTCGAACGATCGAATCACCTTCACCAACTTCCCGAGCACCTCCTGAGTCACATCCGCCGCGTCCGATTCCTGCAACCGATGATGCCGGCACCAGCCGTAGATTCTCGGCGTGTACCGCTCGACGAACTCGTTCCACGCCGCGCGATCGTCCAGCTCACGCAGCCGCATCAACAACGTGCCGCTGGTTGGAGTTTCGTCAGCCATGAGTGGTACTCGTCGAGGCCAAGAATCTTGCACGCGAATTCCGCGTCGTCGCAAAAGCTCGTCAAAATATAGCCTCGCTGCGACGCCGAACGCAGCCGGCTGAGGATTTCCGGCGCGACGCAGCTCGGATAGCCTTCCTCCATGCCCAAGACGGAAGACTATCTGAAGCCCGAAGTGATCCGCACCATCGCGGGGCTGGATCTGCGAGCGCGGTTCATCGTCGAGGGCTTTCTGGCCGGCTTGCACACGTCGCCGTTTCACGGATTCAGCGTCGAGTTCTCCGAACACCGCCGCTACTCGCAGGGAGACAACCCTGATGACATCGACTGGCTGGTGTACGCCAAGACCGACCGCTACTACATCAAAAAGTATCAGGCCGAGACCAACATCACCGGTTATCTGCTGATGGACCTCTCCGCCAGCATGGCCTACACGTACCGGCAAGAACTGACGAAGTTGGATTACTCGATCTGTCTTGCGGCTGCACTGGCCTATTTGATGATTCACCAGCAAGACCCGGTCGGCCTGATCACGTTCGACGAGAAGCTGCGTCAGAGCCTGCCGCCTCACAGCAAACGGACGCAGCTCGGCAACATCCTCGCGTTGCTGGCTCAATCGAAGCCGGGGGGATCGACGGAGCTTGCAGCCAACCTCCGGCAAGTCGCCTCGATGGTCCGGCATCGTGGCTTGATGATGATCTTTTCCGACCTGCTGGTGGACCCGGAGCCGGTCATTCGCAGCCTGCAAATGCTGCGACACGGCGGGCATGACGTGATTCTGTTTCATGTGCTCGACGAGGCCGAAGCGACATTCCCATTCGACGGCATGGTGGACCTGACCGATCCGGAGAGCGGGCAAAACCAACTCGTCGATGCCGACGGCACGCGAGCCGACTACCTCGAAGCGGTCAACGAACTGTGCGACAAGTACCGCAAAGAATGCTTGTCGATGGGAGCTGACTACGTCCGCCTCGACACGTCGATGCCCTTCGGCAAGGCCCTGCTGGAGTACCTCTCGCAACGCAAAGCGAGGTTCTGAAACCAAGCGGCCGAGCCGCCAGTACGGTGGCCGTGCCCAAACGTGGGGCAGGTTTTCAACCTGCCCGTCATTCATGGCAGGTTGAAAACCTGCCCCACGACTGGAGACTCCCATGCTTCGCTTCGCCCATTCCTCGCGTCGCCGCCTATTGCTGTCGATCGTTTGTTGTGTGGCCACGTTGGGAATGCTCCGCAATGTCGCGGCGGCTGATGCCGATCTCGCCAAGACCACCCCCAGCGGAGCGATCTTCTTCGCGGAAGTCTCCGGGTTGGAGCCGTGGATCGAGAAGCTCCAGAACTCGCAGTTGGTCGCCAGCCTGCCGTCAAATCCGCAGGTGCAGGCGTTTTACGCCTCGCCCCAGGGACGCAAGGCCGACGCCGGCCGGAAGATGATCGAGAATCAGTTGGGCATGGACCTGTGGACGCTGGCCAAGACCGCGTTCGGCGGCAAAGTTTCTGTCGCCTTGTATCCACACGAAGGACGCCAGCAGCCAGATGCGGTGATCGCTGTGCAGGTCAAAGATGTCAAAGCCTTGGACCGCATCCGCGAGCGAGTCACCCCGCTGCTGACGCTGATCGAAGAACAAATCAGCCAGACCGTCGGTCCCGGCGACGTGACGATCCGCAGCATCGGCGGGCAGGTGTTCGTGGCCGAACGTGATGACTGGATCGTTGCGGCCAGCACGAGCGATTTGATGAATCGCACGCTCACGCTGCGTGCGGGAGCGACATCAGACGGCGCGAAGTCGCTGGCTGACGATGCGCCGTACACGGCGATGGTCAAGCAACTCGGCGTGCAACACTTGGTACGAGCCTACGTGAATCTGGAGGTCTTGACGAAAGCGATGAGCGGACGGTTCGGGCCCGAGAAGATGGACAATCCCGGCGCGTCGCTGCTGTTCGGCGGAATGTACGAACTCGCCAACCACAGTCTGTTTGTGGGCACGACCATCGATCTTGATGGCCAGAGATTGGTCATCAAGAACTCAGTCGCCGGTCAACCAGAATCGATTGGCGAAAAGTACGCTCCGCTGTTCGCCGCCGCCGGCAAGCCGGACGCCGGATCGCTGCCCAACGTGCCCGGACTCATCGGTGGTTGGATTTTGCATCGCGATTACGCCGGCTGGTACAAACGCCGCGAAGAATTGCTGGACGCGAAAGTGTTGCCCGAGTTCGACAAGTTCGAAGGCGGTCTCGCCAATTTTCTTCCGGGCAAGGATTACGCCACGGACATCTTGCCGACGTTCGGCCGCAATCTGACGTTTGTCGCCGCACCGCAGAACTACGACCACCTCGACGGCAAGCCCGGCCTGCAATTGCCCGGCTTCGCACTCATTTGGGACATGGCCAAACCGGAAGAGGCCGGACAGAATCTCAATTTGTTGTTCCAAACGGTCGCGACAATCTCGAA
>CAMDPK010000116.1 GCA_945904015.1 Candidatus Kuenenia stuttgartensis | reverse complement strand
TTGCGGCGCAGGGCTTCGGCGGCGATGGGCGAGGGTTCAAACGCAAAGACGGTCGCGTCCGGACAACGTTGCCGCACGAGGAGCGAGAACATGCCGATGTTCGCACCGACGTCAAACACCACGGCACCGGCAGGCAGCGAAATGCCGCGTCGAAAGTAGAGGTCTTGTTGGAAAATCTCCGAGTACAGAAACTCGGTTTCGTGATGGTTGATTTCCCAAATCGGCAAGCCATTCGGCAGCGTGGCGAGCTTGAGGCGGTCCACCCACGGGTTTGGCGACTGCGATGCCGAAGCGACGGCCGAAGTGGATGTCATGCCGAGGATCCCTTCCGTGGAGTTTCCTGAACGGCGCGGCGGCTTCATACCGCCAAGCCAGCGCGGGCGGTTTTTAGAGGAGCCCGAAAGACCGAGTCAATTGCGATTACTGCGAACAAACATGTTTCGCGACAGCGTACTCGCACCACATTTGTCGATAGCGGGAGACGATATTGTCGATGTCATAGCGTTCGACAACCCGCTGTCGTGCCGCTTGGCCTAACGCCACACGAGCCTCTGGCGGCAATGACAGCAGTTCGACGATGGCTTCGCCCAGTCGTTGCGGGTCTTGCTTGGGCACAATCCGGCCCGTATCGCCGACGACATCGCTGCATTCGCCGACGTCGGTCGTGACGCATGGCACGCCGCACGACATCGCCTCACCGACGACATTCGGAAAGCCTTCCGTCATCGACGAACAGACCGCGACATCCAGACTGGCATTGATGGCCGCCACATCGCTGAATTTCCCCAGCAGATGAAACCGTTCGTGCAGGCCGACCGCGTCGATCCAACTCCAGATGTCCGCAGATGTGTAAGTTTGATCATAACCCACCAGGACGAAATGCGTGCTCGGCAGTCGATCGGCCACGACGCGGGCCGCTTTCACGAACGTCTGATGGTCCTTGTGTCGATGAAATCGTCCCACGATGCCGACGAGCGGCGTGTCGTTGGTGATGCTCAATTCCTCACGGATTCGCTGCCGTGCTGCCGGGTCCGGACGGAACAGGCTCGTGTCGAAACCGTTCGGAATGACTTCCAGCTTGTCGTTCACATAGCCAGCTTGCTGATGCACCGCGCGAGCGGCCTCGGCATTCAGGATGATGTGGTCCGGCACCCAGCGCGACAGCTTGCCGCCGAGCCATGCGGACCATCGCACCGAGCGTGTATCGAGGTGTGGGTCGAGTGTGCTGTGGCGGATATTCCAGACGATGGGCAAGTCACGACGGAACAGCTTCGCCGCCAGGCCGCCATAAAGATTGCCGAGGTACATCCAGCATTGCACGACATCCGGCTGGAACTTTTTAAGCTCGCGAGCCAATGTGGCGATATCAAACGGATTCGCTCGTCGCTCCAGCAGTTCCATCGCCAGCACCGGAATGCCGGCGTCGGTCAACTGCTGGCCCGCAGTTCCGAATTCGTTCAACGAAAACACTTTGACGTCGAACTCATCCTTCCGCAGGCGAGTGAGCACGCGAGCCAGCATTCGTTCGGCTCCGCCGTCGCCCGTGCCGTTGACGACCACGCCTAGCCGCACCCGTTCCATCGCGTCGCTCCGGCCGCCTCCATCGTGTAGTCCATTACGCGCGGGCTTGTAGCAAACTCCGGAAAACGGCTCAACAGGGTTCCTCGCAGCGAGCCTGATTGGGGTGACTTGAACTGTGATTGACGGGTCCGCCGCATCGTTCGTAAAAGCCCGTCCCAATTGAACAAGTCGGTCAGTCAGGGCTCCACGGAGTGTTGGTGGGATGGATCAAGACAAGAAGAAAGTGGAATGTCAGGAAGGGAGCGTGTCCCACGCTGCGGCGTATCTCCAGTTTGCATCGCAACAGTTTGGGCCCACGACGTCTGCGGCGAACGAGCGCTACTTGCGTTGGATTTATGAGCAGAATCCATTTGGTGGCCGCTGGGCGGATTCTCTGATGGCCGTGACTTCGGCGGGTGAAGTGGTGGGATGTGTGCATGCGATGCGCGTCCCTTGGCGGATCGACAACGAGTTGGTGGTCGTGCCCGCGAATCACAATTTGATGGTGGCACCGGAGTACCGTCAGGGTGTCGGCACGCGCATGGTTATGCAGGCGCTGAAGCGGCATGACCTGTCGATCATTCCCAGCGCGGTTGAACCGCTCGGCATGCTGTATCGACGGCTGGGGTGCATGCGGGTGGAATCGTGCTGGTATCGCCGAGTGCTGCGTCCGCTCAAAGTTGGTTGGCAAATGGGAGCCCAAAAACTGTGGGGCCGAAATCCATCGGCTTGCTATTTTCCGGTCGCCACTCCGACGACACGACTGCCGTCGGCACATGGTGCCGGGTGGTGGACGACGGCCCCAACCGATCCGCAACTTGAACAACTCGCCGAAGTTTTCAACGCTGACCGGACGACGACAAGCGGCCCGGAGTTCTCGCCGGAGTTCTTGCGCTGGCGATTCTTTCACGAGCTAAGCCCTCGGCATGCGGCCGTGTGGCTGGAAGAGAACGGACGAATTTCGGATGCCGTCGTCCTGTCGCTGGGGCCACGGCACGGTTTCAACGTCGGACGCATCGTTGCGGCGCATGCCAGTGACGCGGATCGTTTCGCTGCGTTGGTGAAGCTCGCGGAGCATCTCATCCGACAGCACGGAGGCACGCTCTTGTTCACGTTCTGCGCGTGCCCAAGATTGAACCAGATCTACTCGACGATGGGTTGGCGACCGCAGGCGAACGGGCCGCAGACGTACCTCTCCTCGCCTCGAAGCGGTCCCCCACTCTCCGTTTCGTTCAATGGCGAGGCGATCGATATCGGATTTGAAGCCTTGCCCAGCGCGGCGTGATGTTCCGTGGCGCACGCGGCTCGCGTGCGAGACGTAGCGACCACCAGCAGGAGTCCTCCCGTGACAGCACTTCCCGGCGTGTTCACGATGTCGTTCGATTGTGAAGGCTTGTGGGGACCATCGAATCTTACACCCTCGCTGCGGCAGCGGATCACTCAAGAAAACCTCGTCGCCGCGTACCAAGGCTTGCGAGATGTCCTGGATCAGCACGACCTGCACGCGACGTTTGCGTTTGTGGGCGCGTTCGTGTTATCGGCGGAAGAAGCGCGGCAACATCCCGATTGGTTTGAGTCCGACTCTGGTCGGCCATGGCCACGCACGCGCGAATTCCTGGACGCATTGGCGAAAGGTCAGACGAGCGGATGGCTCAGCCCCGAATGTTTCGAAATCATTCGCAGCGCGGGCTGCCATGAATTGGGGACTCACGGCTTCCAGCACATCGCTCTGCAAGACCATGCGTTGACACGCGCGGATTTCGAGCGTGAGCTGTCTTTGGCCGCGAAGGTGGGACGATTGAAGAATTTCACGCCGCGGACTTTTGTGTTTCCACGCAACCAGATCGGCTTTGTGGACACTCTCGCGCCGGCTGGGATCAACGGTTATCGCGAGTACCTCGGCCAGAGACGATTGAGCCTGCCATTGCCGGAGTCTCTGCAAGCGCGCTGGGATTCCCTCGCCGCACTAGGACGCGAGGTCAAGCTGTGGCAGAAGCCGCAACCGCATCCGAGGCAGCCCACGTCCACGGATCATTCTCAGCCATCCGAAGCGGAACACATCCTGCCGTTTTCTCCCATGACCGGACCTTCTACCATCGCGATTCCGGCGGGCTATTTTCTGAACTGGCGAGTCGGCCTGCGGCGACGGATTCCCGCGAAGCTGAGCGTCGCACGCTGGTCGCGAATGCTGGCTCATGCGGCGCGGCATGGCGGCATGGTCCACTTGTGGTCACACCCGCACAACTTCATCACCGGAGATCGCCAGTTGGAATTCTTTGGCGAAATCTTACGAGAAGCCGCTACCTGGGTCCGCCGCGGCGACCTGCTCAATTTGACGCAGGACGGCTACAGCCGGCGTTGTGCGGAACCAACAATGTCCAACTCTCCGGCCCAGAGAATTGCCTGAACGATTCGCCGAAACCGGTCATCGTGTCGTCAGCGTTGAATGCCGGAACTCGGCCCACAGCGTCCGTTCATTCAGCGGAGGTTCGGACCAGTCGGCGCGAATTGCGGATTGAATTCTTGGATGACCGGAGCGGCATTCGATCGCGGAAAAGTCTGCATCGGAGTCGCCGGGACAACGTAGGCTCGCGCGCCCGCTTGTTGTTCGAGAGCGGCTTGTGTCGCCGGGTCGATCACGAATTGTTGGCCCGCGTTCGGTGCGGCGTAGTTGTAATTCGTCGGCGGTGCGGATCGAGCTTGCTCGGCTTGGAAATCTCGCCAAGCTCGCAATCGAGCCATCTCGGATTCGTAGTTCGACTGCGCTTGTGACATCTGCATTTGGACGGGTGGTGTCAATGACGCTCGCGTTTGATAGCGGTGCCACCATTGCTGCGAGTAGGGCATCCCCTGCGGCTGGCCCCAACGATACGACAAGTCCACTTGCGAGAAAACATGTTTGTAATTGTACGGTCGGAAGTGGGCGTAGCCGGGATAGGCTCCGATCTCCTGAAAGTAGCCGTGCATCCAAGCTTCTTGGGTGTCGAACGGCAGCAGCGTGTCGCCGTTGGAGCCGCTGTAGCCATTGAGTCCCATGCCGGTCGAGTACAGTCCGCCCCCCGTCCCGCCGTAACCGCCGCCGCCGTAACCGCCGACGGATACGCCACCGCCCATGCCGCCTTGGTTACAGGTTTGGCAGTCGTAGGGACCGCCTCCCAACGCCATGATGACCGTCATCGCAAACAGACTGCTCGACATATTCGCCTCCCTGGCTCATGGATTTTCGATTTTCGAGTTTTGATTGGCGATGAAAGACACTGGTTCTCTGGCCGATCAAAACTCGAAACTCGAAAATCGAGAATCTCCACTCCGTCTCTTCCATGATCGGCCGGGGAATCGGTGTTTCTCCGCTCTTCCTTAAAATTCGCGTGATGAGCGCGACCGTCACGGCCGGAAGGCGGTCCCGAAAACTGGCGAGTTTTGCCGGAAGCGATTGGATCTTTGGCTGGCAGTGACCTACGCGGCGACTATTGTGCGACCCGTCTGCCACCGATGGCATCTCCCTTCTGCCTCGCGGTTCGGCTGTTGTTCCGGTTTTACCCAGATGCGTCTGTGAATCGTCGAGCGATGTGAGCAAGGCGGCTCGTGCATTTCTCGCGGCACTCACCGGCGGTCGGGCAACGACATCCAACTTAAGAGGTGCCCCATGCAAGTCTTCTCTCTCCGAACTGCCCTGTGTTTGACCCTGCTGACTTTGGCCACGACCACTGCTTTCGCGGGTGTGAAGGGCAAGCCGACGAAGCTCAAGCAGCCAACGGCCAGCAACCCGCGTGTCGCGCAAAATGATGTGGACTACTCCGTCAACTCGGTTCCAGTTCCTGCGGATGTCCATGTCACGAACGAACGAGTGATTCAAGAAACTAATGCTCGTCCTGCGATGAAATCCAGCGATCCGAATTGCGTCACCGCCGCTCCGATGCCGACCGGTACCAACTATGTCGCCGTACCGATGTTGGTTGTTCCGATGGCGGCTCCCGCCGCGCAACAAATGCAAATGCCAATGCAGATGATGATGCCTGCGCAGGGGTGTTCGGCTTGCGGGAGCATGCCAGGTGGACTCAGCTCAGCGAATGCCGCAGTTTATGACCAAGCATTCGGACCTGGCCTGTACCGATCCGGAGCCGAGGCGGGGCAGTATCACTTCCCGTATTACAGTTATCGCCGCCCGTGGTACTTCCCCGGCCAGCCCAGCTTCCAACGCAGCACCGACTACGTTTGGTAGCCAGCGGCCAGTGTCTTCTTCCTGAAAAGTGTGCGTCGTTGACCAGCCTCGATCTACAGATCGAGGCTGGTTTCGTTTTTGGGGGGGAGTCGCTTGCGGCGGAATGTGCCGTTGTGGCTGTGGTCATTCAACTCCTCACACGCCCCGGTCTTCGTTGGGTTCAGGGAAACCCTTAGACCCGAAAAATCGTTCAAGCTTATTCAACCGACAGAAACGTTGTAACCGATACAGATTCCACGTGCCGGACTCTCGGCTCGTCGTGGGCATATTTTAGGTAGGGACCACCCCTACTGCCCGCGACTGTGTTTTCGAGATGTGACTGCGTCTTGTTTTTTGAGGCGTGGATCAAAGGAGTCGCGGCGAAAGTTGCGCGAGGAGAGCGTCGGATGTTTCAATCTTTCGCAAGCATTCACAGTGGCCGCAGCTTTGCCGGCAACCCTAGTAACGGGTTGGCGGGAATCCTGTGGGCTCTGGTGTTGCTGGGTTGGATTTCGCACTGCTCGGCACAGGGCTATCCGCCCGCGATGGCTCCACCGTCCTATTCCGCGTCCGGACCAGCAGCCCCTGCGAACTATCCACCAGCCGCGTTTCAGCTCAGTCAGGGTCACGCGGTCGAGCAAGCCGCGTATGCCTCAAGTAAGAAGAAAGACAAGAAGCCGCTGCACCATCAGATCGCCAAGATGCCGCAAGCCGACGAAGAGATGGAAGTGATCCATCACCGCAGCCAACTGGTCGTGACTCGCAGCCGCATCGCACGTTGGTTCATCGCTGATCCGTCGGTGATCGACGTCTTGCAGTTCAGCCCGTACGAGATCTCGGTGATTGGAACGCAAATGGGGGCAACGCATTTGACACTGTGGTTCGAAGGTGATGCGGCCACCGATCCGGTGATCTATCGGGTCGAGGTCATCCGCGATCCGAATCTCGAAAACCAACAGCGTGAGGACTACGGCAAGCTGGAGCGGCAACTGCAGGTGCTCTTTCCGAACAGCCAAGTCTTTCTCGTTCCGCTGACCTTCCGATTGATCGTGAAGGGGCAAGCCCGCGATCAAGAAGAGGCCGCGCAGATCATGCAAGTCGTGCGAGCCGAGTGGATGGCCCGCAACGGCAACGGCAACGGGTTCGGGAACGGCTTCGGCGGTGGCGGCTTCGGCGGCGTCGGCGGAGGGGACTTTGCCGGAGGAGGAGGCTTTGGTAACGGCTTTGGCAACGGCTGGAATAACAACAACAACAACAACAACGCGGTCATCAACATGCTGGAAGTGCCCGGTGAGCAGCAAGTCATCGTGCATGTGAAGATCGCGCAGTTGGATCGTACACAGGCTCGAAGACTCCGCATTGATTTTCAAAACCTTGGCAGTGCGGCGACTGACTCAGCTTCAAAAATCACGGGTGACTTCAATCCTGTCGCGGGAACGGCGAGCTTGAGCGGTATCTTCGAGGCCGGTGTCGCCAATTTGCTCCTCAATTGGCTGGCCGAGAATGGGACTGCCAAGATCATCGCCAATCCGAGCATCACGGTGATGAACGGCACGACGGGGAGCTTCATCTCAGGTGGCGAATTTGCCGTGCCGACAGTTGTCGGGATTGGTGGTGCTCAAGGCACGACCACCACGTTCCGTGGGTTCGGAACCTCGCTGATCGTCACTCCGACGATCATCGACAAGGATTTGATCCGGCTGCGGATCGTCCCCGAATTCAGTGCGATCAATGGCAACCAGACGTCTGGCGGATCTCCCGTCCTCAACACCCGACGAGTGACCTCGACGGTCCAACTGCGCGAAGGCCAGACGATTGTGTTGGCGGGATTGTTCTCGCATCAAAGCGCGGTTGGAATCACTCGAATGCCGTACCTCGGCGAGCTCCCGTACATCGGGCCGATGCTCTTCAATGGCAAGAACGCCACGATGGGCGAAACCGAATTGATGTTCCTGGTCACGCCAGAAATCGTCCGGCCAATGGAACAAGACGAAGTCCCGCCCATGCCCGGTTTCTATGTCACGCATCCGAACGATTTCGAGTTGTACAAATACGCGATGACCGAAGGTGCTCCGGATCAAGGAGTCTATCAGTTGGCTCCGTATGGGTGGGGCCCGGGCATGGGGACCGAGGTTGGCTATCGACCGTACAACCCGGCGCTCGGCTCAAACCCACCCGGACCTGCCAATGGCATGATCGGCGGCAGCATGCAGGGTGGTGGATTCAGCTTCCCCGGCGGCGGAATGCAGGGTGGCGGCATGAATGGCGGGTCGATGGGGAACGGCGGTTACTCACAGCCCATGATGGCTCCGCCGGCTCCCAACGGAACACCGATGCCGGTTCCCGATCCGTCTGTGCGGTTCTCGCCGAACGGCAACAATCCGCTGCTGAGCCGTGCGTCCGCGGAAGACATCGCCAACCAGCAAAAACCGAGTTGGAATCCGTTCAAACGTTTCAGCGGAAATCCCACTCCCAGCGGCGTGCAGCCTGCCGGCTACAACTCGCCAAGACCGATGAATGGCCCGGTGCAACCCGCCGGTTATCAAACTCCGCGAGGCCGCTATTAGTCTGAATTGATCCGAACAGCCGATAAATTGAGAGACGAGAAGCCCTCGGGGGCGAGGGTGCAGTGAGCGATTCGGCCACGAGCATGTCTCGCGACGCGCGCGACGAACCGGCCGACCATCATGGAGGAGGGGACATGACCATTCGCAACCATTCGCCCAAGCTGGCGTTGAGTGTGCTGTTTTTGTCAGCCGTCGCCGGCTGTTACTTGCCTTCGTTTGGGCCGAGACGCTCGTTTGCGATTCCCAACACCTATCCGGTGGGCAGCACCGTTCGCGATCACTACCACCAGATGGAAATGAATGGTGAGGCTTCCGACTTCGTCCTGCATCGTCACGAGTTCGTGCGCAACACGGCCGAGTTGAACTGCGCTGGCAAAGACCACGTCATGGAGATCGCCGCGCGGATGCGCAGCAATCCGTTTCCGGTATTGGTCGAACGATCCGAGAACAACTCCGATCCAGAACTCGATCAGTTGCGTCGCAATATCGTCACGCAGATCCTGACCGACTTCGGCAACGGCGACGCTGCGAATCGTTGCATCGTCTCCACGCCCTACAACAAGCACCTCAACGGCATGGAAGCCGAGCCTGACTGGTATCGTTGGATCGGAATCCGCGGCGGCGGGCAAAACAATAACAACAACGGCGGTGGAGGCGGCGGAATTGGCGGCGGTGGAGGTGGCGGATTTTTCTAATCCCAATCGATCTCAGCGGGGTGGCTGGTCGTACCGCACTTTCACACTGGTTCGAAGTCCCCCGCGCGGAGTGAAGTCCGCCACAATGGTCATCCAGCGTGGCTGGGTCGCCGCGACCAAATCATCCAGGATGCTGTTGGTCACACTTTCGTAGAATGCTCCGTGATTACGGTACTGCTGGAGATACAGCTTCAGCGACTTCAGCTCAAAGCACAGCCGATCCGGAACGTACGTGATCGTCAGCGTGCCAAAATCCGGTTGCCCGGTCATCGGACAGACCGACGTGAACTCCGGACAGACGGTGACGATCTCGTAATCGCGCTGCGGGTACGGATTGTCGAACGTCTCCAAGATCGTTCGTGAAATGTCGCTCATGGCGGATTGACCTCCGATGCCGTTGGCTCCTGGTGAGAAAAAACCCGGACCAATGTGGTCCGGGTCATTCGCAAGTTTTCACACGATCGAACGTCGAAGAATTACTTCTTCGCTTCGGCTTTCTTCTCGGCGGGCGGGGGCGGAGCGGCCGGTTCTTCGTAGGGCTTCTTGACTTCGCCTGCGGCCGGGGCCGGAGCAGCGGCCGCCGCTCCCGACGTGCAACACGCGGCTTGAGCTTGGCAGCAAGTCGGTGCCGCCTTCTGGCAGCAGGTCTGAGCGACCGGCTGGCAGCACTTCACTTTGACCTTCTTGCATTTGACCGGCTTGCAGCAATCTTTAGCTTCTGCACCCACGGGCAGAAACAATCCGGCTCCCGCAACCAGGCACCACAACACGCGCTTCATGGAATCGTCTCCCTATTCTGGCAAAGTCTTTCGTGAGTGTGTCACGACCTTCACGGCGAAGCCAAGCGACCTCCGTTTGTCCGCCGAAGACCTTCTCCGGCTCGCTCGCCACGTTTTGGAACGGTGACATGATGAAAGCTGGCTCGACCAGCGGCAAGGGTGCGCGTCGGACTTCCAAGGGATGTCATCGGCGATGAGTGCGTCGTGACGATTGGATCGAGTGATGAGTTTCGTCACCAACAGGCCGAGCAAGGGGTGGCACAGCTTGCTTCAAGCTGTGTGCGAAGCACCGGAAACTTTGAGCCGGTGTGGAATCCCGATTGCCATCAACAAAAGAATGGATCGTCAGTCCAGTTTTCCGATGCTGCGCACACAGCTTGTGGCAAGCCGTGCCACCCTGTCAACTTTTGTTATCACTCGTCAGATGCCAGTCGGGTCTCGAACTCGGACTCGGTCAGCACCGGCACGCCCAACTCCTGAGCCTTCGTCAGTTTGCTTCCGGCATTCTCACCCGCAACGACGAACGAGGTCTTCTTCGAGACGCTGTCGGACGGCTTGCCGCCGTGTTGATGGATCAGCTCTTTGATTTGATCGCGTGAGAATTTGGTTAGGGTGCCGGTGACGACGATCGACTGCCCCTCGAACTTGCGCGGGCTGGCGTCTGTCGGGCGTTCGGGGATCGGTTCTCCGAAATTCAGACCGAAGCCCCGCAACTCTTCGACCAACTGGCGTCCGGATTCCGAGGCGAACTCCTCATGAATCGACTTCGCGATCACCTCGCCGACTTCATCGACCGTCGCGAGTTGCTCCTCGCTCTGCCGCATGATCTCGTCGAGCGTGCCGAAGCGATCCGCCAGAAGTTGCGCGGTGCGCGTGCCGACATGTCGGATGTTCAATCCCACCAACAGCCGCCACAACGAACGGGACTTCGACTCTTCAATCCCCTTCAACAAACCGTCGGCCGACTTATCGCCCATCCGATCGAGAGCCAGCAGTTCTTGGCGTCGGTCGCGCAACCGATAGACATCCGGCAGCGATTGGACGAGTCCGCTGTCAGTCAGTTGCTCGACCAGCTTGCTGCCGAGTCCCTCGATGTCCATCGCACTGCGTGAAGCGAAGAACCGCAACCACTCGCGCAGTTGAGCCGGACACTGCGGATTCGGGCAACGGATGTAGACGCCCCCGTCGTCTTGGATCGCCTCGGTATTGCAGACTGGACAGTGAGTCGGAAACTCAAACGGCTGCTCGCTGCCATCTCGGCGATGTTCTTCGACGCGCACGACGTGCGGGATGATCTTGCCCGCTTTCTCGACCACGAGCCAATCGCCGATGCGCAGTCCGAGCCGTTCGATCTCGTCGCGATTGTGCAGGCTCGCTCGCGAGACTGTCGTGCCGGCAATCTCGACCGGCGCGAGATGCGCGACAGGAGTCAACGCCCCGGTTTTGCCGACTTGCACTTCGATCTGTTCGAGCCGCGTTGTCGCTTCGTACTTCTCCCACTTAAACGCGACGACCCAGCGCGGAGCTTTGCTGGTCCGGCCCAGTTGTTCGCGCTGTTCGAGCGAGTCCACTTTGATGACCAGCCCATCGACCTCAAAGTCCAACGAGTGCAACTCGTCCATCAACTCGTGAGCGTAATCCAGCGTCGCGTCCATGTTTGGCAGCGTGGCGACTCGCGGAGTGGTTGGCACGCCCCAACGGCGTACGGCCGCCAAGAACTCGTGGTGCGTTTGATACTTCGCGTTTTCGCTGTAACCGACGCTGTGCGCGAAGAACCGCAGCCGCCGCGCCGCGCTCAATTTCGGGTCGAGCAGCTTGAGCGCCCCCGCGCAAGCATTTCGAGAGTTCGCGAACGGCTCCTCGCCGGCCCTGATCTGCTCGGCGCGAATGTGTGCGAAGTCGGAGTTTGAGATGTATGCCTCGCCGCGTATCTCGATGACTGGCGGGACGTCGTCCCCTTCCAGTCGCAGCGGCACCCCCCCGATCGTCCGCGCGTTGTTTGTGACGTCGTCACCGCGCCGGCCATCTCCACGAGTCACCGCCGTTGTCAGAACGCCGTGCTCGTAGATCAATGCCAGCGAGACGCCGTCGATCTTGAACTCGATCGTATACGCCGGCTGGACTCCCTCGCCCAAACCTTTGCGAACGTCCGCATCGAACTTGCGGACACCGGCCTCCTCGTAGACGTTCTCGATCGACAGCATCGGCACGCGATGATCGACTTGCGTGAAACCCTCGATCGGCTCGCCGCCGACTTTGTGGGTCGGGCTGTCGGGCGCATCGAGTTCCGGATGCTCGTGTTCGATCTGCTGCAGCCGCTTGAGCAGCCGGTCATATTCGAGGTCCGAAATCTCCGGCTGGGCTTCGACGTAGTACAGCCGATTGTGCCGCCAAAGTTCGGCTCGCAGTTGCTCAACTTCTGCTCTCAACGCGGCGATCATAAGGCTCTTTCAAGAAGCTCGGCCTCGCCGATTGAACTCACGCACGGCGGCTCGGCGAAGAATCATGATTCGACGGCCCTGTCCGACATCTGTGAGACTGTCTTGACGACCAGCGCTCGCTCAACAAAAGCGGCGAGGATTGCTCCTCGCCGAGGTTTGGTTCCTGGACTAATTGCTCGGTCTTGCCGAGTTAGTACTCGCCGATGCGCTCGCCGTTCTCTCGGGTGGCCAGAGCTTTCAAGATTTTGAAACTCACATTCTTCGCGATTCCCCGAATTGAGCCATCCGCGAGTGCGAAATTGCAAGTATCCGCGTGCCAACTGCCGAAGCCGAAGAAGTGGATACCTGACGTTGTCCAATAGGTATCGAACGACGCCGGTTGCATGGTCGGGATCTGTCCGTCCGTGCCGCGATCGGAGATGTCATCGTTATTGTCGTCGGCGACTCGAGCACAGCAACTATTGCCGTCGCCCCAGAAGCCCATCAGCGATTCGCCCAGCAAGAGCGTGTTCGATTCGCCGTCGCGGATCATGCGAAATGAGACGGCACTGTCTTGAAACATCATGCCGGTGCCCGGAGTCGTCCCCATGTTGCCGCGATAATTGGAGTAACCGTATCCCTGTGGCCGGCTGGGCGGAAGTGAGTTGGATGGGCAAGTGTAAGAGCCAATCAACTGCTGACAGGCAACCATGTTGTCGGTGACCGTCGCCGGATTCATCTGGTCGAACTTCGGTTTGTTGAAATTCACACCGACGGTTGTCATGCCCATCTGCGACAGAATCATCGACTGCCAACTCCAACTGTCTGAGTAGGTCCAGTCGACCAATTGCACCTGTTGTGTCTGCCCGCTGATCGGCGGGCCGAGCGGAACCGTGATGGGGGCCATTGGGAACGCCAATGCAATCGACGGATTGGCGCTAAGTATGAACCCCGAAGGGAAGGACTTATGCACATCGGCGTAGTTATGGCAGGCCAGGGCCATCTGCTTGAGATTGTTCAGACATTCGGTACGTCGACCCGCTTCGCGAGCTTGTTGCACGGCCGGCAGCAGCAGCGCGGCCAGCAGAGCGATGATGGCGATCACGACCAACAATTCGATTAGCGTAAATCCAGATCGAACCGAGGCCGATGAACTGGAGATGTGACGATTCAAGACCGTGGGGTTCTTCATGAAGTAATCTCCGACAGCAGTTGCGAGTCGCCCGCGAAACGGATTGGAGCGTATCAATCGGGATGTGCGTGTCAATCGAGGAAGTTTCGCCAGGTTGAGTACTTGCGCGAGCTGAGTTGGTGCGACAACGAAGGACTGCGAGCCGGTCTGGTGGGTGCTCGGAACAGTCTCATTCCGGCCTCTTGCGGAGTGCGGCCACCTTTGCGGACGTTGCACTTCAAGCAGGCGCAGACAATGTTGTCCCAAGTGGACGGCCCTCCGCGGCTGCGCGGCACGACATGATCCAGGCTGAGGTGGTTGTTGCCGAATTTCTTGCCGCAGTATTGGCAGCGATTCTCGTCCCTCAAAAAAACGTTCCGGCGGTTGAACTTGACCACATTGCGCGGTACGCGGTCGTACTCCAACAGCCGGATCACGCGAGGCACCTGAATCGCGAATGTGACGGTCCGGATCCAGTCGTCCCACTCATAGATTTCTTCAAGGACATATTTGGCGTCGCTCAGTTCACGCCAGCCATTAAAGTTGAACGTCTGAAATTGGCCGTCTTCGACGGAGACTACTTCCGCCAAACTTTTGTAAAGCAGTGTGAAGGCTCGCCGCACGGAGACAACGTGAACCGGAGCGTAGGCTCGATTCAGAGCCAAGACGCTGGCTTGCATCGCCGAAGTTGGACCAGAACGGACAGCAACAGGAACCGGTCGTGTAGAAATCATGAGACCATTCCAACGGTCAGAGGCCGGAACGGTCGAATCTCGCTTCCCAAGCGACGAAGATTCTAGCGGCGGGTTTTTCGCCAAACAACAGCGACGCTTACAATCCCGCCATCGAAATCCTGGGCCAGTTCGATTGGAATCGGTCACGGCGCGCCGCAGTTCAACGCGGGATGGAGAATGAATGATGAGATTATGTTGGCTGGGATGCCTGATTCTGATCACGACATTGTGCGATGTGTCAGTGTTCGCCGCCGAGAAGATCGAGCTTGCGGAGCCGGAAACGGACACGCGAGTGAGATTGGTGCGGAGCCATGTCCAAGTCAGCGGACAACTCCAAACGGCGGCCGGTGGCGGCAAGAAGATTTCGCTCAAGCTGAGTGCCGACGCTCAATACCGCTTCTTCGAGCGGCGGTTGACTGGGGCCGGGCGTGATGCCGAGACGTTGCGATCGGCGCGGCTGTATCGGTTTGCCAATAACGAGGCTGAGGTCGCTCCGGCCGACGCTCCAGCCGGAGCCGCGCCGAAGAAATCGACGTTGAAGCTGCCCGAAACGCGGCATTTGGTCGTCTCTCACGGACGCCGCGAAGGAGCGATGCTTTACAGCCCGACCGCGACGTTGACCTACGATCAACTCGATCTGATCAGCACGCCGGGCGACAGTCTGTCGCTCTTGAGCCTATTGCCACGCGAAGAAGTTGCGGCCGGAGACTCTTGGAAACCAGAGACCTGGGCGGTTCAGATGCTGTGCGGCATCGAGGCTATGACGAAAGGGGAAATTACCTGCAAGCTAGAAGAGGCCGATGCCAATATTGCTCGCGTGACGTTCACCGGCAGCGCGGAGGGGGCAACGCTGGGTGCGCCGACTACTGTACAACTTACGGGCGAGTTCACGTTTGATCGCCGCGCGAAGCTGATAACACGCGCGCGTGTGAAACAGTCGGAGACCCGCGCGATCGGTGCCGCCAAGCCGGGCCTGGAAGTGACGGCCAACGTCGCGATCGAACGTTCCCTGGCGGACGAAAGCTCGGAAGCCAAACTCCTCAGCGACACTGCCGTCGCGGAACTCCCTGTCGAACCGGCGGTTGAAATGCAGTTCCTGCGATTCGAGTCGTGGGGCACGCGATTTTATCACGACCGTGACTGGCACCAATTTCATCAAACCAACGAAGTCGCGGTCTTGCGCTTAATGGAGCACGGGAGTCTGCTCGCGCAGGTCAATGTCTCGCCGATTCCGGCCGCCGCCTCGGGAAGTCACACGTCCGAGGAACAATTCCAAACGGACATCCGCCAGAGCCTCGGCAAGAAATTGAAATCAATCGCCAAGGCCGAGCAACTCAAACCGCGCAACGCGACCGACCGACGCTTTCTGTTTCGCGTGACGGTGGACGGCGAAGCGGACGGAGTGCCGATGACGTGGTTTTACCACCTCTGTGCCGCACCGACTGGGCAGCAAGTCTCGTTTGTGTTCGCCGTCGAAACGAAGAACCTCGAAAAGTTCAACAACCGCGATCTCAGCCTTGTCCGTCTGCTGGAGTTCATCCCCGCGCGACAAGCGGCGAAGTAGGTCAGCCTTCCCAGGCTGACTCGAACGGCCATTGATGCTTGGGAATCGCACCGGTCAGGCTGGGAAGCCTGACCTACTCTTCGGTGGACTCGGTCGTCTCGCGGCGTTTTTCCTCGGCTGCGATGCGGTGCTCGTACAGCGGACCGGCGATGCGAATGGGGCGAATGTCGAGATGGATGTCGAGGACCGTGTAATCTTCGCCGCCGAATTCTTCCGTGTACCAACCCTTGCTGTCGGGGCCGCGATAGAACCGGAACTCGAAGCCGTCGGACGGTTGGTTCTTGGCGTCGAGACCGCTGAACGCTAGGCCGATCGCTTCTGGCTCCTGATTGTCGATCAGCCGTCCGAGCAAATCAGCCACCGCCGCATTCCCCAGAATGTCCGTGTAGAACATGCGGTGGTCGAAGTACGGGTCGTAGTCGTCGGCGTTCGGGTCGAGCAGGATGTCATCGAGTTTTTCTTCCGCCGGCGTCACGACTCGTGTTCGCAAGTCGATCGAGTCGCCACGGTCCAAGTAACTCAACTTCACGTTCTTCAGAGCGAAGCTGTCCATACTCGGATCTCGTTCGGCCTGCGAGATGTCCATGATGAGCACCCCCTTGTAGCCGATGACACTCGCCTCGTAGCCGCGTTTCACAACCAGTGCCGTGTTCTCATCGACGCCGATGCCGAACGGAATTCCTTGCGAGTGCATCGCGACCAGCGCGCGAGCAAATCGGCCGCGGACCAAGCAGTGCTGTTCGACGAACCAGCGCTTGTCGAGGAAGCCCAAGCCGTCATCGAGTTCCTCGCCCATGCTGACGCCGTTTTGCAAAATCTTGAGCGGCGGCGGAGCATCGCGAAACATCACATGACTCATGATCGCCGCCCCCGCGCTGGTTCCGGCGATGACGCCACCGCGACGGTACACATCCCAAATCGCGTCGAGCATCGGAGTCCGTTCGCGGTCGTCGTCGAGCAGAGCATCGACGATTCGCCCTTGCGCTCCGCCAACAAAATATACGCCGGTCGCCGCACGAACCCGATCCACCAATTCCGGATCAAAGACGGCATCCTTGACGTCGCGATCGACTTCGTTCCACGAGACGGGCACGACAAACGCTTCCGCACCGGCTCGGTTCAAGGTCTGCACGAGCTTCGCGCACGATTTGATCGGTTGACCGCTGGCCGCCGTCGGGAAGACGGCGATCTTCGCTCCGTCACCTCCCGCGAGTTCCACGATCGTGTCCCACAACTCACGATCGCGAAATCGTTCTGACCCACCGATGATGACCAGCGAGCCTTTGGGGGCATCGGCATCATCCGCGACAGTCGTTCGCGCGGTCTCTTCCGCGCGTGAATCGGCCGCGTCAACGACGGGCAAAAACGCGAGCAAGCAGAACCAAGCAATCGTGACTCTCACGGCAACTTCCTTTTGATCGAAACCTCACCCGACTCAAACCAACCTCAGAGCGAGAGGGGTCATCGCGGCAAGGCTCCTCGGACCACTTCCCTGCGGTGCGGGCAATCCTGCGAACGGAGTGCCGAGGGAGATGTACCCCCGCAGTCCAACTCCGTCAATCGGTTTCCCCACGCTCCGGCAAACCTTGCGGCTCCCACGGAAAGAGAGCATCGGACGATTCGATTGTGAGTGTTCGTTCCGCGAATTTTTGCAGAACCGAACCAACCGGCAAGTGAGCACGGTGCTTCAATTCGAGGCGGGTGGCGATTGCACTGCCACTGGAACCACCGCATTCGGAGACGGTGTCGTCTCCTCGCTCGTGGTCGTTTGCAGTTCCGACAGCAATTCCGCTCGCCGAGTGGCGACCTCGGCATCGAACGACGTCAACACGTCAATCGCTTTGTCCCGCGAAGTGGCCAAGCCAATCACGAGGTACTGAGCTACAGCCAACCAATAGCAGGCCCAACCCGTCGGACCGACCTGAAAGACCGTGATGATCGCGAACACCGGCGACGATCGACTGAGATGAATGCAGGCGACGCCCCACAACCAAGCTCGCCCGTTCTGTCGTAATTCCGTGACGATCGCTCCGAACTTCTTCGACTTCAACTTGGGCGGTCCCGGATGGATGAACCGGAACAACTCCTGATCCGGCATCCCCTCGATGCAGCCGAAGGCCAGAAACAACCGCAACCCAAACAGAACGGCGTCGATCAACTTCTCGTGTTTGTAGTCCAGCGTGTTGGTCTTAAAGAGGATGTCCTCCATGTTGTGCGTCGCGAACAGCAGCAGCACCGACGCTCGAAACCACTGTGAGAGATCCTTCTCCAACTCCTGGCTGATGACGTCGACTCGCAGCAGGTACTTCAGCAAAAAGCGGAAGATCGGAATCGCGATCAGCTTCAACAACATCCGCGTGACCGGCTTGGTAATCAGCCGAATCCCCGGCAAATGGAACAGCCAATGAACGAGATTTCCCAAAGCTCACCTCGGTGAATCTGGCGAAGTTGCGAGCCGGAAGAGTGATCCGGCAAGCCACGAGTCGCAAGTCACGCCCTCAACTCCTCCCTCACCCCGACCCTCTCCCAAAGGGAGAGGGAGAAAAACTGCGCAGCCTCCGTAACCTCCCGCCGCGCAAACTCCCGTCTTGTCCCTCTTTCGGCGATGTGGGATAAACCTTGGCCCATCGTCCCTCACCGGAAAAGGAAGTCCGCGTGCTGGAGCCTCCCTCCTCATCGTTGCTCAAATCGCTGTCGTCGCTGAAGCTCTGCTCGCCGCGCGATCTGCGGCGTTGTCGAGGCTACGTGCGGCGATTGACTCGTGACCTGCCGGCGTTCGACTCGATCTGGATTGACGCCCTCGTACAGTCGCGACGGCTGACCGCCTTTCAAGGTCAGTCCTTGGAGGCGTCTCAAGGTGAGCGTCTGCAAGTCGGCCCTTGCCTGTTGCTCGAACGGCTCGGCGGCACTGCGACTGCCGAAACATTTCTCGCACAGCGACGTGACGCCGACGACGTCTGCGTTTTGAAGCTGACGTCGGCGGCTCCCGAACAGATTCGCCCGCAGAGCGAACATTTGGCCAAGTTGGTCTCCGTAGCGACCGACTTCGCGCATCCAGCGATCGTGTTGCCGCAAGCGACTCAAGTGGTCGAATGGCCCTCGGCTGGCGACTTGCGATTGGTCTCGATCAGCCGGCATGTGCGCGGTCCGCATCTCGCTGAGCTACTCGTGCGAAGAGGTCGGTTCCCCACATCGGTCGTCGTGGAAATCGGACGCCAGTTGCTGGATGGTCTCGTGGCACTCGAAGCACGGGGCCTCGTGCATGGTGACCTGCTACTTTCGAACGTTCGGATCACTCCGCGCGGGCAGTCGGTGTTGGTCGACGCGGGATTGGTGTCTGTGTTCCGGCCGGAATTCAGCTTTCACACGATCCGCTCGGCGGATCGGTACGACGGGCTGGCCCCCGAACGCATCTCCGCCGGCTTGCCGCCATCCAGTTCGAGTGACCTGTACGCGCTGGGTTGTCTGTTGTGGCATTTGCTCGCGGGACGCCCGCCGTTCGCTGCGGGAGACCCACTGGCCAAGGTCGCGGCCCATCAGACACAAACCATTGTCGACGTCCGCGAGTGGGTTCCCGACACTCCCGACTGGCTGGCGAAGACGTTGCTGCGTTGGACAGCCACGAATCCCGCTGCACGCCCGCGTTCGCTTCGCGAGGCGGCTGCTGACTTCGGCCGACCGACTCGTGGCGGACGTCGTCTGCTCGCGAGCTTTCGCGGCGAGTTCGATCGTTCGACGCCGCGCAAGCCGCCGACGGAATCGAACTCCCGCTGGCCGTTGACGGTCGCCGCGATCTTCGTGATGTCGGGAGCCGCGTTGTCACTGCTCGATCAAGGCGCTCGCAACTTCGTGCTCTCGCTGACTCGCCCGCGCGAGGAAATCAGCACTCGCGAGACACATCGCCAGCCAGCCGAGGAATTACCGAACCTCGCCCGCGAACCTCAACCGTTGCCAGCACCGAATGCGTCCGGCCGCATCGTGCTGGCTCCCGGTGGGCGTTATCTGGCTGAGGACATCGCTGGCAGCGGCAGCTTGCAAATCGTTGGCGACGAATTGCATCCGGCGGAGATCGTGATCGCCGATCGCGCGCTGTCGTTGTGGGCCGAACGCATTCAACTGAGTCATGTGCGTTTCACGAGGCAACCGTCAGCGACGAATCTTTCGTCCTCGATGTTGATCGCCGACTGCCAACAATTGGAAGTCCACCAAAGTCGTTTCGACCAAATCGGAGACGACTCGACTCAGACACGCCGGCGCGGAGCCGCGATCGCGTGGAGGCCACAAGAATCCCGATCGCGACGCGAGACGCAGGTTGTCCTGCGAAACACCGTGTTCACCGGAGCCACACCGGCGGTCTATCTGAATTCTCTGCCCAACCGATTCACGGCTGAGAACGTCCTGAAAGTCGGTCACGGCGGCTTTGTCCAACTGAGCGACCCCGGAGCTGCCGATTGGATCTGCGACCTGCGGCGCGTCACCCTTCGCGGCACCGGCCCGTTGTTGCGCTGCTGGACAACTCATGAGAGTGCGCCGCTCAGCCGCGTGACCTTGTCCGCCACAAGTTGCGTCTTCGACTTGAATCCCTCGGCGTCGGAGGTGACTCGCCCCGCGTTGATTGCCTGGATGACCCGACGGCTTCCCTCCAACTGGACGTTGGCGATCGACTGGCAATTGGAGGGGATTCTCGTGCCCCCCGACATCGACGTGATGACTCGCATCGATCCGTCCACCGGCCACCGCATGGCAGTCGACGAATCACAGTTCAACATCGACGGCTTGGTCGCCGCTCGGTTCGAGTTCTCCGGTCCCGCAACGCCGCGGCCGGAAGATTCCGCATTGCGCTCCAGTGACGCTCCGCGCGCCTCCGCATCAGTTCCGGGAATCGACGCCGACTCGCTCCCATCAGCACCGTGAACCTCCACGCCAATGCGTGCGAGAATCCGCCGCGGCGGATTCATGCGACCAAACCCGCTTCGCGAGACCACGCAATCGTCGTCCGCATCGCCTCGGTGAAGTCAGTCGGAGGATCGTAACCCAGCAATCGGCGGGCTTTGTCGATGCTGTAATCCAGATTTAAGCCGAGGAACTTGATCCGCGCACTCGACAACAGCGGAGCTTCTTGTTTGCCGAGCATTCGATACGTGGCTTCCATCAAATTTGCCAACATCTTGGCAACCGGAAGCGGAACATTCTTCGTCGGAGTCGGCAGACCGGCTGCCTCGCAGATGGTGCCGATGAACTCGCGGCGCGAGACCAAACGGTTGTCGGTAATGTTGAACAGCTCGCCGACAACGTTGTCCTTTTCGATGGCCAAGAAGATCGCCGAAACCAAATTGCCGACGAACGTGTTGTTGAGCAATTGCTGACCGCTGCCGAGAAATTTGAAGCCACCACTTTTGATGCGAGCCAGCACTTTCGGCAGGATCGTGCGATCGCGCGGGCCGTAGATGAATCCCGGCCGCAAGATCACGGCCGGCAATTGCCGGTCGCGAATGTGGTCACGCACGAGGTTTTCCGCTTCCACCTTCGTCAGCGTGTAGCCGTCGATGCCAGTCGTGCTGACCGGGGTGAACTCATCGGTGCCGAAGTGATCGCAGGCGGGATACACCCCCAACGAACTGATGTGGACGAACCGCTTCAACGAACCGCTCGAATCGGCGGCGTTCAACAAGTTGTGCAATCCGTCAACATTGACCGTGCGGTACTCTTCGGTCGGACCCCAATCGCCGACCTTCGCCGCGCAGTGAACGATGACCGTCGCCCCTTTCGCCGCACTCACCAACGAGTCGCGATTGGTCATGTCCCCAGCGACCACCTCGACGCCCCAGTTCGTGAGGTCGGAACACTGACTCGGCTGGCGAACGATCGCGCGGACTTTGTAGCCGCGTTTCCGAGCCTGCTCGGCCACATGACTGCCGACGAGGCCGGTGGCTCCGGTAACGAGAACGAGATCGCTGTCTGTGAGGATCAAGAGAGACTCCGCCGTAGAGTGGGTCGAGTCATCGAGACCCACCAAAACTTGTCGCAGATCGGTGGGTCTCGATGACTCGACCCACCCTACGTTTGACCGACGTGCCGTCCCTACTTCACGGCGAGCTTCGCGCCGCGGTAGCTGGATAACTGTGTGGACTTGGATTTCAGCGCGGCTGCGAAATGAACTTTCGCTGCGTCCTTTTGCCCGGCGACGAACTTGCGCTGGCCGATGAAGAATTCGGCTTCGCAAGTCTGCGCATCTGCGGCTTTTGGGTCTTTGTTGATCGACTTGCGCAGGTCTTGTTCGGACTGCTTGTCGCCGAGGTAAATCAGCAGTTGATCCGGCCATTCTCGTTTCGCCTGAGGAATCGCCAGGTCCGCCGCGAACTTCGCATCGGCCTGCGCCTTTTGGTTGAGTGCCAGCATCGCCAAGTACTGCCAGGGCCGCAGGAATCGCAACTTCGGGTCGATCTCGGCCGCCTTGTTGAATTCGGCCAAGGCCTCTTGGGTCTTGCCGGAGAAGTACAACGCGAAGCCGAGTTCCGCGTGGCCGTAGCTGTTCTTGCTGTCCCACTTCAAGACTTCGTTGTAGTCGGCAATCGCCGCCGCGATGTCGCCGCGCGACAGCTTGCTGCCGGCTCGCAGACTGAGCACGCTCGGCTGAGCGGCATTGAGTTGCAGCGACTGCGTGAAATCGTTCTCGGCACTTTCAAAGTCGCCTCGATTCATCTGCACATAGCCGCGATTGGAAATCGCTTCGATGAATTGTGGGTCGAGTTCCATCGCCTTGGTGAAGTCCAGAATCGCGTCATCCAGTTTGCCGATGGACTGCTGGAAGAAACCTCGGTTGTTGTAGACCAGCGGCAGGTTCGGGAACGCTTTGACGGCGTCGTTGTAGGCGGTCATCGCTGCGGCGCTCTGTCCGATCGCTGAAAGCGCTCCTCCCAAATCAACGCGAGCACCCAGATGATTGGGCGTGATGCGGATCGCCTCTTGGAGATCACCGATGGCCCTGGCCTGATCTTGACTGGCGGAGTACGCCAACGCTCGCTGATACAGCGTGTTGGAGCGCTCTTCGCCCTTGAGGGTCGCCTGCGCAAGTAACTGCGTGGCGAAGTTTACGGCGATCTGGGCGTGAGCAGGCTTGTTCTCCACCAGCGACAAGCTCGTCATACCTTTGAGGTACGGCAGGTAATAATTGAGGTTGTCCTTTTGCTTGACGGTGATCGACTCGCGCGAGTCGGTGATGCCGGCTCGCACCATCGCCGCATCGCCCGTTGCGGAACCCAGATCGACGCGCGAACTGCCTCGCAGATACAGCGCGACATGGTCTTTTGGATTTTGAGTGAGCACTCCCGACATCAATTCGATCACCTTTTTGTGATCGCTGCGGCGGTAGGCTTGTTCGGCATCGTTCCGCGCCTGATCGTGCTGCGGGAGCAGACTGGGGTCTCGCGGCTGATTCGTCGGAGTGGCCGTCGCGGGGGTCGGCTTCTTGTCGTTGTCTTGGGCGAACGTCGAACTGCCCACGAGGTTCAAAACGAGGATTGCGAGAGAAAGCCGGCTGAGCTTGAGCATGTTTCACCACCTCCAAATGGAAGGGATTGGTTGGAAAGCGGGGCGAATCTTAGGAGCGAGCCGCGTTGTCGGACAGGCTGTGAGCAGTCGGATCACTCGCTAGAGTACGCCGCCATTCGTGGGGCAGGTTTTCAACCTGCCCGCTCAGTCCTCGGCAGGTTGAAAACCTGCCCCACGAACAATTCCATGACCAGCATCCTCGGCCTGTCCGCCTTCTATCACGACTCCGCCGCTTGCCTCGTGGTCGATGGCGACATCGTCGCCGCCGCACAGGAGGAACGCTTCTCTCGCAAGAAGCACGACGAGCGTTTCCCGAAGCTGGCCGTCGAATACTGCCTGAGCGAAGCGGCCCTCACGCCGGACAAGCTCGATTTCGTCGCGTTCTACGACAAGCCGCTGCTGAAGTTCGATCGACTGCTGGAAACGTACCTCGGCTTCGCTCCGGCCGGGTTCGGCAGCTTCGTCAAAGCGATGCCGGTCTGGCTGAAGGAAAAGCTGTACCTGCCGCGCGCGATGCGGCGCGAACTCCCCGGCTACAAAAAACGATTCGTCTTCACCGAGCATCACGAATCGCACGCCGCCAGCGCGTTCTTTCCGTCTCCGTTCGAGCGTGCCGCCGTGCTGACCGTGGACGGCGTCGGCGAGTGGGCGACCGCCAGCATCGGAGTCGGCGAGGGGAACCGCTTGCGACTAACTCACGAGATGCACTTCCCGCATTCGCCGGGATTGTTGTACTCGGCCTTCACGTACTTCTGCGGCTTCAAGGTGAACTCCGGCGAGTACAAGCTGATGGGCCTCGCCCCCTACGGCGAGCCGAAGTACGCCGACCTCATTCACGAGCGATTGATCGACCTGAAGGAAGACGGCTCGTTCCGCATGGACCAGTCATACTTCAACTATTGCCAAGGTCTGACGATGACGTCTCGCAAGTTCGAGACGCTTTTCGGCGGCCCGCCGCGTCGGCCAGAAACCCCGCTGACGCAACGCGAGATGGATCTCGCCGCATCGGTCCAAGTCGTTACCGAAGACATCCTGTTGCGGATGTCGCGTCACGTTCACGCGATCACGGGTGAGAAGAAGCTGTGTCTCGCCGGAGGCGTCGCGCTCAACTGCGTCGCAAACGGCCGCATCCTCCGCGAAGGCCCGTTCGAGGACTTGTGGATTCAACCCGCCGCCGGCGACGCGGGCGGAGCACTCGGAGCCGCGCTGTTCGTCTGGCATCAGTTGCTGGGACGGCCGCGTGGCGTGGGGCAGGTTTCCAACCTGCCCGTGAATCGTTCGCAACCAGACGGGCAGGTTGAAAACCTGC
>CAMDPK010000115.1 GCA_945904015.1 Candidatus Kuenenia stuttgartensis | reverse complement strand
CTGACGGAAGGGATCGACGTGCCGACGGTGGACATGGTCGCCTTCCTGACTCCCAAGCGGAGCAAGGTGGACATCGTGCAGGCCGTCGGCCGAGCGATGCGGAAGTCAGATGAGACAGGCAAGACGACCGGCTACATCCTGGTCCCGCTGTACGTGGAACAGGCGGCGGGCGAATCGTTGGACGCCGCCGTCGCGCGGGCCGAGTTCGACGAAGTCTGGGCCGTGTTGCAGGCCATGCAAGAACAGGACGAAGTGCTCGACGACCTCATCCACCAGATGCAGGCCGAGCGTCGGCTCACGAAAGGTTTCAACGACGCGCGGCTGCGTGAACGAGTCGAGGTTCTCGGCCCCACGCTGACGCTCGACAAGCTGCGTCGAGCCATCGCCACCCGCTGCCTGGACCGCCTCGCCCGCCCGTGGGACGAGATGGTGCAACTGCTCGTGGCCTAAAAGGTTCTGTCAAGTTGGCAGAGGGCAAGCAGGGCGAGCGGCACCGCTGACTGCTTCGATCATTGAATACGACGGAGATATCAGTCGGCCACGTTCTCAACCTCAGCCACGAACTTTGCCATCGTGGTTCCCAACGCTGTGGCGATCTTCTGAACCACGACCAACGACGGCACCATCTGCCCTCGCTCCAGCCTGCCGACATAGTTGCGATGCAAGTTCGCTGCGGCTGCAAGCGCCTCTTGCGAAAGTCCCGCCGCTTCTCGTCGGCGTTTCATCACGTTGCCAAAACATTGCTGAATTGTCTTCACGGCTGGTTGCGTCCCCAAGGTACGCAGCCAGTTCAGTGAGCAACGCCACCAACGTCCACACACGACAGTGTTGCACACAAACGAGTTGCACTCGATTGTGTTCAATAAGTGGCGTGGCTAGATTGTTTGAGTTGATCGCCAACCAGACCAAGCTTGCAATCACAAAAGAGCTGCGCCACTTTGGGCCTCCCAAATTAGAAACCATGAATCCACAAAGACGTCCGTATCGAACGTCTCCCAATTACTCTGACGAGCCCTATTCGTTAAGGAGTTGTCCAGTGAATTGGTTTTCTTCCCTCCAACATCGGTTGCTCCATCCGAAACACAAATCGTCCCGTCGCCGATCGCAAAGGAACTACTCGCTCCCTGTAGAGGCGGAGATTCTCGAAACACGCCAACTCTTGGCGTCGTATTCCGTTGGCCAACTCAGTGCTGGAATTCCAGCAAGTGTGACATCCGCATTTCGAGACGCCTATAGCCGGATGCTTAGCGGTGGCGCAAGCAATTCTGACTTCCTCGGCACGCCAGTGGACAAGGTCCATCGCTGGGAGAATGGAGTCGTACAGACTTTTCGAGGAACTTCCGCCGGTGCTGGCGCGATATTGATGGCAGACGGGAGTCCAACGGCATTCGCAATTCCTAATGGCTTCTTTTGGGATGCATACCGTCGCGAGCCAGCGTTTCAAGCCACGAGCCCACGTTCAAACGGTCCCCAGTGGATTGGCTACCCCATTAGTGACATTCATCTTCCTTCCGCGGCCGAGATTAATGCACCGATCTGGTTCCAGGGACAGGCAGGACCGACAAACATTGGCGGCGGATTAGTTATCCAGACACAAGCTGGCTACATGACCTTCCGCGCCGGCGACGCGGACTTTTGGGTCACGCGAACCGATCCTACCAACCCTGGTCCGCTGATAGCTCGCGCAACGACGCGCACGTCGGTGTCACTCTCGTGGTCGAATGCGGTTGCTGAGGACGAATATCAGATTTGGCAATGGAAGAACGTTGAATGGGTCAAGATTGCAACCACGAAAAGAGACGTGACGAACTTTACGGTCAACAATCTCTCGCCGGGAACGACCTACCAATTTTTTGTCTCTGCCAACAACACCGTTGGATTTTCCTTCACCGTCATTCAATCATTCACGACTTTGCTCGGCCCCGATCTGGACGACCAAATTCGCGAGGCCCGCTCGATCGGTTCGATGACGATGACGCCGAACAGCATCTCTGATTCGATCAACGTTGGCATCGATGTGGACATGTTCAAGTTTACGGTGAAGGCTGGACAGCGAATCATTTTTGACGTTGATGGATCAACTGGCGGCCTTAACTCATACATTCGGCTTTTCAAAAGCGACGGAACACAATTGGCCAGCAATGACAATGGCTCCAATCCGATGGAGTCCGCAAGCGCCGAAGCTTATCTGGACTATACGTTCAATTTCGCTGGGACGTACTTCATTGGCATCTCGGGATCTGGCAACAGCAGTTACAACCCGATCTCTGGCGATGGAGATGGGAACGGTAGCACTGGTTCGTACTTACTCACGATCTCGCCTGGATTCGCTGGGGCGGCGCTGCGAGGGACGGACTCTTCGTCCGTCGATATCCTTCGCTTTGGCGATAATCCCTTAGCGATTGATCCGACACGAACAACGTGGGTTGTCATTCACGGATGGAACAGTTCGAGGGGTAGTTCGACAAACAACAATAGCATCCGCGTCCTCGCTGCGGAGATTCAACGCAAGCAAAGCCGCGATCAAGTCTTGACTCTCGACTGGCACGATGCGGCATTTAGTCCAGTATCGCGCCCCGACCTTGCGGAACGATGGATCGAGTCCGTTGCAGACTGGGCGGCGCGTACCCTCGTGGCTTACGGCTTCGTCGGAACACAGTTGAATATCGTTGGCCACAGCTTTGGCAGCTATGTGGCAGACGAACTTGCGGAACGTGTCCCAGGTGGCGTCAACACAATCGTCGCTCTCGATCCTGCTTTGAATATATTTGGGGGTTACGATTCAGAATCATCTGTAAATTTCGCTGCACACTCAGCATTTTCTTGGGCATTTCACGCTAGTCCCTTGGGTAACCCGACAACGCCGCAGACTGCGGACGAAACGATCCGAGTGCTCAACAGTGATCACAGCAAGGTAGTTACGCTCTTCGCCAACATGATCAAAACTAACAATAGGGTGAGCGACCGCTTCTTACTTACCCGACTCTTGAATGGAGGTGCCGGACTGTGGGTTCAGAATGAATTCAATATCTCTGGAGACCGCAGTCATGGCGAACTCGTCGATGCAGTTCTTACGGCCGCTCCTGGCGGCACCACGCCGAAGTCACTTCGATACATCATGCTCGGCACGAATCCACCGCTGGATTCCACTCAACCAACAGATGGTCCAGTCCGACCGACGGTTGTTTGACTCCAATCGCGGAACTCAATCATCGTCTCGCCGAACTGCGATCGCGCTACCTTCCCCCGCCGCGAGCCTCTCGCCGCTGTCGAGCCGCTGGGCGTCAGCCCTCTGTCTTCTTGCCGTTGGCGAGCCGATGGGCGTTAGCCCTCGGACGATTCGATCTAACCATTGACGCCATTGCGACGGTTCCGCGTCGTCCGGGGCCTAACGGCCACCGGCTCGCCAACGGATTTTGTTTTGGCGAGCCGATGCGCGTTAGCCCTCGGACAACTCCGCACAACAACCGACTCGGTTTCAACCGTCCGCGACCAATCGCGGCACTCAATCATCGTCTCGCCAAACAGCGATCGCGCTGACTTCCCCCGCCGCGAGCCTCTCGCCGCTGCCGAACCGCTGGGCGTCAGCCCTCTGTCTTCTTGCCGTTGGCGAGCCGCGTTCGGCGCGGGTCTCCCGACCCCGTCGCTTCGCGGATCGCAGGATGTGTGGCTCAATCAAACAAGCGTCAATCGAGGCTGGACGAGGCGCGGCATTCTGTCCGAATTGACAACCGGAATGCCACCTCCCTCGAATCAAACCGACCGTCCCTTGCAACCACGCGACCAAACAGGATCATCGCCAACCCGAACGGGCGATTCCCGACCTCGCGGAGTCCCCTACGGTCTCAATGAAAGGGTGAGTCATGTCCAAGTCGTTCGTATTGGCGCTCGATCAGGGGACGACTTCGAGTCGGGCGATTGTGTTTGATCGGTCGGGGCGAGTGGTCGGCTCGGCTCAACAGGAGTTTCCGCAGTTGTTCCCGTCGCCGGGGCATGTCGAGCATGACCCGGAGGCGATTTGGGACAGCCAGCTCGCGACGGCTCGGCAAGCGTTGACGAACGCGAAGCTGACGGCGGCGGATATCGCGGCGATCGGCGTCACGAATCAGCGCGAGACGACGATCCTGTGGGAACGAGCCTCCGGCAAGCCGGTCGCGAATGCGATCGTGTGGCAGAGCCGAATCACCGTGCCGATCTGCGAGCGGTTGAAGGCGGACGGAACCGAGTCCGTGTTTCGGCAGAAGACGGGCTTGGTCGTCGATGCGTATTTCTCCGGGACGAAGATTCGACATCTGCTCGACACGATTCCGGGGCTGCGTGCGCGGGCCGAGCGCGGCGAGATTCTGTTCGGAACGGTCGATTCGTTTCTGATCTGGCGGCTGACAAGTGGCAAGCGGCACGTCACCGACGTCAGCAATGCGAGCCGCACGCTGCTGTTCAATCTGCACACACTCGATTGGGACGACGAGTTGCTGAAGCTGCTGGGTGTGCCGCGCGCGATGCTGCCGCAGATCGTCTCGTCCAGCGAAGTCGTCGGCGAGTGCGATGCGAAGTGGCTCGGCGGTGCGATCCCAATTGCAGGGGATGCTGGCGATCAACAGGCGGCAACGTTCGGACAGGCGTGCTTCGATCCGGGGAGCGCGAAGAATACTTACGGCACCGGTTGCTTCCTGCTGATGAACACGGGCGAGAAGCCGGCCGAGTCCAAGCATGGACTGCTGACGACGGTCGGCTGGCGGATCAACGGCCGGACAACCTATTGCCTCGAAGGCTCTGTGTTCGTCGCTGGCGCGGCAGTGCAATGGTTGCGAGACGGCCTGGGGTTGATTCGGCACGCGAGCGAGACGGCAGAATTGGCCGCTTCGATCTCAGACAACGGCGGCGTGTATTTCGTGCCGGCATTCGTGGGGCTGGGTGCTCCGTATTGGGATGCGAACGCTCGCGGAGTCATTACCGGGCTGACGCGCGGGACGACGAAAGCTCATCTGGCGCGGGCAGCGTTGGAAGCGATGGCGTATCAGACTGCCGATGTGCTGGACGCGATGCGGCAAGATTCCGGTGTCACGTTGCAATCGCTGCGAGTCGATGGCGGAGCGACCACGAACGATTGGCTGATGCAGTTCCAGTCGGACGTTCTGGGTGTCGCGGTGCGGCGTCCGATCGTGCAGGAGACGACCGCGTTGGGAGCCGCGTACCTCGCCGGATTGGCGACGGGAGTTTGGTCCGACTTGAGTGACGTCTCGAAGAATTGGCAACTCCAGCGCGAATTTGCGCCGGTCATGCCGGACTCAGAGCGGAACACTCTGATGTCGATGTGGCATCGCGCGGTCTCACGAGCAAGTAGCTGACACCTCTGGCAAGAGAGGGTTGCCTCGGTTCGTTGGCACAAGCGGTTCACCGTCGATCTCTCGGAGACGTCTGGTTCGCGGGTGAGTCTGCGGGTTGTAATGCCCGCGTCAATCGTGCGGATTGGCAGTCCTAGTGCGCTCAATGAACTGCTCGGCGGAGCTGTTGTCTTCGGATTCATCGCGCGGTTCGGCAAGTCTGGTAGAGGCGTCACGTTCGGCAGGTTTTCGCCGACTGGTGGGACTCGCGCAGGTTCGGGGAATGGCATCTTTGGCTTGCGGTGCGCATTGAGAACCCGGAATTCGTTGGACGATCTGCAAGGTGGAATTCTGACCGCTCGGCGCGACCGCCGGGCGCAGACTTTCGCCCCAAACCAAACAAATCGAGTCATGAGGCCGGCTGGCGGGACCGTCGCGAGCCGCTTTGATAGATCATCGGGAGATCAAGCGATGCGCCTGTTTTCGTGGTTGTCGTCGATTCAGAAATCATGGAACCGAACTCATGCCCGCCGCCCCCAACGGGTTTTGGCCAGACTGGAATGCCTGGAGACTCGATCTTTGCTAACCGGGCTAACTGGAGTAGATGCCGTCGATGCGGAAGATCTGGTGCTTGAAGTCGATGCGGATGACACGTTGATCGTGACCGCCTCCGCCGACATCGTGATCCTGAATGTGAATGGAGTCGACGAGCCAATAGCCACTGTGACCACCCCCGCGTCAGCGATCACTTCCCTCAAAGTTATTTTGCGCGGAGCCGGCACAACGACAACAATCGATCTGAGTGGCGTCACTGGTGGCGGATTCACCAACCTGTTGATACCAAGCGCGCAGCCGCTGGTGACGATCATTGGCAGCGATGGCGACGACTCGATCATCGGCAGCACGATCAGTGATTCGATCGACGGCGGCGACGGTAGTGACACGATCGAGTCCGGCGGCGGCAATGATTCTATCAACGCCGGAAGCGGTGCCGATTTCGTCAGTGCTGGAGCCGGATATGACACGATCCGTGGCGGTGCTGGAGTGGATGAACTGGACGGCGGCGACGACGCAGACACGATCAACGGTGACAGCGACGCGGACGTGATCACCGGTGGCAACGGCGACGATCGACTCGAAGGGGACGACGGAGCGGACATCATCAACGGCGAAGCGGGCGACGATTACATCCTCGGCGACGCCGGTGCAGACATCCTCATCGGAGAAGCTGGCAACGACAAAATCCTCGGCGGCACCGAAGGGGACGCGATCAACGCTGGCCCTGGAGCAGATACCGTCAAGGGCGAAGCGGGGAACGATGCCATCTTCTGGACCAGCGGCGACGGGACCGTGACGCTCGACGGAGGATCCGGCCAAGACATCGTCGTGATCCAAGGAACCGTGGGCGACGACTTAATCACGGTCGGCCAGACGGCCGGCGGAAAATACAAATTCACCGGTGCGGGCGGACTCTATGCCTCGACGGTCTCGCTGGAAGACATCGAAGTCGATGGCATGCAAGGCAACGACACAATCAACATCTCGAATGTGACGGCGTCAGTTTCCTCGTCGTTCGTGGTTTTTGGCAGCGAAGGCAACGACAAGATCATTGCCACGAATGCGGTGCTGACTCGCTTCGATGTCGAGTTGATTGGCAACGAGGGCAATGACAGCATCATCGGGTCGAAGAATCCCGACGCCATCTTTGGTGAAACTGGCGAAGACACGATCAACGGCGGCATCGGCGACGACGAGATCCAAGGTGGTGACGGCGGCGACAGCATTCTTGGCGGCGACGGTAACGACACCATCGATGGCGGTGACGGCAACGACACCATCTTGTCCGAGTTAGGAGAAGATTCGATTGACGGCGGCTTTGGAAATGACGTGCTGAACGGTGACGGCGGAAACGACACCATCACCGGCGGCGAAGACGACGACAAGATCTCGGCCGGAGCGGGCAATGATGTCGTCTTCGGCGATAACGCCGACGGAACCGGAACCGGCAACGACAGCCTCAACGGCAACATCGGCCGCGACACCATGAGCGGTGGCGACGGCGACGATCGGCTGCGCGGCGATGCCGACAACGACAACCTGTCGGGCGAAGCCGGCAACGATCTCGTGGAAGGTGACGACGGCCAAGACACGCTCTTTGGCGACGACGCAGGCGACTCGACAACCGGCGATGACACGGTCAACGGTGGAGCCGGCAATGACTCGATCGTCGGCGGCCAAGGGGCGGACCAAGTCAATGGCAATGCGGGCAATGACAAAGTCTTCGGATACATCGATGGTGGTGCGGCCTCAGACAGTAGCAACGTAATCCTCGGTGGCGACGGTAACGACACGCTCACCGGACAGGATGGCGATGACACGCTGAATGGCCAATCCGGCAATGATCGGGCCGAGGGCGAAGGAGGTGCCGACTACATCTTGGGCGGTGCCGGCAACGATACGCTCAACGGCAGCGCTGGCGAGGACACGATTGACGGCCAGAACGACGACGATCGCATTGACGGCGGCAACGACAACGACCTGATCTTCGGCCGCGATGGCAACGACCTGCTGAAAGGCGGCAGCGAGGACGACACCATCGACGCCGGCAACGGCCGCGACAGCCTCACCGGCCAAGATGGCAACGATTCCATGCTCGGCGGAGCGGGCAACGATAGCCTGCTAGGCGGCGCTGGCAACGACACGCTGCGAGGCGGTGACGGCAACGATGTCGTGATTGGAGACAGCTATCTCGGAGTCGCTCCGGGCGGCGATTTTGTGACAGGTGACGCTGGCACAGATACGGTCGCCGGCAACGGCGGGGTCAATGTGGTTCTCAATCCGTCCGACTTGGATTACAACGCCGACGAAAAGTCGTTCAGTTTCAAGCCAACATGGGAATAGTTCTCTCAACCGCAGATGCAGAAATCAAAAAAGCCCGTGCAACCTGCACGGGCTTTTTTGTGGTCCGAACTCAAAACCGCTCCGCGAGCCAAAAAAAATGTCTGGCGACCGAGCGTGATCGCCCAAAAAAGGGGCCGGTGGGAGTTGAACCCACGCGTGATGGATTTGCAATCCATTGCCTTAGCCACTTGGCTACGGCCCCAAAGCGGGGCGGACTTTAGTTGTGGGTTTTCTGAGGGTCAAGGCGGGTTCTGCACGAGAACGGGCATTGCAAATTGCAAAATGAAAATTGCAAATTGCAAATTGTGGAGCGTCGATGGACAGTCTCCGTTTGAGCCGTTTGGCCAACTCAGGAAGACAACACCCATGCCTCGCGACTTCAACACCGAAAGCCTCTCGCACGATCCGATTCACGGCTACATCCCGTTCGTCTCGAAGGAGGGAATGCCGGAGGGAGAGGTCTCGGAACAGGAGTTGATCGACCATCCGTGGGTGCAGCGGATGCGGCACATTCACCAACTGCAAACGGCGTGGTGGGTGTTTCCGTCGGCCGAGCACATGCGGTTTCAGCACATCTTGGGAGCGATGCACCTGTCGTCGATCGCCATCGAACGCTGGTACGAGTCGCTGGTGACGTCAGGCTCGAACGTGCCGTCGCGGGCGTACGTCGAAAGCCTCGTCCGGTTGGCCGCACTGTTGCACGACGTCGGACACGGGCCGTTCGGACATTTCTTCGACGATCATTTCCTCGATCAGTTCGGACTGACGCACGAAGTTATTGGCTCGGCCATTATCCAGCAGGAACTGGGCGATTTGATTCGCCGAGTGCGACGAAACCCGAACGGAAAGCTCGGCCCGCTGGAGGAACTGGACCCCAGCCAGGTCGCGTGGCTGATCCGCCGACCGACGGGCCAGCCTCAAGATGAACAAGGCCATCCCGCGTGGCTGAAGAAGCTGCGGTCGCTCTTCAGCGGCATCTACACCGTGGACAACATGGATTTTGTGCTCCGCGATGCGTACATGTCGGGCTACAACACAAAGGCGTTCGATCTGTCGCGAATGCTGCACTACAGCTTTTTCTCGCCGGAAGGGCTGACGATTCACGCTCGCGGGTTGCCGACGCTGATCAACTTCATCGAAACACGGGCGAACCTGTTTCGGACGATCTATTTTCATCGGACGGTGCGGGCGATTGACCTCGCGCTGGAAGAGCTTTTCGGTCCGACAATGCTACGGCTGTTTGGAGGTTCTGACGGCCAGCCGATGAATCCGCTGGAGCACCTCGACGAATACCGCCGGCTGACTGAATCGACGTTTCTGGTCGATGTGCAGCGTTGGTCGCGGAGCTCCGATCCAGAATTGAAGTCGTTGGGCGAGCAATGGGACGCCCTGATCTCTCGACAGGTGACTTGGAAGATGGCTTGCGAGCGGACCTTCAACTTCCACGCCGGCCAGGCCGAGCGGACGTCGATCTTTTCGGAGCCGAATTTGGTCGAGAAACGCATCCGAGCCACACTGCCAGCGAACTTGAGGGAGATTGAGTTACGGATCGACGTGGCTCGGCATTATCACCGGCCCAGCGGCAGACTCCCCGCAGGCGGACAGAATTTTCTGCTCGACCCAGCCATCGGCACGCCGCGAGAACTGCACGACGATGAATTGTTCCAGTCATTGCCGACGAGCTTCTCGATCTTTCGCGTTTACTCGAAGGATCACCGCCACGATACGGCGCTTCACGCAGCCGTAAACTCGATTCTGGGTGCCGTGGCGGACTCGAAGACGAACATGTGAGTTGCCGTAGATCGGACGCCTACGTCCGATCGATCGAGATCGCCGGAATCGAACGGACGTAGGCGTCCGTTCTACGACGGTCATACTGGTCGTGTCGGCGGGACGCGCCGAACTGACAATCGGGGTCGTGCCGGTCGATACCTGAGGTCATGCTCGACCTCGATCTCGCCGTGTTGGACGCTCATCCCGAATGGCGGCAAGTGCTGCTGGCCTACAACGATGCCGTTGACTCCGTCATCCTCACGGATCCTGAGACGGCGGACTTTGTCGCTCGCGGCTTTCGGCCTCGCGTCCGCGAAGTAGACAGCGTTCCGGCCGATCAAATGGCTCGCGTGCATGGCAAGCTGATCGCTCACGGGCTGCTGCAAGTCGAGATTGCCGGACGCACCGGGGGAATGCTGTATCAATTGACGTCCGTTGGCCGCCGAGCTTGCTTGCGGTTGTCTAGTGAGATTGACGAGGAATCGCTGGAGTTGGCTTTGGCGTAGCAATCGTTGCCGTGTTCGCCAGAACGCGGGCAGGACCGTCTCTCCAGGCACACACTCTGGCGAGTGCGGCTACCAAAAAGAAACAGGCTCCGATGTCGGAGCCTGTTGGCGTTTGAGTCACGTGGCTGGTGCTTCGCTCAATTCTGAGAGTGATCCTGTTCCCAGGCTCCGGCCACATCTGAGGCATCCGGGGCGAGTACATAGATTTCAACGCGACGGTTCTTGGCCCGCGCATTCGTGTCTTTGTTACTGGCGATCGGCTCGAACTCACCAGCGCCTGACGATCTCATGCGGCGTTGGTCGATTCCCGATTTTTTGAGCTCCAACAGGACGGAGTTGGCTCGGTTGGTCGAGAGATGCCAGTTGGTCGGGTGCCGCGTTTTCGTGGCGGCTTTGGCGATGGGACGGTCATCGGTGTGGCCGACGATCTGCACGCGCAACTGCTTGGTGTCGCCGCGATTTAAGATGCCCGCGATCTCACGCAGCAGGCCCTCGCCTTTTTTGGCGACAGAATCGCTGCCGGAGTCGAACAACAGATCTGAATCGAGTTTCGCGACACCCGTGTTTTCGTCAAACGAGATGCCAGGAAACCTCGTGCTCAAATCTTTGAAGCGCGCGGTGGCGTCGCCCGACAGCGGGTTCGAGCGGCCGGTATTCTTGAACCGCTCGGCCATCTGAGCTCGTTCGGCGTTGAGGTTGTCGATCCGCTTGTTGGCGATATCGAGGTTGCCGCGCAGTTGGTCGTTCTGCTGTTGCAGTTGGGCCGCCGATTGAGACATCGACTTGTTCTGGCCCCAGAGCTGTTGTGCTCGGTACTGGCTTTGGCGATGCGTGGTTCTGGGCACAAAGCCGTTGTGCATGCAGCCCGTCAACGGCACGGTGAACAGTCCCAGCAGGCACCACGCGGCCCAGCGGTTTCGAAGCGATTGCGACATGACAAGAGACTCCGTTCGAGGCGGCGAGGCTTCGGCGGATCGCAGCGTCGGGTCGCGGGGAGACGATCCAACGACGATTCACAAAAGACGGACGCGGAGAAGTCGGATGGAGGGGAAAGGGACAGGATGGGATTCTGGCAGGGTCCGCTTCGGGCCGAGAACTCGTGGGAAGGACTCCCGAATGGAAGGGGCTTTGCCCTCGGCTAGGTCGAAGCGGGCGGGGTTGTAGTCGTATCCGAAAAACGTGCCAAGTCGAATCTGAGGATTTTTCCGACGTGTTGCCCGTTGTCATCGAACCTCGCCAGCGGATGTTTGGGATGTGGTCACTCGAAACTTCTTGCTCGCGCCGTTTCCGCCTTTAGAATCAATCACCACATTCTCACAACCGCCTTTCCGAGCACGGTTTGCAAGGCCCGGTTGTGCTGGTGGTGACAATGACGACAATGACGCGGACCGAATCGGGAGTCGGTGAATCATGGCCAAGCGATATCTGGGTTTGGACGAAGCGGCGGAAAAACTGGGCATCTCCAAAGAGGAGCTGAAACGTCTCCGAGAAAAAGGAGAGATTCGCGGCTTCGGCGACCGCGGCACGTTCAAGTTCAAAGAGGACGACGTGGACGAACTCGCGCGACGACTGCAGCCGTCGTCCGATCCCGACGTGCCCATGATCGATGGCGATGATGACGGTTCGGTACTGGACGATGACTCGGCCGCGGATGGTTCAGGATTAGACGGTGCCCCGTCCATCATTCGTCGCCTGAGCGGTGCCGCACCGAGCGGCGACACCGGCGAGACCGCTGGAAGTATCTTTGATGACTTCGGCGCAGGCGGTGCCTCCGACAGCGATGTGCGGTTGGTAATGGATGACCGATTGGACGCAGGCAACGACAGCGGCGCTGACGTCCTGCTACAAATGCAAGAGTCCGACAGCGACGTGCGTCTGTCGAACGACAGCGACAGCAATGCCAAAATCAACCTCGGTGATTCGGACAGCGATGTGCGGCTGTCGTCGGACGCCGGGGCAGCTTCTGAGAGTGCGATCAATCTCGGATTGGGTGACTCAGATAGCGACGTGCGACTCGATGATGACAGCGGCGCTCGGCTTGTGATGCCGGACAGTGACAGCGACGTTCAACTCGCTCCCAATGCTTCCGACTCGGGCAAGCTAGTGCCGAAACCCGACAGCGACAGCGACGTGATGTTGGTGAGCGAGGAGCCCGACAGCGACAGCGACGTCCATCTGGCGGGTGACGACGACAGCGGAATCAACTTGGGACTGCAAAGCGACAGCGATGTGCGATTGGTCTCTGCTGACTCAGACAGCGACGTCCAGTTGCTGGACGACGCACTGCTGGCAGGACCGAAATCGAAAATCAAAAAAGACAGTGATAGCGACGTCGCGGTGCTGCCGGACAGTGGCTTGAACTTGGAATCCGCCGGTAGCGGCATCGGCAAGAAAAGCGGCGGTCGTCGCGACGGTTCGTCAGTTCTCATGGATGACAGCGATATCGCTCTCGATCAAGGCAGTGGCATCTCGTTGAGCAGTCTGAGCGGAGTCAATCTGGTGGGTCCGCAGAGTGGCATCGCCCTGGATCGCGTCGCCGACAGTGGAGTGTCTCTCGAAAAGAAGGCTGCGGACGACGACAGTGGACTGGCGCTGTTCGACGACTCTTCTGAAGAGGGCATCAGTCTCGCTGGTGACAGCGGAATTGCCCTGCACGCGGACGATGGCGGCGAAGAGGACGACGGCGGCATCACGCTGGCCGAGACAGCCGGTGATAGCGGCATCTCGCTCAAAGACGACGATGACCTGCAGCTCACCGAAACGATGCCGGGAATGAAGCTTCCCAAGAGCAAAAAGAAGCCAACCGACGACGACGAAAACATGAGCGATACGATGCTCGAGGTTCCGTCCGTCTCGGCCGATGACGAAGAGGCCGAAAGCGATTTCGAGATCGGCGCAGTGGACGGCGGCAGCCAGGGTGACACCAGCGTCCTGCTCTTCGATGACGAGGACGAGACCGACGACGGCGGAGCCGCGATGGCCAAGAAGAAGACCTCCGACGAGGAAGAAGGGGACGATGCCTTCGAATTCAACGAGGCGGAAGAGGAAGCGTCCGATGAAGGCGAAGACGTCTTCGCCGGGGATGAAGCCTTCGAGGAAGAGTCAGACTTCGAAGGCGAAGAGGAACTCGAACCTGCCGCAAAGGTCTTGGCTGGCGGTGCGATCGAATATCCATGGGGAGCCGGCGTGGTCTCGTCGCTCGCGGTTTCGTCAATCGTGATGATCTTGTGCGGAATGGCCTCGATTGACCTCGTCCGCAGCATGTGGGGCCATCAAGGCTACAGCCCCGCCAATGGCTGGCTCATCGAAACGCTCGGCGGACTGTTCAAGTGATTTTCGATTGCCGATTTTTGATTTTCGATTGAACCATCCGCCGTAGCGGACCTTCTCAATCGAAAATCGAAAATGGTTGCCTATTCCAATGCTTCGATCGCGACTTGCCAGCGAGCCTGCACGTCTTGATTGGATCCACCCAAGCTGTCACGCACTTGCACGCGCAGGCGATTGCCACGTTGCTCGGCAGTCCCCACACCGATCACGAGGATGACCTCCTCGTTGGAACCAACTTCGGCCACCGGAGCAAACTCCATTTTGCCGGTGACGGGGGCCGACACGCTGTCACCGTCTTTGGAGAAGAGCTTCGCATTCTCCGGGGAGTTCACCGTCACAGCGACTTGCGAGGCCGCCTGTTGGCTGATGTTGCGGATGCGAACTCGGCACCAGGTTGTGATTCCGGAACTCGCCGACGACGAAGCCAACGGACCCGTCGCGACGACCGGCCGTGAATGACTGATCGACTGCACGTCCGCTGGCGGAGCGGGAAGGAGTTCCACAGCGGGCGGGGCCGGTGGTACCGACAATGACTCGGGCGGTTTACCGGCGGGAGCCGGTGTGTTGTGGATCGCTTGCGTTGCAGTTGGTTTGGAAATCGGCAGCGAGATCCCGCTCGCCTGTGCGGTTGCTGAGGTCATCGGCAATTTTGGAGACGGCGCGGCGTGGCTGGCTAATCCAGAAGTCAGCCCTTGGTTCGCGGGAAGATTCGCCGGATTTCGATGGTGAGTCGAATGCGACTCAAAGAGATCGCCGACCTGGTCACCTGCGCGAGCCAGCAGATTGCCTGTCGAGCGCAACGGCTGAGTCACATTGTCCGCGACTTGGCCCCAACTCGCGCACCCCGATACGCAGCCGAGCGACAACACCGCCCACTGCCACCAGCGATGCACTCTTCGGGCTGCCGAAGACTCATCCAAGATTTCCAGCAACCAGCTCGGTCCACGAACTTCACTCACCGGCGAAAAAGTTGTCATCACTGTGTCCTCCCAAACCTTGAACCCCTAGCCCCTACTCAAGCCGCTCCCACAAGCGACTCGGAAATTCGTTGCAGCGCCGTCTGTACGGCGGTGCGAACCTTTGCGGAATTGTCGCTGATCGATGCAACCTGCAAGGCGGTCTTCGCCTCGCGAGCCTGTTGGCCGAAACGGCCCAAAGTCGTCGCCACATATCGCCGCACTTCGGCATTCGGATCGGACAGCGCCTGCACGAGTGCCTTCACCATCGAGCGGCTGACAACCCCCAGTTGTCCCAAACAATCGGCGGCGGCACAGCGCACGTCAGCATTCACGTCGTGCAGCGCGACCAGCATCGCGGGCATCGCTGAACGAGCCTCAGCTCCCACATGCCCCAGTGCGACGATCAGCAACCGCCGCACAGCGGGATTGCGATGATTCAGCGACGCGATCATCTCCGAGACTGCCGATGCTCCGAGACTTCCCAAACCTTGCGTCGCATTCCAGCGGACATCAACGTCGGTGTCTTCCAATTGAGCAATGAAATCAGCCGCCTCCAGAGGTTCCTCAGCTCCACGCGCGACGACTGGCTCATCCGTCTGCTCCGGACAAAACAGCTTCAATCCTGGGGCGACATGATCTGAGTTCGGCGCTGATGAAGCCGCTGCCAAGTTAGACGGAAACACAATCACAGGATTGATCGCCCGCAACTCCTCCAATTCAGTGTCACTTCCCAAAGTCTGCTGAGGAACATCGCCTCCCGGAACGAATTGAGCACCTTGACGCGTTTCTCCATCGACGTCGTTCTGCGGCGTCTGTGAAGCAACCGCAGAACTCCCCGTGTCGATCATTACCAGTGTCGTCATCGCACACTGACGCACGCCGGCATCCACATCGCTCGCCGCCTGCCGCAGCGCCGGAAGAACGACGGCGGTATCCGCCCCGATGCCTCCTAATGCCGATGCGCTGTTGCGTCGCACCGACACATCGGGATCGGACACCAACCGAGCGAGTTCCTCCACAGCCCTTCGAGCGGATGGACCGATCTGTCCCAACGCGAACGCCGCTCGAGCACGCACCGCCGCGAACTCGTCCGACAAGGCCGCTCGCAGCGCGGGAACGGCTTCCATCGCATGAGCCCCAAATACCGAGAGCGCAAACGCCGCCGCGGCGCGGACTCCGGGGTCGGCGTCTGCCAACGCGAAGATCAATTGTGGAACAGCGTCGATCGCGCCGAGTCCGATTTTCCCCAGCGAGACCGCCGCCGCTTGCCGCACACGAGCATCGTCATTCTGCAACGCCTGCACGAACGGCGAAACCGCATCCACCGCGCTGGCGCTGAGCGAATTGATCGCCTCGCTTCGCGCCGCGATCACCATCCTGGAAGCATCCGCTTCCAATGTCACTCTCATTGGGACCACTTCTGGCAGTGGGTTGCTCGTGGACTGGACGCTGGCCGCCGATCGACCTGACAAACCTTGCCGCAATCCCCACAGACCAATGACTGTCAGGAGAGCCGCGACAGCCCAACGCCAACCGTTCGACGATGTCTGGATCGCTGCTGATGAAATTTTTGGCGTGGCAGCCGTTTCCGTTTTCGCGGACAAATTCGCCGTCCGTTGCAACGCGACGCCTGCTTCCTCCGGACTGAGTTGAATGCCGTCGATCAGGCGCTGGTACTGCTCCGCAATCCCAGCGACTTCGACAGAATCTCGGCCGCGAGCGTTCAACATCCTCGCCGCTGCCTCGCAAGTCAGACGCAGTTCATGCCGCTGTTTGGCATCCAGTTGATTCCAACGTTGATCGATTTCATCCGCGAATCGTCCGACCGCTCGCAAAGCCGCCGCCTGGACGTACTCGTCAATATCATCGGTCGCACCTGCCAACGTTGTGATGGCCGCTGTCGAAGACAAACCGAGATCGCCGAGCAACACCGCCACCGCCAAACGGAGATCATCGTTGGACTTCGTGAACACGGTCGCCAGTTGCGACGCAATTGGCAGTTTCTCGTTCTCATCCCATCTTGAATGGACTGAAGTCAAGGTTGCGATGGCTTCTGCCTGCACGTCAGCCGCGGGACTTCGTAGACACTCGCTCAAGGCAGACAGTGCCGCGTTGTGTTTGGTGACCGAGACAGTCCGAAGCGCGATCAAGGCGGCACAGCGCACGTCAAGATCCCGGTCCAGTGTTGCATGCCATAGCGCCGACTCGGCTGTACTCGCGAGGCGACCGATCCGTCCCAGAGCTGTGGCAGACGCCCAGCGGACTCGGACCTCGGAATCGTCCAGCGCGTGCGTCAGGGCTGACACCGCTTCGGACGCGGACTCGCCGAATTGGCTCAGTGCCCAAGCACACGATTGTCGAACGATGGGAGTCTCGTGGCTGAGCGAATCTGCCAGTGATCTCACCGCTGAGAAGTCTCGTGTCTGTCCGGCGCGAATGACATTGGCGGCCAACTGCTCTGTCGACGCTGGTTCGTCAGCGACAGTGGACGATGCAGCGGCGCACAGCATCGCGCAGCCGAGCCACAGCAGGCTGAAAATCGTCGGTCGTCGCATCGATTCATCTCCTGTGGGGCTCGCGCCGTCAGCGCCCACGCTTTCCTGATCCCATTTCACGCGGCCACTCGCTGTGGCTGCTTGAGTTCTTTGAGTCGCTCGCGAATTTCTTCCAAGCTGAGAATCGTCGGCTCCGCCGATCGTGAGTTGACGACCGTCAAGCTGGGTTCGATGAGCCGCGTGCTCGGATGCGGCTCGACCGCAGATTCCGAAACCGCCTGCAAGCCACGCTGTGCGACTCGAAGTTCATCGCCGACGCAAGACAAGTGCTGCCCGAAAAATTGCAGGCCGTTTTCCAAGGCCACTTGCTCGCGGCGGAATTTCTCCACCCATGTGTCCCTCAATTTGTCGAGCTCCGCCCGTTCGGCCCGAAGCTGCGCCGACTGTGCGTCGCGGGCCTGTCGCAGTTCGTCTTCTTGATGCTGTCGAGCGTACGCCAGTTCCGACTGCACCTGTCGCACCCGCGCGTCGAACTCGTCTCGTTCGCGTCGTAGCTGAGCTATCTCCGTTTCGCGTTGTCGAGAGAATTCCTGCTGCTGATGCAGTCGCTCTTGCTCGAACATCCGACGAGCTTCCGCGAACTCCGCCTCGGCCTGCCGACGCCAATGCAACAGCTCTTCACGTTCACGCAAGCGCTGCGCCGACAACTCGTCCTTCAGCCGCTGCTGAGCGACGTCTTGGACTTCTTTTGCGGTGCGCAATGCGGCCCATTCCTGGTCCCGTTGAGTCGCCCAGGCAGCTTCGCGAGAGGACAGCTCTTGTTCAAAGGCCGCTCGCTGCCGAGCCAAATCCTGGAAGAACGCCTCGCGTTGCTCCGACAGAGTTTCCGCGACCCGCTGCTGATGCTCGACTCGGTGTTGCACAGCGGCTGCGTTCGACTGCTGCAGCCACTCCTGATGCCGAGCCTTGTTGGTGTCAAGCGGTTCGGTCGCCGGTTCGAGAATGACGCCACTGTCGTCGGGACTTTGAAGTGCAGCCTCGCTGCGACGGATGCTGACAACTTCTGCCACAACCTGCGGCGGAGTGACCGCTGATGCCGTTTGAACGTCGGGCGACCAACCATCAAAGAGATCACGCTCCAATTCCGCACGCTGACTGAGCCAAGCGTCGTGAATCGACTCAGGACTGGGCACGGAATTTGATTTGGTCGACGACATCGCGACTCCTTATTTGCTGCTCGTGGACTCTTCGTCGGTGAAGAAGGATTCGGGGACAACTTTCTCGACAGTGGTCGCCCGCGGATCGACTCTCAGCCGCCGCGGCTCGCCGGAGCGGTTGTCGTTCACCTCCACCGACGCCTCTTCTCCGACAACATTTGCGGTACTGGCCGGCGCACGTTTCATCACGAGTTGCTTCAGCCATTCGGTTCGCTGCCGAGCGTCGTCCAAGCGTCGCAGACGCAGATCCTCGAAGACCTGCTCGATCAAAATCGACACGTCCTGCGGACGAACGGACGGCTCGTCACTTGCATTGGGCGAGGCCTTCTCTGCGGAGGTGGTTTCAGTCACTTCAGGCAACTCCTTCGCGAGAACAGCGGACTTCGAAAACAGACCCCTCGACCGATCCTCCGAGGCAGACGCTTCCGGCTTCAGACTTCGCACTTGAGACTTTTGAGTTGTCCTCGACTTGGCTGTGACGAATGCACCGGCCGGACTGATGACCGGCATCGCTGTCGCTTCCTCAGACTCGCTCTCGTCAACGGCGATGACCTCATCCGACGTTACCGGCAGCGCGGGGGCACTCTCGGAGATGGACCGTCTCAGTGGGATCACTCGCTCGAATTCGGCAAACGTTTCGGAATGCGACAACTCAGCGATGGCTGTCGACGGAGCGGTCTCTGCCGGGCGGTTGGCTTGCACCATTTCCGCTCCGGTCGGCGGCACGACGACCTGCGGAGTGGGCAGCGCCGTTGGCAACACTTCTCGTCCGACTGGTGTGAATTGCGTGCTGCGAGATCGTGCCTCTGGCTTAGTGGCCACTGGCCGCGTGACTTTCTGCGAGAATTGCAGAACGCCGTCGGTCGCTTCGGCTGCAGCAGGACGACTAGCGATGACAGGTGGAGTCGCAACCTCGGATGGCGGCACAAACTTCGACTGTCCGCTGCGAAACGGACCGACCACTTTGGGCTGCGGACGTGACTCGCGACGGTCAGCCACAGACTGAATCTTGTGGCTCGTCACCGCCGCGCGCCAGTCTTGCCCGTGAAGGCAGCCGGTCAGCCCGATACAAAGCCAACCCGTCCATTGCCAGAATGGATGTCGCATGAATTGCACTCGCCGAAACAGAACCCAAACTCCGCGCGGCCTCGCCGCGCAGCATCCGCCACAGGCGGACTCATCGGGTTTATCGGTTCGGGAATCATTCCCGGATGACGGCATTCTGACGGTGACGCAATCTGGGAGGACTTGAACGGACAGGACGGACGGCAAGAACTGCCGCTTTCGTCGGCTCTGCGAGCGGAGAGTGTCAACCCTCCGAGTCAGGGACGTCGCATCGGCGATGCTGGCCTCGGAAACTGTTCCGACCACTGAACCAGAATCGTGTCGCCAATCCGTCACGACTAGCTCGCCTCCAATCGCACTCCTCCGCGCTACAGAGTGCCAAGACAGGCGAGATGGTTGACCTGCTGCTGATTCCCCAAATGGCGAACGTTCGCTGCCGGCGAAACTCAGCCGAGCCAACAGGATCTCGATCGCACACTTCGTCACCAATGCCCGATGAGTGCCAGAAGACCAATTGAGGACTACACTCGCCTAACGATGACTACACGCTCAATCACGCCGATTCGCCCGCCCCTTGATCCTGTGCTCCAGCGGGAATTTGCGGTCGATGCTGTGCGCCGATTGAAAGAGGCCGGCTACACAGCGCTCTGGGCCGGCGGTTGCGTGCGCGATCATCTGCTCGGCAAAACGCCGAAGGACTACGACGTCGCCACCGATGCGACGCCGAAGCAAGTGAAAAAGGCCTTCGCCAAGCGCAAGACCGTCGATGTGGGAGCCAGCTTCGGAGTCATCATGGTCGTCGGCCCACGCGGAGCGGGTGAGGTCGAGGTCGCCACTTTTCGCAGCGACGGCTCGTACTCCGACGGCCGCCGCCCCGATTCCGTCACGTTCAGTTCGCCGGAGGAGGACGCTCAGCGGCGTGACTTCACAATCAACGGGATGTTCTTCGATCCGCTCGAACACAAAGTCCTCGACTTCGTCGGCGGTGAGCGTGATCTGAGCCAAGGCTACGTTCGCGCGATCGGCGATCCACACGCGCGAATGACCGAAGACAAACTCCGCATGTTGCGAGCCGTTCGCTTCACGGCATCGTTGGAGTTCGGCCTCGCTCGCGCGACGAAAGCCGCCGTTACCGAGATGGCTTCTGAGATTCACGTCGTCAGCGCCGAACGGATCGCGGCCGAACTGCGGCGGATGTTGACCGACCGACATCGGCACATCGCCGTCGCCTTGGCGGACGAAGTCGGCTTGCTGCGCGAGGTGTTGCCCGAAGTGGTGATGCAGGGATCAGGCGAGGACTCTTCAGACCGCGAAGGTCAAAAGCCGCAGCAAATCCTCGCCACCTCAGAGAACCTCAGCCCTCAACTTTCCGCCCTCCGCCTCTTGCAAGAACCGTCGTTTGAATTGGCCTTCGCGATGCTGCTGCGCGACGTGTCGAACATCGAAGCGATCTGCCGCCGCTTGAAGTTGTCAAACGACGAACTCGAAAAGACCGCGTGGCTCGTCCGCCAGCAAGACGCTCTGCGTGAGCCGGACAAGCTCAGCCTCGCACAGCTCAAGCGGTTGCTCGCGCAGCCGTTTCGCGACGACTTGCTGGCGTTGACACGAGCCACGTTACTCGCCGAGCAAGCCGACCTGCATCCCGTCCTGTTCTGCGAACGGTTCCTCGAAGCGACGCCGCCCGAAGTCCTCAATCCCGCGCCGCTCGTCACGGGCAACGACCTCATCGCTCTCGGCCTGAAACCCGGTCCGCGTTTCAAACAATTGCTCGACGAAGCCCGCGACGCACAGTTGGACGGCACGCTAACATTACACGCTGAGGCGCTGTCGTGGATCGAAGCACGCTTGGATGAGCGGGGCACACTGTGAATTATCGGAAGACCACTTTTGCAGTCGGGGCTTCGCGGTAGATCACTTCGCGGCCGGGCTGCCATTCGCCCTCTTTCTTGTGTTCCGTTTTCACTTGGAAGGTGCCGTCGGGCAGGAATTCGGTGGTTCCGCGGACTTCCGTGACACCGTTGGCCATGCCTTTGACTTGTTCCAGCGTGGTCACTTTCCCATCGCTCAAAGTCATCGTGCCCTGGGTTCTGAAACCGGCAGTCGTGAAATAGTGGTAGGTCACTTCTTGCTTCTGAGCGTCCCACATCACCAGGGTCTCACCGCCGTAAATCCCGTCGTTGACGGAGTGCAGGATGCGGACGGCTTTGCCGTTCAGCGCTCGTTCCCAACGCGAGACGTCCACAGTGGGTTTGTCCGGATTGGAATTCTTGAAAGTCCCCTTCCAAGTTTTTTCGAGCAGCGGACGCAGCGGTTCGAGGTGTGGATCGAGCGACGCTGGATCGGCCCCATTCACAACTTCGGCAGCCCCGATCGTCAGACTGATGGCGAGTGCCAGCCAACCCCATGGGAACCACCTCGACTGAGGTTCGAGTCGATTCTTCTGAAGCATGGTATGCTGGGGCATGGGAGTCTCCGTCAAATGGTCGAAACGAGTTATTCAATCGATTCCGGATGGTCACCTTTTACCGCTCCGGCAGCATTTCGCTTTTCCGCCGGGATCAAGCGGTCGAGGATGCCGTTGACGAATTGGAAGGATTGCATCGAGCCAAACTTCTTGGCCATCTCGACCGCCTCGTCGATGACGACTCGGTGAGGCGTGTCGGTGTGCAGCAACTCAAACGCGCCCAATCGAAGAATGTTGCGGTCGGTCGGAGCCATGCGCGCGAGCTGCCAGTTGGCAGCGGTTTCTTCCAGATGGCGGTCGATTTGGGCTTTCCATTCCATCACGCCGGAGAACAGGCTCCAGGCAAATTCTTGCAGGCCCGGTTCGCGCAGTTCCTCGGCGATCATGCCGCGAATCGTGTCGGCAGTCGCATCCGGATTCAGATCGGTTTGATACAGCATCTGCATCGCGAGTTCGCGAGCACGGGTACGGCGGGACGTGGACATGGATGGTTCCAGTAGGTCAGGCTTTCTAGCCTGACACGAAGGCTCACAGGAGATTGTTGGCCGAACGACTTTCGGTCAGCCTGGAAAGGCTGACCTACTTCAGCAGCTTCAAGGTGTTGACCATTTCGATCGCGGCCAGCGCCGCCTCGGTCCCTTTGTTGCCGGCTTTGCCGCCGGCTCGGTTGAGGGCTTGGTCGAGGTTTTCGCAGGTGAGGACTCCGAAGAGGACCGGGATGCCGGTCTCTTGGGCGGTGTGCATCAGGCCGGCGGCGACTTGATGGTTGATGTAGTCGTGGTGAGTCGTCTCGCCTTGAATGACGGCTCCAAGGGCGACGATGGCGGCGAACTTCTTGCTGCTCGCGAGGTGTTGCGCGAGTTGCGGTAGCTCGAACGCACCGGGAGCCCAGATGACGGTGAGTTGCTCGTCTTTGGCTCCGTGGCGGCGAAAGGTTTCGAGTGCTCCGTCGAGTAGCCGGCGCGTGACGAGGTCGTTGAATCGCGACACGATGATTGCGAAGTGGTCTCTTTCGTCGCCGACGAGGAGATTGGATGCGATGGTGGTGGGCATGGAGATCGTTCTACGACCAGTCTTCGTGGTCTAGTCCTGGAATGGCCGCGAAATCGCTGTCCTTGGTCACAACAACACAGTTGCCCAACGTCAGCGTGATCGCGGCGATCTGAATGTCGATTTGCGGCATCGGACGTCCGACTCGTTTCAATTCTGCGAACAGTCGGCCGAATTCGCGAGCCGCTTCTTCGGTGTATGGCCAGACGACAAAATCACTCAATTGCTGCAACAGTCGTTTTTCGTTTCGATCACGAGTCGCACTCGAATAGACGCCCGACCAAAGTTCGCCGAGCACCGGAACACAAATGCCAACCCGATGGCCGAGTGCAACAGTGTCTCTGGCTTTCTGAAAAACACTGCGTCGGCGAAAGACATAGTCAGCGGCCGCGCCGGTGTCGAGTAAGTATCGTTTCAAAGGAGCGTCTCCGATGGAGTCCACGACTGGCGGGTGAACTCTTTTTGTCGCTCCCTCTCAGTTCGACGCTCGGCTTCCCAAGCGGCATATTCCGCATCAGACATTTCCAGCGGCTCGCACTCATCCATTCGCTTCAGCAACGCCGCGATACCCTCCGGTGTGGTCGGCCAATCGGCTTCGTTCATGCCGACGCTCTCAATCGAAAGTGGAAAAACCTCCACGCGAGTTCCTTCCGGCCAATCGACTCCGCTGTCGAACTCGATTTGGCCGAGACGAAATGTGGCGAGTGCTTTTTGCATGGCGGAAACCTTTGTTCGAATGTCACTTTGAGTGCGGTTTTTCGGCACCGCTTTGGTCTTTCGGTCTGAAATCTCTTCGGGACAGGCGACAAAAAACGATCACGTCGGCAACAAGCCAAATGACTGCAATGGTCACGACGATAGTGGCGAGCCAGCCATTCATCGGAAATGAATTCCAAAGAGGGGCTAACACCCCGCACTCCAAAGTTAGTTCAGATTCATCGCCATCAAGAACTCTTCGTTGGTTTTGGATTTTCGCATCCGGTTCACCAACAGGTCCATCGCTTCGGCGGGGCTCATGTCGTTGAGGACTCGCCGCAGAATCCACATGCGGCGGAGTTCTTCTTCGCTGAGCAACAACTCTTCGCGGCGGGTGCCGGATTTGTTGACGTCGATGGCGGGCCAGATTCGCTTCTCGACCAAACGTCGATCGAGAACAAGCTCGGTGTTTCCGGTCCCTTTGAACTCTTCGAAGATGACGTCGTCCATGCGGCTACCGGTGTCGATCAGGGCGGTGGCGATGATCGTCAGGCTGCCGCCGTCTTCGATGTTGCGAGCGGCTCCGAAGAAGCGCTTTGGGTTTTGCAGAGCGTTCGAATCGACGCCGCCCGATAGGATTTTTCCACTGTGCGGCATCTCGTTGTTCCACGCGCGAGCCAGGCGCGTGATCGAATCCAAAAAGATCACGACGTCTTGGCCGTACTCGACCATGCGTTTGGCTTTTTCGATGACCATGTCGGCGACTTGGACGTGGCGGCTGGTGGCTTCGTCGAAGGTGCTGCTGATGACCTCGCAGGTCGGGCCGCGGACTTC
>CAMDPK010000114.1 GCA_945904015.1 Candidatus Kuenenia stuttgartensis | reverse complement strand
CCACGTCAGTGGGTAATGCTTGGTGGGTCTCGCTGACTCGACCCACCCTACCGTCGGCGCGCGACGATCAATTCGCCGGCTCTGAATTCGACAATGTCGCCAGTGGCATTCCGAAAACCTCGCCGATACCATCCCCGCCCCGCTGACGGATGGCGGCAATTGCGAGCGAGGAGGCGGTCGAATTTCAGTCTTCTGAAATCACTGCCGGGTGGCACGGAGGTACCCACGATCGGAGTCACAAACCCGGTGGGACCAGGTCCAATGAGCCAGACGAAGACGGCGACACACGAGACGGAAAAAGAACTCATTCAGCGAGCACAAACGGCGGTCAGTCAATGCAACTGGACCGTCGGCGAATGCGCGGTCCAGTGGACCAAGAAGTTTGCTCGCGGCCGAACCGACGCCGATTTCGGCGAGTTGGTCGGCATGTCCGGCGATCAGGTTTATCAGCGGCGACGTGTCTGCGAGACGTTCAGCGACGTCAAAGAAAACTACTCGGCGTTGAAGTGGTCGCACTTCTACATCGCTTTGAATTGGGACGTTGCCGCCGATTGCCTGAGTTGGGCGAACGAGAACGAAGCGACGATTGCCGAAATGAAAGCGTGGCGACGGTTGCAACTCGGCGAGGATGTCACGACGAGCGCGACCGACGATCAGGAATCGTTGCTCGTCGGCAGCGATGGCGCGGCGGCCTTCGATGCCTACGACGCGGATCGCCCTGGTGTTGTGCGAGCGGAAGGGGATCTCGATCTCCCCGCGTCGCGTGCTCCGATGCCGGCTGGTTCGGCGAAACGGGGTCGCGAAACATCTGATGCCGCGACGCTGTCCGCCTCGGCTGGTGAATACGCTCCGTTCCGCACCGGAGCCACGACTCCGCCGCGCGAAACCTTGGATGAAGTTCCCGGCAGTGGGCCGTCGGTCAGCGTCGAGCAAACGGTCAAGCGTTTGGCGATCATGCTCGAACGCTGCGCGAAGGCGATCACTCCAGAAGTGCAACGTCAATTCGCGAAGTTGCCCGAAAAAGTTCGGGTCCGCTTCGTGGCTGCGATGAAGGAACTGCGAGAACGAGCGACCGATTTGAAGTAGCTGACCTCTGACACCTGATTCGGGGTGCCGCATGCAACCTCGCGATGACAGTGACTCGCCCAGCTCGCGTGCTCGGTCCGGGGTGTCGGTCAACGGTTCGCTGGTGATGATGCTGGCGATCTTGGTGCTGGTGTTGGTCTATCGAGACTTCACTCGGCAAGAGCGTCCGATTGTCGCTCGCGGCGACTTGGCGGCGGACGAAGCGGCGACGATCGAACTCTTCAAACGCATCGCGCCGTCGGTCGTGCATGTGGACAACGTCGCGCGGAAGTTGGATTTGAGCAACCACAATGTGCTCGAATGGCGGCAAGGTTCCGCCAGCGGATTTGTTTGGGACAGCGACGGCCATGTGGTCACGAATTTTCATGTCATCCAAGGCGCGAGCGGTGCCTGGGTCACGTTGGCCGACAACACTCGACTCGAGGCGAAGCTCGTCGGCTACGACGAATCGAAAGACGTCGCGGTACTGAAAGTGGACGGCGCGACGGACAAACTCAAACCGATTCCGCTGGGGACGTCGTTCGATTTGCAGGTCGGGCAAAAGGTGTTTGCGATCGGCAGCCCGTTTGAGTTAGACCAGACGCTCACGACCGGCATCATCGGCGGACTGGGACGCGAGATCGAATCGCTGTCGGGTCGCCCGATTCAAGGCGTGATTCAAACTGACGCGGCGATCAACCCTGGCAACTCTGGAGGGCCGCTGCTCGACAGTGCCGGGCGTCTGATCGGCATCACAACGGCCATCAAGAGTCCGTCTGGTGGCTCGGTGGGGATCGGCTTCGCGGTCCCGGTCGACACCGTCCAGCGTGTCGTGCCGCAACTGATCAGCACCGGGACGGTCAAACGTTCGGGTCTGGGAATTCGGACTCTGGACGACCGCATCACCTCCCGCCAACAACTGCGCGGAATCGTGATTGATCAAGTTTTTCCGAACAGTGCCGCTGAAAAAGCCGGCCTGCGAGGCATTGATCGGGAAAAGCAGGTTCTGGGCGACATCATCCTTGAAATTGATGGCCACGAAGTGCGGACTCAAAACGATTTGTACCGCTCGCTGGACTTGCACGACGTGGGGGAAACCGTCCGCATCACGGTCTTGCGTGGCGAGAAAACCCTGGAAGTGACCGTGACGTTACAAGCGGTTCCGACCGTGGCTCCGTGAGCTGTCTTTCGTGGGTCTTTGCAAGCCTGATGGAATCTCGCATTCGCGGCTGGTACCATGCCTGCCCAATTGACGAGTTCACCCAGCAGGTTCCCATGAATCAAAAAAAACCCGGCCCGATGTACACGACACCGCCGCGAAAAGTCTGCCCGGTTTGTGGCCAAGTTTCGTATTCGGTCGCGGGAGTGCATCCGCAGTGTGCAGAGGCGCAAGCCGACGAAAAGCGGATGAAAAAACTGAAGGCCAAAAAGCCGGACAAAACGGTGACGCTTGACGCAACCCCGTCCGCGTGGCGAAAGCCCTGTCCGAAGTGCGGGACTCAGGTGCATGTCCGCAAGGCCCAATGTGAGTGTGGCCACAAATTCGTCGTGCAAAGGACGAAGTCGGGCGTCGGCGACGACGACTAATTGCCCGACATCATCGCACGGATTTTGAGCAGCGATGCGGTTCAGCAGTCGCCAAGTTTTGGACCGAGGATTTTTTCTGCGAATTCAGACTCTTCGCAGAGACGTGGATTTCCACGAGTGAAAACCACGCCTTCCCCGGTTGGGAACCACCGCCGAACCGGCTCGTATCGGCTTTTGGCACGCGGCTTGTAATGAGACTGCGACACCTGAAGAGTCGGGATTCTTGAACGCCGCGAGGGCCGGGGAGTCGGCCACTGATTGCGGCTTGCGCTCCAACGAGTCTCCGATCCGAACGATGGTTGTGCGCTGGCTCGAACATCTTCGAAACCGGGTTCGGAACTTGATACATGTCGTCTACAGAATTGCCGCGTGCGGCCAATGCCTCGGCATTGGGGACCGCGCTGTCGCTCGAAACGGGATTGTCCACGAGTGCTGATCTTGCTCAGGCCATCGAGCGAACCGATCGCTCGAAAGTTTTGTGGCTCTCCTTCACCGGCTTCACTCTGAGCTTCGCCGCGTGGCTGATGTTTGGAGTGCTCGGCATTCCGATTCAGAAGGAGTTTCAGTTCAGCGATGTGTCGCTTGCGTGGTTGTCCGCGATCGCCATTCTGAACGGAGCCATCTGGCGTTTGCCATTCGGAATGCTCGCCGACCGGTTGGGTGGCAAGCGAACGTTCATCGGGTTGCTGCTGTTTTCGAGTGTCAGCTCGTTTCTGGTCGCAACGTCTCAGAACTACGGCCAATTGATGTTCTTTGCGTTTCTGGTCGGCTTGGGTGGCAATTCGTTTTCGGTCGGGTCAGCCTGGAACGCCGCCTGGTTTCCACCGAAGCAGCAAGGCTTCGCAATGGGCTTGTTCGGAGCGGGAAACGTTGGAGCCTCGGTCACGAAACTGATTGGTCCTGTGCTTATTGGTCTCGTGCCTGCGGCCGGAGTGATGAGTGGTTGGATTCCTGGTGGCTGGCGCTTCGTGCCGTTTCTCTATGGCGGATTGCTGTTGCTGATGGCGATCGCCGTGGCCGTGATTGCTCCGGCGACCGACAAGAAGCCGGGGGCGGGGCGATCGCTCACAGCGATGCTGGTGCCGCTCAAAGACATTCGCGTGTGGCGCTTCAGCCTGTACTACACGGTGGTCTTCGGAGCGTATGTGGCGATGTCGGCTTGGCTGCCGAAGTATTTTGTCAGCGTCTACAACCTGCCGCTGGCGACGGCGGCGCTGCTGACGACTCCGTTCATCTTCGCGTCGAGCCTGCTGCGTCCGTTCGGTGGCTGGCTGTCCGATCGGTTTGGTCCAAGGAAAGTGACCTACGGAGTCTTTATCGTCGGCGCGCTGACGTCGCTGCTCCTGTTCATGCCGATGGACGTGACCACATTCACAATCTGCGTGACCGTCTTGGGGATCACGCAAGGTTTCGGCAAAGCCTCGACCATCAAGTATGTGCCGGAGTACTACCCGAAAGACGTCGGAGTGGTCGTCGGCCTCGTCGGCTCGCTGGCGGCGCTGGGCGGTTTCGCGATGCCACCGCTGTTCGCGTACCTCAAAGAGTGGACCGGGCAGCCGCAGTCGATGTTCTGGGTTGTGTTTGGTCTTACGGTGATCAGTTTGGTCTGGCTGCACTGTGTGGTGCTCCGCATTCGTCGGGATGAACAGCCAACGATCTGATGGCCTGCGTGCCTAGAACCTTGCTCCCGCTGCCCCGACTTTCAGCGGGCGATGAGCGGATTAGCGATCGACTGACAAGTTTGAAAAAACGGAGGGCTCGCTGAATGGACAATGAATCTGCGGGAAATCGGCGACTTCGACACCCGTCAAAATTCTCGGACGGCAGTTGGGCACACACGTTGCTTGCTACGTCTCGTCCGTGGCCCTGAGTTTGCTCTTCTGACAATCACGATCTCCGAATGACCGTCCGTCGTTTGGGAAGCCATTCATCAGGGACATTATGGAATTGGACATTTCGCGCGAGATCAGTGGCGACATGAAGACAACGACCCACGAGACCAATTCCGAGGATTCGGCTCCCATGCTGGCTCAGAAGACGATTGTCGTCATTGGCAACGGCATGGTTGGTCAACGCTTTTGCGAAAAGCTGGTCGAGTTCGACAAGGCCAAGCAGTTCCGCATCGTCACATTTTGCGAGGAGCCTCGTGCCGCTTACGACCGCGTCGGCCTGACGAGTTTCTTTGCTCACCGCGACGCGGAGAAGCTGATGATCGCGCGGATGGAGTGGTACCGCGAGCACGGCGTCGAGATTCATCTCGGTGACCGCGCTTGCTCGGTCGATCGCGAACAAAAAATTGTCCGGTCGCAGAAGGGGGTCGAGGTTCAGTACGACGTTGCGATCATGGCGACCGGCTCGTACCCGTTCGTGCCGCCTGTGCCTGGGTTCGACAAGCAGGGAGTGTTCGTCTACCGCACGATTGAAGACCTGAACCAGATCATTGAGTATTCCAAGAAATCGAAGCGCTGCGCGGTCATCGGTGGCGGATTGCTCGGCCTGGAAGCGGCGAAGGCGGCGTTTGATTTGGGGCTGGAAACCCACGTCATCGAGTTCGCTCCGCGACTGATGCCCCGGCAAATCGACGATGCTGGCTCGCGAACGCTGATCAAGAAAATCGAGTCGCTCGGCGTGACGGTGCATCTCAACAAATCCACCAAAGAAGTCCACGGCAACGGCAAAGTCGAGCGGATGGAGTTCAACGACAGCGCGACGCTCGACGTGGAGATGATCATCGTTTCGGCCGGCATTCGCCCGCGTGACGATCTGGCGAAAGAGAGTGACATCCACGTCGGCCCGCGCGGCGGAATCACGGTCAACGATCAACTGCGGACTTCCGATCCCGACATTTACGCGATCGGCGAGTGCGCTCTGCATCGCGGCATGATCTACGGACTCGTCGCGCCCGGCTATGAAATGGCCGAGATCGTCGCGGCGAACCTGACCGGCGACGAGCGGCATTTCACGGGGACTGACCTGTCGACGAAGCTCAAGCTGATGGGTTGTGACGTCGCGTCATTCGGCGACTACGAAGCTCCGGCCGAGCGAGCGGTGCCGCTGACTTTTGAAGACCCGTTCGGCGGCGTCTACAAAAAGTTGATCTTCAGCCTCGATGGCACAAAGCTCCTCGGGGGCGTGTTAGTCGGCGATGCTTCGGAGTACGGGACGTTCTCGATCTTGGCAAAGGGAACGCAACCGTTGCCGTGCAAGCCGCACGAGTTGCTGGTTGGCAAAGCCGGCGGTGCGTCGCTGGGCGGTGTCGAGGCGATGCCGGATGACGCGCAGATTTGCTCGTGCAACAACGTCAGCAAGGCCGCAATCTGTCACGCGATTCGCGAAGAAAATCTCGATTCGGTCGTGGCCGTGAAGAAATGCACTCGCGCCGGCACTGGTTGCGGCGGCTGCATGCCGCTCGTGACGGACCTGTTCAACGCTGAACTGAAAAAGGCGGGCAAGGTCGTCGTCAATCATTTGTGCGAGCATTTCAAGTTGTCACGCACCGAGTTGTTCGCGGTTGTGAAGATCAAGCAACTGAAATCGTTTGACTCCGTGTTGTCCGAATGCGGCCACGGCAACGGCTGCGAAATCTGCAAGCCGGCGGTCACGTCGATTCTCGCCAGTCTGTGGAACGAGAACATCATGGACGGCGAACACGCGACGTTGCAGGACACGAACGATCGCTTTCTCGCGAACATGCAGCGCGGCGGATTGTACTCGGTCGTGCCGCGCGTGCCCGGCGGAGAGATCACTCCCGACAAGCTGATCGTGCTCGGCGATGTCGCCAAGAAATACGGTCTCTACACCAAGATCACCGGCGGCCAACGGATCGACTTGTTCGGAGCGGCCGTGCAAGATCTGCCGGACATTTGGGAACAACTCGTCGATGCCGGATTTGAAAGTGGTCACGCCTACGGCAAGGCGTTACGAACCGTGAAGAGCTGCGTCGGCACGACGTGGTGCCGTTACGGCGTCCAGGATTCGGTCGGTTTCGCGGTGCGAGTCGAGAACCGGTACAAGGGGGTGCGGGCACCTCACAAAGTGAAGATGGCGGTCAGCGGCTGCGTCCGCGAATGTGCCGAGGCTCAAGGCAAAGACGTCGGCCTCGTCGCGACCGAGAAGGGCTACAACCTCTACGTCTGCGGCAACGGCGGAGCGAAGCCACGGCACGCGGACCTGCTCATCGGAGACATCGATGAAGAGACGGCGATCAAATACATCGACCGCTTCTTCATGTACTACATCATGACCGCTGACCGACTGACGCGGACGTCGGTCTGGTGCGAGAAGCTCGAAGGAGGTATCGACCACATTCGCGACGTCGTCGTGCATGACAAACTGGGGATCGCGGCCGAACTCGAAGCGATGATGCAGCGGCTGGTAGATACCTACGAATGCGAATGGGCTGCTGTCGTCCGCGATCCCGAAAAACGCAAACGCTTCAGCCAGTTCGTCAACACGGACGAGACCGAATCGTGCATCGAAATCGTCCCCGAACGCGGCCAAGCTCGACCGGAGTTCTGGCCGAACGAATTTGTGTCGCTGGAACAGTTCCGGACAATGAGCGTCCCGAATGCCGAAGCCGTCGAAGATTCCGAGTCTGAACTCGCCCCTCGCCCCTCGCCCCTCGTCCCTTCTTCCGAATGGGTTTCCATCGGCAAAGTCTGGGACTTCCCGAAGGACGGCGGAGCGACGATCAAGTACGGCCAGGTGCAGATCGCGGTCTTCAACTTCTCGTCGCGGGGCGAGTGGTATGCGACTCAAAATATGTGCCCGCACAAGAAGGCGTTCGTGTTGGGCCGAGGCATTCTCGGCGACGCGTCCGGAACGCCGAAGGTTGCCTGTCCGCTGCACAAAAAGACGTTTTCGCTCAAGACTGGAGAGTCGCTGCAGGGTGAGGAATATCACATTCGCACGTTCCCCGTTCGCGTGGACGGCGACGACGTGCTGCTCGAACTTCCGCCGACGGATGTGCTCGACGGAGAGTTGGCGACGGAGATCGGATGCCGACTGGCGACCTCGTGTCAGACGAGCTGTCAGCCCGCACTCGCGCAGCCGCGCGAATTGTTGGAAGTGTAGGTGACTCGATGTCTGTCACACTTCCCGAATCCGACAGGCGAGCGGAGGACGTCAGTCCTCCGTGTCAGGGCGTTGTCGCACCGATCTTAGCTGATCAGTCACGGTTCAAGGCCGCACTCGGAGGGTTGACACCCTCCACTCGCCTTGAACATGGTGACTCGCTCCTCTCCCGGCTGCTTGCTGATCAGCAGCAGCTCACCGCTGTTGAAGAATTCGCCCGACAACACGACGGCGGCGACTTGCCTTCGCAGTCGCGGTACTACAAGTCGTTGATCCCCGCGAGTCCTCCCGGTCCCGGCCAACAGTACGCTTTCGAGGTCGATCTCGACCGCTGTTCCGGCTGCAAGGCGTGCGTGACAGCGTGTCATTCGATGAATGGCCTGGATCAGAATGAGACATGGCGAGATGTCGGAATGTTGATCGGCGGCACGACCGAGTTGCCGGTGTTGCAGCATGTCACGACCGCGTGCCATCACTGCCTGGAACCGGGGTGCATGAGCGCGTGTCCGGTTGATGCGTACGAGAAAGACCCGATCACCGGCATCGTGAAGCATCTCGACGATCAATGCTTCGGTTGTCAGTACTGCATTCTGGCGTGCCCATATGAAGTGCCGAAGTATCACAGCGGACTCGGCATCGTGCGCAAGTGCGACATGTGTTCAGATCGACTCGCCCACGGCGAGGCTCCCGCATGCGTGCAGGCGTGTCCGCACGAAGCGATCGCGATTCGGATCGTGAATCTCTCGCAGGTCATCGAGGATTCTGAAGCGAACGTCTTTTTGCCGGGCGCTCCTGATCCGCAGATCACGCTGCCGACGACATCGTACAAGTCGAGCAAAGTGTTTCCGCGCAACCTGTTGCCGGTCGATTTCCATTCGGTGTCGGCACAGCATCCGCACTGGCCGCTGGTCGTCATGCTCGTGCTGACGCAGTTTTCGGTCGGGGCGTTCTTGGTCGGACTCGGCTTGGAACGGCTACTGTCGGCGGAGTTGGTCTCGGCGATTCGTCCGCTGCATTCACTGAATGCGTTGGTCTTCGGGTTGCTCGCTCTGGGCGCGAGTACGCTGCATCTCGGCCGACCGCAGTACGCTTGGCGCGCGGTCATCGGTTTACGGCACTCGTGGCTGTCTCGCGAGATCGTTGTGTTCGGAGCGTTTGCCGGAGCGGCCGTCGTGTACGCCGTCGGCAGTTGGTTCGGTTTCGAGTCGCTCGGCTTAGGACCGCTTCTGCACGAAGTCGTTGCTTGGTCGGTCGGAGCGTTCGGACTTCTGGGCGTGTTCTGTTCGGTGATGATATACGCATTCACTCAGCGAGCCTTTTGGAGTTTCCCGCTGACGGCAACTCGCTTCGCGCTGACGACGGCGTTGCTGGGCATCGCGGCGACATGGGTGACGCTGCTGGCTCTGGCGGTCATCAACAACGGCCCGGTGACACGGTTGCTGGTCCGTCGCGGCGACTTGATTTGCCAGGCATTGATCATCGTGACCGTGACGAAGCTGGGATTCGAAGCGTTGGTCTTCCGGCATCTGCTGAAAAAACAAACGACGCCGCTAAAACGTTCGGCGGTGCTGATGACTGGGCCGCTCGTCCGCTGGACGCAAGCCCGCTTCGCCTGCGGAGTGCTCGGCGGAGTGCTCATGCCGGCCGTGCTGCGAGCGTTGATCGGAGACGTTTCGCCGTCAGCGATGTCGATGCTCGCAACGTCCGCCGTGCTGTTCATCGCTTGCTTGGCCGGAGAGTTGTTGGAGCGATACCTGTTCTTCGCCGCCGTGGCGTCACCACGAATGCCGGGGACGATTCGATGACCGAGAGTTCCTTGTTGCGTAAATTTGATGGGCCGCTGACGCGCGATCTGCTGTTGTCGCCGGGTGGGTTCGGACTGGGACATGTGCCGGCCAAATTACAGCCGACTGCGGTGACGACTTCGGTCTGCGGCTACTGCTCGACCGGGTGCAGCCTCACGGTGCACTTGAAAGATGGCGAAGCCGTGTCGCTCTCACCGAACACCGAATATCCGGTGAATCTCGGTATGGCCTGCCCTAAAGGTTGGGAGGCGCTGACAGTGCTCGACGCTCCCGATCGAGCGACGACTCCGTTGCTGCGCGATGCGAGCGGCAAGCTCAAGCCGGTTGATTGGGACACCGCGCTCAAGACATTTGTCGCGCGAATGCAGGGGATTCAATCGCGGCACGGGGACGATTCGATCGCGTTCATCAGCACCGGGCAGATGGCGACGGAAGAGATGGCGTTGCTCGGAGCGCTCGCCAAATTCGGCATGGGGATGAAACACGGTGACGGCAACACGCGGCAGTGCATGGCGACCGCCGTCGTCGCGTACAAACAGTCGTTTGGCTTCGACGCTCCGCCGTACACCTACGCCGATTTCGAGGAATCCGACACGATCGTGCTGGTCGGCAGCAATCTGTGTCTCGCGCACCCGATCATGTGGGAGCGGGTAATGCGGAACAAACACAAGCCGGAGATCATCGTCATCGACCCGCGCCGCACCGAGACTGCGATGGCCGCGACGTTGCACTTGCCACTGGCTCCGAAGTCGGACATGGATTTGTTTTATGGCATCGCTCGGATCTTGATCGAGCGGGGCTGGATCAACCGCGAGTTCATCAATGCGCACACGAACGGCTTTGATTCGTTTGCCGAATTCGTCTTGCCGTTCACGCTCGATCGTGTCGTCGCCGCGACCGGCTTATCGGCTGAGTCGATTGAACGCTTCGCGACGCTGATCCACGAGGGAAAGCGCGTCTCGTTCTGGTGGACGATGGGAGTCAATCAGAGCTATCAGGGAGTCCGCACCGCTCAGGCTCTGATCAATCTCGCGCTGATGACCGGCCACATCGGCAAGCCGGGAACGGGAGCGAACTCGATCACCGGCCAGTGCAACGCGATGGGCTCGCGGTTGTTTTCCAACACGACGGGATTGCTCGCCGGCCACGAATTCGCGAACGCGGATCACCGCGCAAAGGTCGCCGGAATTCTGGGAATCGACGAGGCTCGCATTCCGCGCGAGGCGTCGTGGGCGTACCACGAAATCCTCGAAGGTGTGCTCAAGGGTAAGATTCGCGGGCTGTGGATCATCTGCACGAATCCGGCTCATTCGTGGATCAATCAACGATTGTGTCACGACATCCTCGATCGTGTGGAATTCCTCGTCGTGCAGGACATGTATCATACGACCGAGACGGCTCAACGAGCGCATCTCATTTTACCGGCGGCGGGCTGGGGCGAGAAAGACGGCACGTTCATCAACAGCGAACGCCGCTTCGGTGTCTTCAAGAAAGTGCGGCGTGCTCCGGGCCAAGCGCTGTCCGACTTCTCAATCTTCCGCTTGATCGCCGATGCTTGGGGCTGCGGCAAGATGTTTGACCGTTGGGATTCTCCGCAGTCGGCGTTTCAAATTCTGAAAAAATTATCTGCCGGACAACCTTGTGACATCACTGGTATCGAAGACTACCGGATGATTGAAGAGAGCGGCGGAATTCAATGGCCGTTGGCGAGTGGCGCGAGATCAGGGGCTAGCGGCGAGCAAGAACGTCGACTTTTTGTTGATGGCCGTTTTTATCATCCGGACGGTCGCGCGAAGTTCTTGTTTGAAGCACCGCGGCCAATGCCGGAGCCGACTTCAGCGAAGTATCCGTTCGTGTTGTTGACCGGTCGCGGATCAGCGTCGCAATGGCACACTCAAACGCGAACCTCGAAGTCTGAAGTTTTGCGGAAGCTGTATCCGCAACGGCTGTACGTCGAAATCAACCCCAACGATGCACGTTCGCTCGGCATCTCCCCGAATGAAAGGGTCTCGGTCGAGTCACAACGCGGCCGAGTCACCGCTCAGGCGTTTCTGACTCCCAGCGTGCCGGTCGGGCAGGTGTTTGTGCCGATGCACGAATCGAACGCCAATCAGCTCACCGATGCGGTGTTCGATCCGTACTCCAAGCAGCCGAACTATAAATCGTGTGCGGTGCGAGTGACTCGGATCGGGGCGTGAAGATCGTCTGAAGGTTGGGTGTTCCAAAAACGAAACCGGCCGAGGTTCCACCTCGGCCGGTTCGCATTTCAGTCTCATCGAATCAAGACTTCCGGACAATTAGTCCTGGTAGTCCACTTCGATGTAGCCCTTCTTGCCACGAATATCGACGGCGTATTTGCCGAAGTCGTAGCGGACATTCTTGCCGTCCTTGCTGCACTTGATCGTCGGCGGGCAGCAACTGCATTCCGGCACGCAAATCTGCACCTTGACGCACGGAGGCTTGCAGCACGGATTGCACGGGTCCGGCTTCCAGCAGGGGTCACGGACTTCGACGATCATTGGCTTCGCGCAGGGAGCCATTTCCTTGATGTCGACGTACTTCACACAGTGATACAGCTCAACCGGGCCGCCTGCGGCCACTGGGGCTGCCATCGGTTCCGGCATGGGGGCCGGAGGTTGTGCATCGGTCGCCGCCGCTGACATCGCCAGGACGCCAGCCACCATCAGACTCAACAGATTCTTCATTCTCTCGCTCCTTTTTTTGTTCTTTGGACACCCGAGTCCCGGCTAACGGTACTGCAACGTCAGCCACTGAAACATACCTCACCCGCCACGGGACGAGTCGCCCAGCAGCCATTTTTTGTTCGGCAGTTTGCGGGCTATCACGAGCTTGCCGGTTCCGTCCGGTAAGCACGGCCTGATAATGAGGACATCTTCGTTCCTTCGCAAGCAAGTCTCCGGAAAAGTTTTCCCAACTCCCCCACTCTCGCACAATGTCACTCGATGGGTTCCGATGAAACTGGAACGGGGACATTTCGCAACATACGGACAAACCAGGCGATGAGACATCATTCAGACGAGCTTCTTGGAAGTGCCGTCGGAATGGTGATAGTTGGCGGATGAGTCGGGACAAGTTACTCTCCGCCGACTATGAGCAAGAAACCACAACTCGACCAACCTGCCGACGACTGGGCAGGTTTGGCTCAGAATCTTTTTGGCATCAATCTGGATAAGTCCACCGGCGACGAAGACCTCCTCGACGAGGACATGTTCAAGGTCGAGCTTTCCAAGCCGCCCGAGCCGCCGGCTTCGATTCCTCAGTCCGAAGTGGAATTTGCTCCCGCGGCGGAGTCCGAAGCGGCTTCACCGACACCCACCTCGCCGCCGGTTGTGGCCACAAAGCCACCGGTGAAGGCGGCTCCCCAACGAATCGTCAAAGCGAGTGTTAAGTGCGACGACGATTCGTTCGGATTCGGCGTTGTCGAAGAAGTCGAATTGGCTGGCACTTTGGCTGCCGAGTGCTCAACCACTGACAGTCGTTTGATCTCGGATGACGATGGCCTGACCTTGCCCGATGACTACGACGCTGAGGGGCTGACTCTGCCTGCGGACTACGACGATGGTCTGACACTGGCTCCGGAAAGTAGCGCGGCCAGTGTCGATGTCACGGACAGCGATGCAGACGAGGAGGATGAGGAAAGTGATACCGAAGTCCTCTCGCCTGGGAGCGTTGATGCGACGGGAGAGGGGCGATCTGAGCCTCGCCGCAGCAGGCAACCACGGCGCACGCGTGAGGATGCCTATTGGGACATGCTTGAGAATTGGGAATGGGAAGAGATTCCAGAGTCTGATACGCCGCGCGTCGAAGGCGAACGGCCTCGATCGCCGCGTGGCGACCGAGGAGATCGCGGTGGACGCGGCGGCGGCGGCGATCGTGGCCGTCGCGATCGCGGTCGAGACGAACGTCCGCGATCGGACAATCGCTCGTCAGCCGAGCAGCGACCGCCCCGAGACGAACATCGCCCCGCGGAGGCCGCGCCCACTTCGGGAAGCAATTCCGGCGGACGGCCGCCTCGTCCGCGAAGTGGGGATCGTCCCCGTGACGATCGTGGTCCACGAGGAGATCGGCCGAGTGGCGAGCGTCGCCCCCCGGAACGCGATGATCGCCGACGCGACGAACCTCGGCAGGCCGCCCCAGCCAGCCAACCATCCATGCAACCAGCCGCACCCTCGGCCGGCGGCTTCGAGGATTTCGGGAGTGGAATCTTCGACGAGCAACCCAAAGTCACTCCGCCTTCCTCGAGCGTGGCCCACGCGGTGTCCGCCCGTCGGCCTCGCGAAGAATCCGTTGCGCAAAGTTCACAAGCGCCGGATGCTGTTCTGAAAGACCGAAGCGGATCGGCGGGTCGGTCGATCGATGATGAACTCGTTTGGCCCGATGAAGATTCGGACGTGCGACCGGCACCCGTCGGCAGCGTGGTCGAGACTTCGAGGCTTCCGCCAGCCGAGGCTGCGGGTGAATCCGATGAGATGGTCTCGGCCTCTGATGTCGAACCGTTGGATAAAGACGATGACTCGCTGCGTCCACGCCGTCCGCGACGCCGTCGTCGTCGTGAGCCTCGTTCGGAGTCGCGAACATTGCCGCCGGATGGCAACGAAGGGACGACGTTCGATCTGAGTGATGCCTTGGCCGCCGACAGCGAGTCTCCCGATTTCATTCCCTCCGCCGTTGCGGACGATTCTGCTGTGAGCGATGGGCTTGGCGAGGAATTTGCGGCGGACGGTGCCGCCGACGCGGATCGTCCTTCCTCCGAACCACGCAGTGGTGTTCGTCGTCGTCGCCGCCGCCGGCCTGGTGATGGTCCGGCAAGAGACGCCGCCTCCAGACCGAATCGCGAACCTTCCGCGGAAGGAAGTGCTGCCGATGTCATCGAGGCTGTCGATGGGGACGCCTATGTGGTGACACCGATTGCCTACTTGAATATTCCGTCATGGGAAGAGGCGATCAAGTACTTGCTGCAACCTCAGCTTGTCGGCCGCAATCTGGGGCCAGACGACGCCGATGAAAGCCTGGAAAATGATCCGCGCGGATCTGGCGGCGCGGAACCGACGCCGCCACCTCCACCCCAGCGCCGCCGAGGCGGCGGTGGTGGCCGAGGACGACGACCATAACGTCGGTGTCGGTGCGGACGCTAGCAGCGTCCGCCACTAGCCGGTCTGTGGCAGGTCCATCAGCGTTGCGAAGCGGTCGAGCACTTGCAGTTTGAGTGGTGCGTATTCCGCCGTGTCGATCGCGCCGCTGTCGATCGCATCGCCGGCGGCGCGGCGAGCCTCAACCAGCAGTTCTTGGTCGCGCAAAATGTTCGCGAAGCGGAGCGGCAGTTCGCCGTGTTGCCGAGTTCCGAGTACATCGCCCGGCCCGCGCAGCTCGAAATCTGCCTCGGCAATTTGAAAGCCGTTCGTGCTGGTCTCGACCGCGTGCAGCCGTCGCAACGCATCGGGATCGTCCGCATCGGAGAAGAGGAAACAATATCCTTGAAACTTGCCGCGACCGACACGACCACGCAGTTGATGAAGTTGCGACAGCCCGAAACGTTCGGCGTGAAAGATCGCCATCAGTGTCGCGTTGGAAACATCGACGCCGACTTCGATGACGGTCGTCGAGATCAGCGCCTGCAAGTCGCCGTCGCGGAAACGTTCCATCGTCGCGGTCCGTTCGTCGCGCGGCATCCGGCCGTGAATCAGACCGGCTCGAAAACCTTTCAACTCGCCGATCGACAGTTTGGCGAACGCCTCTTCGGCGGCGAGCGGCATGTCGGCCGAAGAACTCGCCGCGCCGGGAGCCAGGTTCCGCAACCATTCGACGACCGAGGCTTCGTCGGCGTCATCGCTCGCTCCGATGCGCGGACAGACGATGTACGCCTGCCGGCCGGCGGCGAGCTGCTGGCGGATGAACTCCCAAGCTCGCTGCCGAGTCGGTTCTGAAAAAACTCGATTCGTCACGATCTTTTGTCGGCCCGGTGGAAGGTCGGTGATCGACGTGATGTCGAGGTCACCGAATTGCGTCAGGCACAAGCTGCGCGGAATTGGCGTCGCCGTCATCACCAGCACATGTGGCGCGAGTCCGCCACCGCCGAAGTGCGCGCGCTGCGCGACGCCGAATTTGTGTTGCTCGTCGATCACGACCAATCCGAGCTTTGCGAAGTGAACGTTTTTTTGAATGAGCGCCTGCGTCCCGACGATCAATTGCGCCGCGCCGGATTTCATCTCCGCGAGCGTTTGCCGTCGCTGCAAATCGGTCAGACTGCCGGTCAGCAGTCGCCGTTCGACGCGGCTTTCGGACAAGAGCGAGTCGATCGTGTTCCAGTGCTGCGTCGCGAGCAACTCGGTGGGAGTCATGATGAGCGCTTGATGTCCGTTGGCGACCGCGACCAGCATCGCGTAGATCGCAATCGCGGTTTTGCCGGCACCGACGTCCGCTTGCAGCAACCGGTGCATGGCTTGGTCGGAGGCGATGTCTCGGCAGATTTCCGCGACGGCTTGGTTTTGTCCGGCGGTGAACTGAAATGCGAACAGCCGGCGTGCTCGCGCGTCGATCTTGGCGTTGACCGGCAACGGTGGGGCAGGGGGGCCGCGCTTCCAAGCTCGGCGTCGCAATGCCAGGCCGACTTGAAACTCCAACAAGTCCTCGAAGATCAGTCGCCGCTTGGCCGCTTGGAATTCGGCCATCGTCTTGGGGACATGCAACTGCCGGATCGCGTCGCGGCGTCTCGGCAACTTGTGTCTCGTGAGCAATTCGTCCGGCAAGTGTTCAACAATCAATTCCGCGAAACGTTCGGTGGTCGCTCGCGAGATGCGCCGTATCTCGAGCATCCGCAAGCCTTCGGTCAGGTGATATCGCGGCAGTACTTCGCTCGGCGCGTCGCTGTCGTCGGTGTCGAGGTATTGAAACTCCGGATTGCCGAACTCCCACCGTCCGGTCTTCCATTTCGGTTTGCCGGAGAACAGTACCGTCTGCTGATCCTCGAACTTCTTGATCATCCACGGCTGATTGAACCACATGCCGCGCACGTACCCGTCGCCGCAATCGAGCAGCACGGCCGTCATCATCTTGCCGGTGTTGGTCAGCCGAGCGTCCCGATCGACGACCTTGCCTTTGACCGACTGCAAGGTGTCCGGCTGCAAATCCCGGACGCGCGTGACGCGAGATAAATCCAGCACGTCCCGCGGGACATTGAGCAGCACATCCTCGGCGGTCTTGAGCTCCAGCCGTTCCAACAACGGTGCCCGCGCCGGCCCAACCCCAGGCAGAAACTGCACCGGAGTCTGGAGCGACGGAATTTCATCTCGCTCAGCGATGTCGATAACGTGCTCGTCCATCACGGTTCTGGAACCAAGGGTTCGGGACACATTTCTCGTGCGGCATTGTCCGCAATCCCAGCGGATGGTAGCTGGAACCGCAAAAGAAAATGACCGACCGCCGCGACACCGAGGCCGCACGTTTCAACAGCACTTGAAATCAGAGGAATTTCAAGCAACTGATTGGGCGGCTGATTGCAGGATCGGATCGTAATCCTCTTGCCCGTTATTGACGCTGGCCTTTCGATTTCTCTGAGTAGCCAATGGCCACAGCCGCGCCAGCCGCCCCCACGGCCTCAACGACGAAGTGCGTGTAGTGCGGGGTGCCTTGGGAGAGATGCACCAGCACATGACTACTGAGGGCCGACAGACTCCAGAGGCCAGCCAGAACGATGGCTATTGCGAGCCGGCGTCGCGGTGCCGTCTTGGCTCCCGCGATGACAAAGACCGCCGCCGTCAGAATGCCAGAGACACTGTGAAGGAAGAGTCGTCGGAAGTCCGACCCGGGCAGCGCCGCAGACCCGGAGAGCTGAGCGGGTACGCGCGGCATCACGAAGCCAGCGATGATGCGAAGGGCGAGAACGCCGAGCACCGCCGCTGCCGGGACGCAGATCCACCGCAGCAGTTCGGTGCTCTTCTCCTTTCCGGTCAACTCAGAGAACGATTTCATGGCCTGGTTCCCAAAGACAAGGACACTTGCTGGCCGATCGTCAGGAAATCAAGCCTTGCGGCAAGCGAATAAATTGCCGACGTAAGAACCGAACTGTCTCGTTGTTCGATTCACGTTACAGGTTCAGCAAATCCCGTAAGCGGTCATTCACGTCCTGCTGAACAGATTGCGAAACGCCTCCAAGTTGCCGCACAAGGCTCCGCTGGTGAATGGTTGCGAGCTTGTGAAGTCTGAGCACCGACTTGATCTTCAAGTTCGTCGTCGCATATCTGGGATCGGCCGGATCAAGCACGATGTCGGTGGTCCACAACGTCGCAGGGATGACTGACGAGACGTAGGCCACCAAGACTTCCGGCACACTTCCGACCGGCCCGGTCAGCAGCAACACCGGACGCAGTTTCATGCCGGCACTGTCGCCGAACGGGAAATTGGCCAAGAAGATTTCACCGGGGATCATCGACCGGCTCTCCATCGGCCAGCGTGTAAATGTCCTCACGCGGGTCGCTGAGTTCCTCGTGCCACTCGCGAGCAACACCTTCCGCCCACGCCGTTCCAGCGTCGTCTTCCTCGCGAATTGGCGCAATCAGCAGAATTTCGACAGGGCCAGGACGAATCGATCCCGGCACAACAGCGCTGAGCCGATGCGATTGGTCAACCTGACCGAAGATCTTCAATGTTGTCATGATCGCATTCCTGATTGGCTGGAAATCACAGTCGCTGTTCGGTGCCCATTCTGGCCGCGCAAACGCTCAGCGGCAAGTGCGTGTTGTGGATTCAAACGACAACGGTGAGCGAGTGCGGATAGCATCACGAAGCCAGCGATGATGCGAAGGGCGAGAACGCCGAGCACAGCCGCTGCCGGGACGCAGAGCCACCGCCGCAGTTCGGTGCTCTTTTCTTTTCCGGTCAGCTCAGAGAACGATTTCATGGCCAAGTTCACAAAGACGAGGACACCGACTGGCAGAGTCGCACCGTGATCTCGGTTATGATAACCCCAGCCAAACTGGTTGGCAGGTACATCACGCCCCTCCTTGGTTAGTCGATGGCCAACAAGCTGATGCCCCTCAAGTAACTGCCCCACGAATTCCCACCGATCTTGGAGATCGGCACTCTTTCGAGTTGAAAGTGTCGTGCCCGCTGGGAACCACGCTGCGACTGAGTACGCGCGTACGACGACACTATCAACGACACCAAGTGCGACTGGATAACGGAATTTTCCGGACTCAGGCGAAGGAGTTCGAGTCTGCGGTGAGACGCGGGACCAGAATTGGCGCACGCAGTCGTACAACTCAAGTTCGTTTTTTGTAGGCGAGTAAGTTTTGGTGATAAAGAACAGCATGTAAGGCTCGCGAATCGTCTCGACGGCGATTGGTTTGGAGGCGTGAAGACGTTCGACTTCACTTGCCTTTTGGCGGCCTCGGACAATGCCATGACCACGAACCTTATTCACAAGGTTCTCGATGCCGAGCGCGTCGATAATGGCTGCTTCGACCTCGAGAGCATCTTTCGCTGACGCAAGGCCGTACCGCAGAATTTCCACAATTGGTTCGCAGCCGGACGCGCGGATGTCACGGAGACGTCGATACTTCTTGGCTTCGTCCTTTCCGGCGTGAAAGTGGTCGAAAGCGCGATTATTTGCGCTAGCCTTGCCAACATAAAAGATGCTCGGCTTCGGACCACGAGGGTCCACAAGCGCGTAGACGTAGTGCCCCAAGTGCATTGTCGTGCTAGCGGAGAATTTCACGACTGATTTCCTTTATGAGCGGGGACTCGTAGCACGGTTTGTGACGTTCAAGATTCATGTCAGCCACATACTGCGTTTGATACGAACCGAACGAGGCGGTTTGAAACTTAATCGATCAAACTACCGCTAACAGAATCGTTTGCCAAGAAGCCACTGAATGATGTTGGCGAGTTCCATCGGGGATAGCGCGCACGAAGGCCCGATGCTCAAAGCATCGCAAAGTAACTTGGCAACTTCGCCTCTCTCAGGACTGCGGTTCCATCCCGAATGGGATGGCAGCCATTAGCCGGGGGTTGAGTTCGGATTCGGGAACAGCTTCGCATCCCGGAGGGATGCCAGATGGTTTTCGTTCTGGCATCCCTCCGGGATGCAACAACGCGACACGAGCAAACCGGGGGTATCGCTGCGCTCAACCCCCGGCTAATTGCTTTGATCCCATTCGGGATCAATCACAGGGGACGCGGATCGAGGATTGGTTTTCGTCCAACGGTTTCAGGGTTGGAGAATCTCAAACTTCTGAATCCGCTGGTTGCCGGCATCGGCGACGTAGAGATGGCCGTGGCTGTCGAAGGCCATGCCGTGAGGGTGCGTGAATTGGCCGGGGTCACTGCCGGAGCCTCCGAGGCCGAACAAGAATTTGCCGTCGGGGGTGAAGCATTGCACGCGATCGTTCAGGCTGCTGACCCACACGCGGTCGTGCTGGTCGAGCATGATGCCGATCGGACCGAACGTGTTCTTCAAGTTGCCGAAGTTGTACGCGCCGAAGCCGCCCGGCTGGTCCCCTTTGTCGCCCCAGGCCAGCAGCGGCTGGCCGACGGCGGAGAACTGTTGCACGCGGCCGAGAACTCCTTCGGTGGTGTAGAGCCGGCCGTGGCTGTCGCTCGCCAAGAAATGCGGCCCGGCGAATCGCGAGCCAGCCGGCTCCAGACCGCCGAACTGACCCGGCTCGGAACCGTGCTCGCCCCACTGGCTGAGAAATTTTCCCTCGGCCGTGAATTTCTGAATGCGGTGATTGCACTGGTCGGTCACGTACACGCTGCCATCGGGAGCCAGCACGATGCCACCCGGCTGATGGAACTCGCCCTCCTCTTTGCCGAGCTTCCCCCATTCGCGAACGAGCTGGCCGGACTCGGTGTAGACCGCCAGCTTGTGCTGGTTCATGAACGAGAGATAAATGTGCCCCGTCTTCTCCAGAGCCAGCCCGCCAATGATGCACGACTTGCGCGGTGGCTTGTCCAAAGGGAACTCGAAGCCGCCCACGTACTTGCCCTCGGCGGTGAATTTTTGCAGCCGAGCGTTGTTCAAATCTGTGACGAAGACTTCGTCCTTCGGATTGATGGCGATTGAAATTGGCGAAGAGAACTCACCCTCTTTGTCTCCCTTCTGTCCCCAAGCCAAGAGGAACTTCGGCTCTTTGGCGTCACCCGCGCGCAGGGTGTTTTGGCCGAGGGCAAACAGCGTCGCCAGCGAGACGACGATTCCGATGATCACGCTCTTCATGAAGAGGTTTCTTTCGGGGCAATTCGCGGTTCCTGTCACGGTGCCGGCGAGAGAGCGGCAGAAGAGAAAGGTGCTGGTTCGACCGGTTTATCAAAACGGTATTACTTCACCGGCGGGCCAATGCGGAGGTTGCGGAACTTGACTTCGGTGCTGTGATTTTGCAGACCGAGGAAACCTTGGAGTTGCCGCAGTTTGAGGAGCGGGTGCGATTCGCCGTTGATGTCGGTGACGGTGACGCCGTTGTGGCGGGTGATGACTCGGTCGCCGTCGCAGACGATTTCGAGCGTGTTCCATTCGCCGGGTGGGCGAGTATTGCGCGGGTTGGCTCCGGCGATGTCGTAGATCGACGCCGAGTATTGATAGTCCTTCAGCTTCGCGTGTTCTTTGGCGGCATCGTCGAGAACTTGGACCTCGAAGCCAGCGGGCGGTTTCGTGTCGTTCTCGCGATGGTGGTTGCCGTCTTGCGGGACTCGGACGTAGACGCCGCTGTTGCCGCCGACGGCCAGCAGGTAATCGAAGCGCATCGAGAAGTTGTCGTATTCGCGACAGGTCCGCAGCCACGGGCCTTTCTGGCCGGTGCAGACGAGCAAGCCGTTTTCGATCTTCCAGCAGGTCTCAGCCGGTTGGCCGGCTCCTTCCCAGCCGGCGAAGTTCTGGCCGTTGAACATCGACGCGAAACCGAGTTCGGTGATGCAGAGATTACGCAGCAGAAACTGGCCCCCCTTCGGCACCTCGACTTGAATGCCGACGTGGCCGACCGGTTCTTTGATGCCGCCGACGGAATAGGCCGGGCAACCGTTGATGACCATCGTGACGCGGTCACCGACGACGGTGATGTCGAAGGCGTTCCATTCGCCCGGCCTCACGAGACCTTTGCTTTCGGCTCCGGGCAGGCTGCCGATGTTGCCTTCTTTGCCTTGCAACAGATTGGCTTGATAGCCCTTCTTTGGGAACGGAGCGCCTTCACGTTGTGCTCGCAAGTAGATGCCGGCGTCGTAGGCGTCGGCCTTCAAGGCTTTCCATTCGACGTGCAATTGGAAGTCGGAGTAGACGTGGTGCGATCGCAGCCAGCCGTCGCCGTCCTTGAGCAGTAGATTGCCGTCTTGGATTTCGACTTTCGCGCCGTTCTCGACGGCCCAACCGTCGAGCGACTTGCCGTCGAAGAGACACGAGGCATGACCACCGCGGACGCTTGCGTCCTGAGCCAGCGCGGGCTGCGAGAGCATGACGAAGAACCAAGCCAGACAACTGACGGGCGCCAAGATCATCGTTCGCATGGTGTTGCTCCAGTGGTTTGGAGGTTGGGCACTCTTGCCCAACCAAGGTCGGGCAGGATTGCCCATCCTCCAGAAAACTACGCAACGGGCTTGAAGACACGCTGCAATTCTTCGAGGGCCGTGATTCCCTTGGCGACGTGCCGCAGGGCGTCCTTCGAGAAAGTGGTCATGCCCTCTTTGCGAGCTACGGTGCGGATCGCATTCGCATCGCCGCCACCAATGACGCACTCTTTGACTCCGGCGGACATTTCGATGATCTCAAAGATGCCGATGCGGCCGAGGTAGCCGGTGTCGTTGCACTTTTCGCAGGGATCCGGTTCTTCGACTTCACCTTTTTCGTTCTCGGTGGCGACCGGTTTGCGGTACAGAGTCTTGGTGTCGGACGGCAGGCCGACTTTGGCGATGAGCTTGGGATTTGGCCGATAGGCTTGTTTGCACTCGGGGCAAATCATGCGAATGAGCTTGGTGTTGATGAGTCCCATCAAACCATTCGCCACCAGGCTGGCGTCGCCGACCCATTGCACCAATTGCACGATCGCGCTGGCGCAGTCTTTGGCGGGCATCTCGGACAGCAGCGTGATCTTGTCCTGCATCGCGAACAGTGTCTTGGCGATGTCCGCGTTGATGACTGGATCAACGAAGACACAGTCCGACTCGACGCGCACAATGCGCGTGAGTGTCTGTTCGAAGGAGTCTTCGGCGTTGGCCTGGTACGGCGTGACGTTAACGACTTCCCGAGTTCCCAAGTCGCGCAGCGAGTGAACTTGGAACATGTAGCAATCCACGCCCCGCAACATGCCGAATGCGGTCGTCGTGACTCCGGTGTTGGGAGCACCGACCGAGAGGCTCAGTCCTTTGTGCTGGCTGGTCCATTCGCGGATTTTCTTCTTGAGATCGTCCGACATGCCCAATTCATCCGGCGTGACGATTTGATTCTTGAGAGGGCGAGCCTTGATCGTGAGCAGCTCGCTGCCATCTTGTTGCGGCTTGGTGTTGACGACCAACTCATACGGCAGTTCGTTCCATTGAGCCTTCATGCCTCCGGACTGCGGCTGATTGCGGACTTTGATGTCCAAGCCGGCGAGCAGCTTGAGCATCTGCGTGATGGCCAGCCCTTGCGGTTTCGTCAGTTTGCCGCCGGCATACGGCATCCCATCGACGAGAAATGCGACTTGCGAGCGTTCGCCTTTCGGCTCGACGCGAATCGTTTCCGCGCGGCGAGACAAGCCGTCGGTGACCAGCTCTTTGGCCGGATTCAGGCCTGCCTGAACCAGTCGCTGGTTCTCTTTCATGTTTGGCTCTTTGCCGTTGAGCGCGCCCTGGAAGAGCACCAGTTCGACTTCTTCTTCGTCATCTTCATCGTCTTCGTCTGCACGACGACTGAACAATCCCACGATCTGATCTCCCTGAAAAGAAGAAAGGGCACTCTTGCCCGTCCGAAAGACACAGAGACGGGCAGAAGTGCCCATCCTCCAAGATCACAGCAACCCATAAGTTTTTAACGTGCCGGCCAAGCTTTCGCGTTGTTTGGCGTCGAGCGGTGTGAGCGGCAATCTGACGTCGCCGGTGTCGCGGCCGAGCATCTGCATCGCCGCCTTCACCGGAATCGGATTCGTCGACAGCCCCAGCATGTCGCGGCACAGCGGGAACAGTTTGCGATGCCACTTTTGAGCGGAGGCGATGTCCCCTTTGTCCCATGCAGCCAGCATCGCACGGACGTCCTGCGGCACGATGTTACCGACGACCGACACCACGCCGCGACCACCCAGCGAAAGTAGTGGCAGCGTCAGGCTGTCGTCGCCGGAGAGCACCGTCAGATTGCTCAAAGCGATGATCTGCGACGCGGCATCCATCGAGCCGGTTGATTCTTTGACCGCCACGACGCTGGGCAACTCGCCGATGCGGGCGATCGTTTCCGGCTCGATATTCTTGGCCGTGCGGCCGGGAATGTTGTAGAGAATGATCGGCAAGTCGCACGCTTCCGCGATCGCCTTGAAGTGCTGATAAAAGCCTTCCATCGTCGGCTTGTTGTAGTAAGGCCCGACGACGAGCGCTCCGTCCGCTCCCGATTTCTTGGCGGCGACCGTCAGTTCAATCGCTTCGGCCGTGCTGTTCGAGCCGGTGCCGGCAACGACCTTGATGCGCCCACGAGCCTGCTCGCAGACGACATCGATCACACGGTGATGTTCGTCGTGCGTCAGTGTTGGACTCTCGCCTGTTGTGCCCACCGGACAGACCGTGTCGGTTCCCTGCTCGACATGCCAATCGACCAACTTCCGCAAGCCGGATTCGTCCAGCTTGCCGTCTCGAAACGGAGTGACCATCGCGACAGTCAGCCCCGCAAACTTTTCACCCTTCGTTGCCATGATGCCATTCTCGTGTGATGTGCAACCCCACCGACCTTGCGTCGGTGGCTCGCGGGCTTCTGCACTACTTCGGAGTTAGTCCTGAACCAAGCGATGTTTTTGCGGGTGAGTTGATGACATTTTGAAAAAGCTCGAAATCTTCCGAGGGATTCGCGTCTCTGAAGGGTGTGAACAAACTCTTCGATTCACGCGCACGGAGGATTTCGAGTGATGAGTAAGATCGC
>CAMDPK010000113.1 GCA_945904015.1 Candidatus Kuenenia stuttgartensis | reverse complement strand
CCGAACGTGCCGCAGCTCAAGGAGGACGACGGCGCGAAGCTGACTCTCCGCGAGAAACTGGAGCGTCACCGCAACCAGAAAGGCTGCGCGAAATGTCACTCCGGCATCGACCCGTGGGGGATTCCGTTCGAGACGTTCGACGCCGGCGGACTGTTCAAGAAAGACCCTGGCGTCGATGCCCATTCGACTCTTCCGGACAAAACCGAGATCAAGGATTTGAATGGCCTGAAGGCTTACCTAGCCAACGACCGCATCGACCAAGTGGCATTCAGCTTCCTGAAGCACGCCGCCTGTTATGCTGTCGGCCGCAACCTGACCTACAACGAACTCGTGTTCCTCCAAGAACAGAGCGTCCAACTGAGAGCCAACGATTACCGCATGCAGGAACTGCTCCGATTCGTCATCAAGAGTGATTTGTTTTTGAAGAAGTAGGCGAAACCCTGGAGTGCTGCGGCTCGACGCAGCCCTCCATTCATTTGAAATGAAGACTTGGATATTCGAAAAAACGTTCGTCTGCCAGGCGATGCTCGTAGCGGCGGTCATTTGGATGACGAGTGTCGCTATTCCAATTGAATGGAGGGCGGTGTCGAGCCACCGCACACCAGGGACCACGCCGCCTGCTATGCTGTCGGCCGCAGCCTGACCTACAACGAACTCGCGTTCCTCCAAGTACAGAGCGTCCCACTGAAATCCAACGACTACCGCATGCAGGAACTGCTCCGGTTCGTCATCAAGAGTGATTTGTTTTTGAAGAAGTAGACGCGCGAGTGGTTGAAATCGCCCCGGCAAGCGCAGTGGGGCGTTCAAAGATTGCGATCAATGAAATCTCCGGACAGTTGCCATGAAATTCGATGCGAATGATCACAGCGAGTTCTTTCAAGACCTCACCGAGAACGGATACCACATCTTCAGCCGACAACAGGCCAAGGATCGAGACTTTTACCCGAACGCATTTCCCTCGTTTCCTGAACTCGACATCGCCGACATCAAAGTCAGAGATAGAATCACTGTTCGGGCATTCTTTTCGACGAGCAAAACGGCAAAGCCACAAATCGACAGCGGGCATATCGACCTCGAAGCGGAATATGTCGATCACGAAGCCAAGAAGGTATTTGGCGATATCCTCACCGAACTCCCGGCGACGTTTGCGCTCTCGAAAGGGACGACAATCGAATTGGATTTGGATGAGGTGTTGTTCAAACAAGATCGCTAACGAGGCAATTAGAGAATAGGTCTTCAATTGTTCCGACCGCTATCGGTAAATGGTTCAGTCGGAGTCGGAGACAAGTTCACAAAGGCGAAGTCATGGCCACGATTCCTTTTCATCTCACTGGCGAAGCGTTGTGGCGGCGCATGGAGCGAGCTGTGGAAAAGATTCAAGAACGATTGGAAAAGACGGCGCAAACGCTGGAACAAGCCGGGATCCCTTACGCCATCATTGGCGGGAACGCAGTGCGTGCCTGGGTCGCTCAGGCCGATGAAGCGGCGGTGCGGACGACTCGCGACGTGGACATCCTGCTGCGGCGATCCGATTGGCCGTCGGCCAAAGCGGCGATGGAGTCCGTTGGGTTCGTGTATCGCCATGCGAGGGGCATCGACATGTTTCTCGACGGCCCAGACGCCAAAGCACGCGATGCCGTGCATGTGCTGTTCGCCGGCGAGAAAGTTTTCCCGAACGATCTCGTGGATGCTCCCGACGTGTCCGAATCGGAGAACATTCAGAACCATCGGACGTTGACGCTCGAAGCGCTCGTCCGGATGAAGTTGAATTCGTTCCGCGACAAAGACCGCATGCACGTTCGCGACATGATCGACGTCGAACTGGTAGATGAATCCTGGTGCGCTCGTTTCCCGCCGGAACTCGCCGCGCGGCTGAAGGAATTGCTCGACAACCCCAACGGGTAGTCGCGGTTCTAGTTCATCATCAAGAGTGATTTGTTTTTGAAGAAGTAGCCTGACACGCGATGTTTTTGACTCAACTGACCTTTGGTTCTGCTGCCAGCGCATCGCTGGATCGAGATGCGTTAAAAGACGCTGCCGAGTCGTATCTCGCTTCGCTGCTTAAGAACGGTCAAATCTACGGCGAGTATTTGTTTGCTTGGTGTGATGGGAACCTCGTTGCGTACACACACCTCCCGCGACCGGATGCCGTTGCCGAGCGACACCATTCTGCATGGGTGAAGAAGGAGTTTGATGCGGTAGTGAGAAACTTCGGCGGTCCTCCAAAGTGGAAAATCATCGACGACGATGTGCCCAAGCGATTTCCGAATTGGAAGCAATCCGCTTCGCTCTACCTGTTCACGCACATGTTCGATGACACCAGTCCTGTTTGCTGCGGCGAAAGCGGCAAGCCAGTCCCGCTTTATCTTCTGCCGCTCGGTCAAGAACTCCGCGAACACATTTACTTCTGGGGCTGTGCCTACAAGTCCCACGACCACATCTGGCTCAATTCCGCATCCCTGGAAATTCCAGCCTACAAACAACTCGCCGATCCAATGAGCGATTTGTCGTCCAACGGCCGAGAGCTGTGTGCTCAAGTCGAACGGGCCACCGGACGGCCGACTTATTATTTCTTGATGCGGTATTGGGGGCGAAACATCGACGAAGCGATTCGCTGCTGTCCGGACTGCGGCGGCAAATGGCAAACGTCTAAAGTTGAGACGGACGGCCGCCCGTTTCACCAATTTCACTTTCGTTGCCGGCGATGTCGGCTCGTTTCACACTGTGCGAATTCCTACGAAGACGAACGCCACGCCCGAATTGGAGAGTTCAAGAAGGCAAAATAAGCTGTGGCAAGTATCACTCCGATTAGGCCATAATCACCGTCGTTAATCCGTTCCGAAGCATCGGGACAGCCAAGTCATCCACCATCCAGTATTTGGATATGTTCCATGAACTCTTCCGTTCAACTTGATCGTCGTGCGGTACTCAAAGGTTTGGCGGGGGTCACGCTGGCTCTGCCGTTGTTGGAGGCGATGGGGAAGGAAGTCGCGGCGAAGACTCCGCGGCGGTTCTGTGCGATGTACACGGCCAACGGCATGTCGTTGCCGAATCCGAAACACGGGATCGACGATTGGAGCTGGTTCCCCAAGACCGAAGGCCGCGCGTTCGAGTTCGGCAAATCGACCGAGCCGCTGCGGCCCTTCCGCGAACAGCTCAGTTTTCTCGGCGGGCTGCATCATCCGAACGGGCCGAAGGCCGATCCGCATTTGTGTTCGGACATGTGGCTGACCGGTGCTCCGCTGCACAATCCGAAGCCGGGCATGTTCAACTCGGTGGCGCTCGATCAAGTCGTCGCCCAGCACACGAAGCAGTTCTGCCGGCAGCCGTCGCTGGTGTTGTCGATTGATGCCGGCGTCGGCTTTTTGTCGCGCACGGGGACGATCTCCTACAACCTCGAAGGGAAACCGATCCCCGCCGAGAACAACCCGCGCCGAGTGTTCGATCGCCTGTTTCGAGGCGACCGGGCGTCGCTCGCCACGCAGCGCGAGCAACTTCAGCGACGCATCAAGCTGGTGGATGCTGTGCTCGAAAGCTCCAAGTCGCTCAACAAACAATTGGGCCAATCGGACCGGGAGAAGATGGATCAGTACCTTACGTCGCTGGACGAAATCGAGTCCCGGCTGACCGCTTCGGAGAAGTGGATCGACATCCCGCTCAAGACGCAGGATTACTCGCACCTCAACCTGGACGCGACATCCGAGGGTGAGCCAGCCGAATACTACCGGAACATGTTCGACCTGATCGCGCTGGCGTTCGACGCGGACATTACGCGCTCTGTCGCGTTCATGCTCAATCGCGAAGACGGCATGGGGGTGAGCGACACGTTTCCGATCAAGTTGGGCCTGGGAAAGACTCACCACAACCTGTCGCACGCCGAGGACAAAGAGGGCCAACTCGCCTTCGCAAAATACGACCTGTTCCTCAGCGAGCAGATCGCTCACTTCCTGGAACAGCTCAACGAATACAAGGACCACGCCGGCAGCGTGCTCGACAATACGATCGTGCTGTTCGGCAGCGGAGCCAGCACGACTCACTATCCGAAGAACCTGCCGACGCTGATCGCCGGCGGCTCAAACATGGGACTCAAGCACGGCACTTATTGGCGCGGCAAAGACGCGCGGATGTCAAACGTCTTTTTGAGCATCCTGCGGTCGATGAAGATCGAGGAAGGCTCGTTCTCCGACAGCAGCGGGACGGTGAGCGATTCGATCTTTGCCAAAGTCTAGTCCGACTCGCCAAGGACGGACGGCGGCGTTCAGCAACTGGACCACCACTCCGCCAGCCGCTCGTTGCAGTGCTCGTAGCCGATACGGGCCGCTTCGTCCACTTTCTTGAAGTCGGCGACGAAAATGTCGTCGACCGGCGGTTGCAGGTAAATGTCCGCCAGCCGGCTCTCGATCAGTTTGTGCCGGCCGTACACACTCCCCAACTCGGCGGCGCGCTGCATGCTCGAGACGATGTTCGGCAGTTCAACTTTGGGGCCAAAGCGCGTGAGCTTTTCCCATAACAGCCACCATCCCGACGGACTCTGAAGTTCGGTAACTTCTACTTTCAGGTCTTGCGGCGGAACCACGTCAAGCTCAGCGGGGTCGCTTGATTGAAGAGTTAGTACTTCACGCTGACACCCGCGATCAACGAATGCGCAGAGATTTGATTGGAGAGAGTTCCCGCCGGACCGAATGGCCCCGTGACGCTGTTGTTGACGAGATACACGTACGCACCGTTGAGGACAACATGGTCCGTAAACTTGTATGAGACGCCGGTCGCGACATTCTGGTCCTGAATCAACGGGGAGATCGCATTCGCAGCAACGGCACCTGATTGAATTGGGTTCTGATTGAAGTTGTAGCCAACTCGCCCGGTCAGCCGATCGGTTGCACGATATTGCACACCGACTGCTCCGGCGAAGACGCTGCGCCATCCCAGTTCACGGAAACCATCGGTGTGTTCGTAGTCGAAATAGCGTCCGTCGATGGCGAAAGTCCAGTTCTCCATGCCGGTGTAGGAAAGGCCGAGTGAAACAATCATGGGGTAATCGAGATTCAAATGTTGTGTGCCAGCAGTCGCCGTGAAGAAATCGAGTGTCTCGACCCATTGTTTGCTCTTGAACGTAGCACCTGCGTTAATCCCGCTGTCGCCGCGGTAGTAGGCACCCACCTGGAATCCGCCACCCCAGTGCATGCGATTGCCTTGAGAAGGCACCGCGGCGGGGCTGGGAAATCCGAATGGGTCCAAGTTCACCGTGACGGTTGTAATCGTCGGCGCTAAGCCCACCGACAAGTTCTCGGTGAGTTGATAGGACAGCGTCGGTGCGATCTGCAAAATGTCGGCCGACCCAAACGCCGAGGTTGTCATCAACACGGGATTTGAGGGATCAATCGGCATGTTGTTCTTGAAGCCAGCGATCCCGTACACCCCCAAGCCGAGTGTCATGGGAGTTCCGTCCAAGTGATGCACCCAGCCGATGGTCGGAATTGTCACCCAACCGGCATTGCCGCTGGTCGAGCCACTGGCCGCCCCCCCCGCTGGGTCGGTCGATGACAGGTGGATGCTGACGTTTAGCAACTCCGTGCCGAAGCCGAGTTCGTTGCTGGGAAGTGCACTGATCGAGCCCGGATTCCAGTGGACGGCTCCGATGGCGTCCAGCGGTGCGGCAGTGCCGGCACCACCCATTGACCGATTCACGGGGCCGACGCCTGTCACGGTCATGCCCTGCGCATGGAGCAAACTCGATGGCGCAACGGCTGTCAGGATCAAGACGGCACAGAGGCGGATTAGGGCCTTTTTGAGCATGATTATGTCTCTTGGACGAGTGGAAGGAATCCTGAGAGTCGATTGAAATGTTGTTGGGCTACCGACCGTGACGAATTTACATCGACTTGGAGGGCGGATAATCCGAACGAGCCTTGTTTCAGGAACAAAGAACACATGTGGGATTTGATGCAATTCATGGATAATTGGTACAAGCGTTAAACTTTAACGGGTGATCTCGCTCACCTGAGCCCACAGAAGGCCGATGTGATTCGATCTTGTTCGCGATTGAATTTAGCGGTGCGGGAGGGAGATCTTGATGGCGTAATCATCAAGAGTGCTCCCAGAAGCGCGTGTCTGGCAATTTGAAAACCCGCGAACGGAGAAATGCGTCTCGGGGCCGGCTGCATGCTGGCTCACTGCTGCAAGAAACTGATCAAGTCACGAAGCTGCTGGGCGTCGAGTGGGTCGAGCAAGTTGTCAGGCATCAGCGACACATCCGATGGTTTGAGTTCTTCGATGTCGGTGCGTGAGACCGTGATCTTGTTCTTCTTCGCGTCGATCAGCGTCACCGTCTGCGCCGTTTCCGAATGCAGCATTCCCGACAGCACGCGGCCGTCATTGGTGGCAACAACGTAGGCGACATACTCCGGCCGCACGAGCGAACTCGGATCGACGATGTTCAGCAACATCACTTCCAGATTCTTGCGTTCGGTTTGAGTCAGGTCGGGGCCAAGCGTCTCCCCTTCGCCGCGCAGCTTGTGGCATGCGGCGCACGTCTTCTTGAAGAGTTCTGCTCCGCGACTCGCGTCCCCTTTGCCAAGCCGAACGTGGAGCATCAAATTCTTGATTCGCTCGGTCTTTTGCTGGGCGGTGGCGGCTTGGATCTTGCCCCAGCGTTTCTCAATCCGCTGTTTCAACTCGGCATCGCGATGCAACGCCATCAGACGCTGGTGGTCAACGGAAATTCGTTCGGCAGGGACTTGCTTTCGATCGACGGCATCCAGCAGCGCCGCTGTCCCGTTCGCTCGGCGACAGAGCAACGTCACCGCACGAGTTTGCACGTCCGCGTTCCATTGATCGAAGCGAGCCAGCACCGCTGCCGGAATGCGATCGTCTTGGAATCGTTCGAGCGCGGATAGCGCCGCCGATTGAAATGCTGGTGCCGGATCATCTCCGATCAGTGACAGCAGCACGGAAATCGTTTGACTGCCGTCGATGTCTCCGAGCGCGGCGATGAGCATCAGCCGATCGGTCTCGGCAGCAGAGCGATTCAGCACGACCGAGCGCAACTTGTCGAAGATGTTGGTGACGCCAACTCTCAGAGCGACGGCAAGCAGCTGAGCATCGACGGTTGGTGAGGCATCCGCCTGGTCTCGCAGCAGCCGTTCGAGTTCTGTGCGAAGTTCAACCGGCACGTCCATCAAACGGCGGCCGGCGAATTGATCGTTGATCGCGCCGAGCACGATCCTCGCACTGGCGGCATCGGGGGCGATGTGCAGCAGCCGCGCACACGCCTTCAATCCATCTTCACCGGCTTCGGCGCTGTAGCGGCGAGCAACTCGTTCGATCAAGAAACTGCGAGCCAGCGGCAACCGCCACGACTCCGGTTCTGCCAAAAGTTCGAGAACGCGGCCAGGCTCGCTCTTCGCGTGGCCTTCGATCGCCCACCAGACGAGCAGCGGGATGTGCGGGTCATCCACATCTTCCGAACGTCGCATGAGCTGCGAGACGATTTCAAAGCAGTCACTGGCGGGAAGCCGTTTCGCGGTCGAGGCGAGTTGGCTGCGAACGCGCACGCTGGCATCGCTGCGCGCCAGTCCGACGAACGACTGTTTCACCGTCGGCGAAACGTTCGAAGTATCTCCCAACAGCCGGACGGTCCACGCGCGAACCTCTTCGTCGGAGTGAGCCAAGCAGGCCAACGCCTGCTCGTCGTTCAAGCCGCCACTGCCGGAGAGAGTCCACAGCGCTTCGAGCTTCTGCCGCGTCATCGCAGCACCGGTCAGCATCGTTTTGAGCCGGTCGTACACCGCGGCATCACGTCGTTCAATGAGAATCTGCCGGGCCGTGCGGACGTACCAATCGTTGCGATGAGTCAGTAAATCGACCAGCTCATCGCTGCTGGCCTGTTGCAACGCAAGCAGTCCTATCGGTCGCGGGTTTGTTCCCGTCGGCACGATGCGAAAGAGGCGGCCGTCGTCTTTGCTGGGCTGGTACCACTGATTCGGCTTCGCGAAATCGTGATGAGCAATGTGGCGGTCATACCAGTCGGCGACGTAGATCGCTCCGTCCGGCCCGATCGTGCAATCGACCGGGCGGAACCCGATGTCGGTCGATGTGACGAGGTCGCCGCCATAATGCGTCTCGAACGTCGAGCCTTTCGTTTCGAGTCGGCTCCACCGAATCGCGTTCTGTCGCAGGTTGGGATAGAAGCATTGATCGCGATAGACCTCCGGGAAGAGGCCGCCGTTGTAGAACACGAACCCGCCGGTCAGTGCCGTCCCCAGCAGTCCGTTGTGCTTCACCGGTGCGAAATAACCGAACGTGTAGGGGTTGTGCAGCGGGCCGTGCTTGCTGAATCCCTTGACGTAATAGCCTCCTTGAACGTGATGGCACAGCGGCTCGGCCGTGTTGCCTCCGGCGAAGAGTTGCCCGCGGTGATCGAAGTCGATGCCCCAGGTGTTGCCGCCACCCTCGGCGAACAACTCGAACTTTCGAGTCACCGGGTGATAACGCCAGATCCCCTGTTGAAACTCGATGCCGTTGATGTCTGCGGTGACCGTGCTCCCCTGAGCCCCATACAGCCAGCCGTCCGGCCCCCACGTCAGCGAGTTGACCAAGGCATGCGCGTCATCCAGACCGAACCCCTTCAGCAAAACTTCGGGATCACCATCCGGCACGTCGTCGCCATTCCGATCGGGATAGAACAGCAGATACGGAGCATTCGCGACGAAGACACCGCCATGCCCAAGCGCCAGTCCCGTCGCCAGATTCAGCCCGGTCAAGAAATCCTTCGAGCGATCGACTCGGCCATCGCCATCCGTGTCTTCGAGAATCGTGATCCGATCCGCTCCCGGCGTTCCGCGCGGCGGCGGTTCAGGGACGCGGTCGTATTTCGTCCGCAGGTACTGATCGACCTCAATCGGCTTGAGCCCTGCCGGATGCGGGTACTGCAAATACTGAATGATCCACATCCGGCCGCGATCATCAAACGTCATGGTCAGCGGCTGCCGCACGACTGGCTCGCTGGCAAAGAGCTTCGCCTCCAGCCCGTCCGCCATCCGAAACGTCTGCAATTCCTGCTCCGGTGAGAGTCGCTCGTCACCACACGCGGTTTCTCCGGAAAGTAGACCGGTCACCGCCAGCAAACAGAGCGTTGTGGAATTGATCCCACGAATTGACATGACGCACCTCGTTGATTTGCGATCGAACCGGTTTCGTTGCGTTCGGTGAATACGCTTCGCAGCAGAATCAAAACTCCCAGCGTTTCGTTTTTCCGGCGGATGTTTGGCGGAGTTCGATCCAGTCAATCTCCACCGCTTGTTTTTGAGCAGGGACATGGACTCGCAAGATTCCGATTGCCCCTTCGGCCGGGACGTCGATCGTCAGTTCTTGCCAATCACCGGGCTTGATCGTGAAGGGGGCCGACTTCGCAGCTTTCGCGTCCGCGTTGGGTGCGAGCCATTCGACCTTGCCATCGCCGCCGTTCACACATCGAGCTTTGATTTTCACGACGATCGGACCAGTCGCTCCCGCACCGACTCCCAGAAATGGTGGGCCGTTCTTGCCGGTGATCGAGACGATGCCTTCCTTCACGATGGCGTTGCAGTTGCGAGCCTTCCAGCCTTGCAGCTTCGGATCGTCGTCCGCGATTTGAGCCACAGATTCCGCAGCCGGTTTCGGCTTGTTGTCGCTCGGAGTCGCCTTCGTGTTGTAGTTCGGATTGCGAATCGGCACGACCGCCTCTGTGTCGCGCAAGAAGCAGCTGATCAACTCGTTCATCTCGCGCACGATCTTCGGCTTCTCGGCGGCAAGGTTCATCGTTTCGCCGACGTCGTCTTTCAAGTTGTAAAGCTCCAGCCGATCGCTGCCGTCGTCGTTCTGTGCGTAGAAGCGGATCAGTTTCCAATCACCCTGTCGGACATAAGTGCCTGGAAGGAAGCCGGGAATATTCTTGGCTTGAGCCTCGCTGCCGTGCGGGAAGTGACAGAAAACCCGATCGCGAGACGGTCCCTTGCCGAGCAGCGTGCCGGTTTGATCGACACCGTCAAACTTCGAGCCGTCATGTGGCTTCAGTCCGCACATCGTGAGCAGCGTCGGATGAAAGTCGGTGCTCTGCAGCAGCGACTCATTCGTCGTCCCGACTTTCACGCTTCCCGGCCAGACCACGATGCACGGCTCGCGAGTGCCTCCTTCGTACAGCGACGCCTTGCCGCTGCGCAGCGGCAGATTGCTGGTCGCCGGGATGTCCGTGAAGCCTTCGGGCTCGGTGGCTCTCGGCGGATACGCCCAGCCGCCGTTGTCCGAGAAGAACACGAAGATCGTCCGCTCGGAGATCCCCGCCTCGTCCACCGCCGCGAGCAATCGCCCGACGCCATCATCCAGACTGCGGACCATCGCGGCATACAGCGGATTGTGCTGCGGGTTCTGTGAATCAACCTTGGTTTTGAAGTGCTCGATGTAGTCGCCGCGCGCGTTCCATGGACTATGCACCGAGAACGCCCAGTAGTTGAGATAGAACGGTTGGTCCTTGTGCTCGCGAATGTATTTCGCGGCCTCGGCGGACATGCGGTCTTCGATGTGCTCGCCCGGCTTCCCACTGATGGCGACATCGTCGATGAACTTCCACGGCGCGAGATATCCACCGCCAGGACCAGCCGCTCGCGACGTGTGCGGGAAGTCGAACGCGAAGCCTTGATCGCGCGGCTCGTAGCGGTCGTCTTCGTTCGCCGGCAAGTTGTGCCCCAGATGCCATTTTCCAAAGTGAGCCGTCGCGTATCCCGCGTCGCGCAACGTCTCGGCCAGCGTGACGTACTCGGTCTTCAGTCTCGTCAGCGAGTTCGCACTCTGAACCTTCACGTTCGGTGGAGCGGCTTGCAGCTTCTTCTCCAACTGCACCTGCGGCACATGACACGCTGGTGACGTGATCCCGACCCGCGCCGGGTACAGCCCGGTCAGAATGCTCGACCGAGTTGGCGAGCAAAGCGGACTGGCCGCATACGCCTGAGTAAATCGCACTCCGCGAGCCGCCAATCGGTCGATATTCGGCGTTTCATGAAACGTGCTGCCAAAGCAACCGACATCCCGCCAACCAAGATCATCACACAGGATGAAGATGACATTGGGCTTCACATTTTCAGCGGCCCGAGTTGGATCCGCTGCCGACAGCAGCACAATGAGTCCCACGAATGAAGGGAGACGGAAAATCAAAACACACGCTGCCTGCCAGTTCCTCATTCGTTGTCTCCTTGGATTCGTTGGACGTCTATGATTTCATCACTAATCTCTGGCGAGGTGGGCGACAACTCGCACTGACTTCTTGAGGATAACATGACTCATCGAATCTTTCTGACGTTCGCGACTTGGCTGACGGCGACGGCGGCGTTCGCAGCCGAGCCGAGGTTGGTTTTGGCAACCTTTCGAGCGGACGTGACGCCGCCAATTGGTAACGGGCCGTGCGTCGGGTTCATGCCGAAGGTTGAGAGTGTCGAGCATCCGCTCGAACTGCGGGGCATCGTGTTGCGAGCGAACGGGCAGACGTTTGTCATCGCGGCGCTCGACTATCAGGGGCTGTGCAATTCGAGCGACGACGAATTTCGGCGGTGCATGGCCGATGCGGCGGGGACGACGGTTGGTCGAGTGGCGTTGCAGTCGCTGCATCAGCACTCGGCTCCGGCGTTGGATGCCGATGCGGTGCGACTTCTGCACGGCGACGACAGTGAGCCGTTGCGTCAGCATCTTGCGTTCACGACTCAGATGGCCGAGCGCGCCGCGGCCGCGATTCGTGAAGCGTTGCCGAAACTCAAACCGGTCGCACGTGTCGTCGGTTCGCGAGCGAAAGCTGATCGACTGGCTTCGAACCGCCGAGTTCCTCAACCGGACGGCAGCTTGCTCGTGCGTGGCAGCGGGACGCGCGATCCGAAGTTGCAGGAAGCTCCCGAAGGTTTGATCGACCCGTGGCTGCGGACGGTGACGTTCTTCGACGCCCAGCGGCCGATGGCTCAACTGCATTACTACGCGACGCACCCAATGAGCTTCTACGGCGACGCCCGCATCTCGTGGGATGTTCCCGGCCTCGCGCGGCAGCGACTCGAACAGGAGACCGGTGTCGTTCAGATTTACTTCACCGGCTGCGGCGGCAACATCGGCATGGGGAAGTACAACGACGCCACGCGTGCCGCGCGTGAGCAACTGACAGATCGGCTGTTCGACGCGATGCGACGCTCCGCGCGAGTCGCTGCCGGCGGCGCTGCGAGCGAGACCGAGAAGCTCGATGTGACCGTCGATGTGCCGTCGCTCATGCCAACGGACGTCGCTTGGGATCAAGCCGAACTGCGATTCACCGTGCGCGACGATGGTCCCTTCAGCACCGCCGCTCTGCGCGAGCAACGACAAGCCGGACGTCCTTTCAATGATCGCTTGAAGGCCGCGATGTTCTCGGCCTGGGCGAATCGCTTGAACTCGGGACATCGTGTGTCGGTCTCTCGGCTGAAAATTGGCAAGCTGCAAGTCGTGCATCTGCCGGGTGAGCCGTTCGTCGAGTTCCAATTGTTCGCGCAACAACAGGCCAGCGAGAAATCCTTCGTCGGCGTAGCCGGATACGGCGAGTGCGGCGTCTGGTACTTCGGCCCCGACTCGATCTTCCGCGACCGAGGGGGTTACGAACAAACCTGGTCCTTCACCGGTCCTTGCCAACCTTCGGTCGAAAAGGTGCTGAAGCAACTGCTGTCATCGCAATAGCTGCTGATCTTTCAGCGGCCAGATGCGGCTTCACGCAGCAGGCCGAGTGCCGTTTCGACCAGCATCTCGCCAGCGCCGGGTTGCAGGTTCGAGTTTGTGACTTCGTAGCTGCCTCCCGCGTAGGCCGCCCGGTGCGGAACGTAGATCGACTCGACGCTGTTGCAGAGTTCGATGACTAACGTCGTACGAAACGGCGAGCCTTGTTTGATCGCGAGGCCCAGTTCGACAAAGACTTCTCCGGGAAGGCAAACGATCGCGACATCACTGCCGAGCGTCATCACAGTCACATCGACCGGCAGCGTCTCGCCGACGCCGGCCAGCGAGCGGCTGAGTCCCCACGTGATGTGAGCGGCGGTGTTCGCGTGCGGTTCGCGGTGCCGCAGTTGGTCGAGGATCAGCTTCTTGTACGCGGTGACGTGATCGAGAAACTCGACTTTCTCTTTGCGATTTGCAGCATCGAGGATCTTGATCGAATCGGCGATCTCCTCCTTCGTCGCGTCTTGCAGCGGCAACTTCACGAGGCGCGATTTGACGACGAGGTCCGTTCGTTCGAGTCGCTTCAATTGGGGCAAATGCTTCTGAATCGACTCGCCGATTGAGTTGCCGATGAAGTCGGCTTTGTTCCGAACTTTGCCGCGCGGGTTGACGTGATTGATGTCTCCGCAACAGCCAGTTCCGAAAATTGAGATCACCTCCGAGCCAACCGCCTTGCGCAGCGTCTGCTCGATGAAGAACGGATAGTCCGCGCTCCACTTCAGCCCGCCGACGGTGTCGAGATGCAGTGCGAAGTTGCTGAGAATGCCGAGCGACTTGCCGGCTTCATCGCGAACGCTCAGCAGCGCGATCTCCGAGTCGATCGGTCCCGCCGCGCGGACAACTTCGGGATTGTCGTAACTCTGCCACGTCTTCACGCTACCGTCGCGCATGACCGAACGACGGTTGAACGACACGGGAGTCGCCTGCGTCGCCGAACCGCATACCAGCGTAGCGGGCTTCGCGGTGGCGTGAGCCTTGACGATCGCCTCGACGGGACCGTTGATGAGCTTGTCGATGTACGCCGCTCGCAGCGGTTCCTGCCCCTCGCTGCCGAGCTTCAGGTACAGCTCCTTCATGTAATCGGGGGCGGTGTGCGAGTGCGTCGCCGAGATCACGATGTTCGTCGCCGGGATTCCGGTCTTCTCGGACGCTCGTTGGCGAACCGCTTGAGACAGGTCTGTCGCGATGCCAATCAGGTCGCACACGACGAGAGCGGCCTCGGTATTCGCATCTCGAAACACGATCGCCTTCGCCTTGAGTGGATCAATCGTGCCGTCAGCCAATCGCTCGTGGTAGTAACCCGCGATTGGAAACCCGACCGGCGGCGTAATGTCTGCCTGAGCAATGCCAACTCGCAAGGAGTCGGCCGCGAGACCAGTTGAAATCCCGAAAACCAAACTGGCAGCGAGCACGACGAATCGGCGAAATCGTTGGCGACGTGCAGAGTGCAGCATGACTTTGACTCCCGACTAATGTTTCGATCAGACTGACAGCGATGAATCGTAGCCAACCCCCTCCGGTGGCCGTCAGTCAGGCGAGTTGCCACTCACTTTTGCCATCAGCCTCAGACCATCCCGACCAACATTGCGTCATCGGCTGAAATCTGAGAGACGTGAATTTTCAAGATCGCAAACAAAAAAAGGGCTCGCGACAACTCGCAAGCCCTTTGGAAGTGGAGGCTGGAGGACACCAATAGAACTTTTGGTCTCCGGAGTATCCGCTTGGGATGACGGGGTCCGGCACCTGCTTGCGCAATTTAATGCCGGATCTAGTCAGTGTTTAGCTTTAGACTGCGATCTTGAGCCACATGAGGTCAAAATACTCTGCCGTGTCTGAAACGCTAGCCGCAATTTGCTTTGGCGACGTTGTTCGGGTGAGAATCTCGGCCGCAACCTTTGGCGCTTTCGGCTCCGAACTTCGTATCGCAGCCCATGCTAGTGTCCTGAATTGCAAATTCGTTGACAAACTTTTCTCGTGAATTGCTGGAATTTCGAAGCGATTTCACTGCAACGAAATTCCAACTCAGGACACTAGCTGAGAGTCACTTTTCTTGTACGTCGCAACTTCCATGCTCATCATGGATTTCGACACGGCTGATTATTTTGACCACACGCCCGTACGAGCCATCCGGGGGGCTGACGCACCCTGGCTCGCATGGTGACGTTCGACTTGCTGGATCAGTTGGTTGCTTCGGTCTGGCCCGTGCCTTTGTCTTCTCCAGACTTCAAGAGGAACCAGTCGTTGCCGGAGCTGCCTTGCAGTTGGTCGATCTGATTGGCGGAGTTGTCATCGAGGACGCTCGCCAGCAGATTCGCGCCGGTGTGGCCGGAGCCGGTTCGCAGGCGGTTCACGAGAGTGGCGAACGGGTCAAGCTCCGTCCATTCGTGGAGCACGTTGCACCAGAACTCTTCGTGAGCCGCCGAATTTCGGGCGTCGTGAGTGGTCAAGCCGGCGATGAGGATGTCGTCGCCCGCGTTGGCGGTGATCTTGTCGGCTCCCTGGCCGCCGATCAGGACATCGCGGCCGTTGCCGCCGAGCAGGTCGTCGTTGCCGTCGCCGCCGAACAGCAGGTTGCCGCCGGGGCTGACGTTGCCCGCATTGAGCCGGTCGTCTCCCTCATCACCGTACAGCCAGACTGAATTGCTGATGACTCCGGCGATCTGGATGTTGTCGTTGCCGGCCAGCCCCAGAACGATGATTCGTCCGCTGGGCCTAGCGACGGTGCTGATGACACCATTCACGTTCACCTGCAGAGTCGCACTGGTCGAACCCGGTGCGACGACGATGTGATCGTTCGCAGAGGTGCCTGTGATCAGCAGTGCCGTTCCGCCATCGCAGCAGGTATCGACAACGGTGAGGATGCTGCCACCGGCTGCCTCATTGACCTCGATCGTGACCGTGGCGGTGTCGAAACCTCCGTCACCGTCACTGATCGTGTAGGTGAAGGACTCGGTGCCGACGAACGTCGTGTCCGGTTGATAGCTGAAGGAACCATCCGCGTTGGCCGTCAGCGTCCCGTTGGACAAGGCGATCGCTTGACCGACGTTGCTCGCCACTCCGTTAACGGCGACGGCCGTCAGCGGATCGTTCGCTCCTGCGGGATCGCTATCGGCTCCACCGCCCGTGATGACATTGCCGGTGAGCAGCGTCGCTTGCGGTGTCGAGTAGCTGTCGTTGACCGCATCGGGAGCCACGTTGTTGACCGTCAGGTTGAAGCTGGTGGTCGTGGAGCCTCCGTCGCTGTCGGTTGCCGTGACCGTCACGGCCTGCGATTGATCGGGACCATCATTCGAGTTGAACGACCAGTTCCAAGTTCCGTCCGCGTTCTTCGTCACCGTGCCGGCAGACGCTGACAGCGTGACGATATCCAACCCCGGATCGTTCCATGTGCCGGAGTTCGTCACGGTTGAACCCTCGTTGACCGACACATCGCCTGCGTTGGCAACACTCGGAGCCACGTTGTTGACCGTCAGTGCGAAGGTCGTCGCAGTTGCCGCGCCGTCGCTGTCGGTCGCGGTGATCGTCACGGTCTGTGACTGATCGGGACCATCATTCGAGTTGAACGACCAGCTCCATGTGCCGTCCGCGTTTTTCGTCACCGTGCCGGCTGATGCCGTCAGCGTGACGATATCCAACCCCGGATCGTTCCATGTGCCGGAGTTCGTCACGGTTGAACCCTCGTTGACCGACACATTGCCTGAGTTGGCAACACTCGGAGCCACGTTGTTGACCGTCAGTGCGAAGGTCGTCGCAGTTGCCGCGCCGTCGCTGTCGGTCGCGGTGATCGTCACGGCCTGTGACTGATCGGGACCATCGTTCGAGTTGAACAACCAGCTCCAGGTTCCGTCCGCATTTTTCGTGACCGTACCGACTGATGCAGCGAGCGTGACGATATCCAACCCCGGATCGCTCCATGTGCCGGAGTTCGTCACGGTTGAACCCTCGTTGACCGACACGTTGCCTGCGTTGGCAACGCTCGGAGCCACGTTGGCGACGTTGACGTTGAATGAGCTACCACCGATTGGCGGCGTGAACTTGAAAGTACCGGCGGCGTAGCGATTGACCGGTCCGGCATCGACGTTTGTTGGGAACAAGCCCAAACTGCCGTAACGGGCTCCGCCGACGAAGGAGATGGTGCCACTGCCGCTATCGGTGGTCCATGCAGCACCACCACCAAAAGTGTTGCCATTCGGCTCCGAGCCCTGATAGTTTTCGGCGACAATCGTGCCGCGGAAACCGGCTGGCAAGGAGATGGGAGTCGCCAGGGTCAAGAAACGGCTGCCGCCGACGAGCGTGCCACTCGTCGCGCCGCTGCCGGCCGCAAACACCAGGGAGGTCAACTGCGCCTGGGTATCGCGATTGTACAACCGCGCCGTAATCGGCACCGCCAACCCGTTCGACCCCGAGTCAAACACGCCCAGTTGCGTCACAACGATGGGAGTGTTCACGTTGAAGTCTATGCCCAGCGAGCCATTGTATGCCTGATTGCCGATAGTGCCGGCAGGCACCAAATAGGGGGTTGTGACGACCCCGCTGTCCTCGTCGGTCAGCGACACAATGATCGTGTAACTGTTCAGGCCATCGGCGTAGATGTGGGTCTTGCTGGTATTCGCCGGGTTGCCGGTGAAGCTTTCGACACTGCCGTCGCCCCAATCGACGGAAAAGGCGCTGACGGTATCGGTACCCGGATCGGTGACCGCCCCAAGATTCAGCGTGTAGGGCGATCCTTCATCGACGCTGGCAGCACCTGACAGTGAAATGGTCGGAGCGACGTTGTTAATCGTGATCACTGTGGTGTAGTCGGTGAAGCCGCCATCCTTGTCGATGATGCGACCACGCGCCGTGCGCGTGCTGTTTCCATCCGTGAGGAAGCTGGCGGGCACCGTCGCCGACGCGCTGCTGCCAGAGCCAGCATAAGTGCCGTTGCCCGAATCGAACGTGCCGTTGTTGTCGAAGTCGAAGGCGTAGCGGAACGCGCTGTCCGCCGTGGATGGATCGAACTGATTCGAGAACGAAACCGTCCCCGTGCTTCCTTCGTTGACCGGTCCACCGTTGCTGAGCGTGGCGGTCGGGTTCACGTTCGTCACGGTGATCGTGAAGTTGGCCGAAGAGATGCCGCGCACGGGGTCGGTGCCATCGCTGGCCTGGACCGTGATGATGTGCGAGCCCGGCCCATCGAGCAGGGTGCGGTCAGCAACCGTCACGACTCCTGTGGTCGGGTTGATGGCGAACCGCCCGCCGGCGTTGTTGGTCAGGCTGTAGGTGATCGGGTCGCCGTTGGGGTCGGTGGACTTGGCCGTGATGCCCACGGCCGAGCCGTTGGCAAGTCCCTCGGAGATCGTGGCACCTGCCGGGGCGACCGTGTCGGTCGGCACGGTCGGCGGGGCGAGGTTGTTGATCGTCACCGTGTCGGTGTCAGTGAGGATAATCACGCCGAACCGGATGCCGTCCAGGAAGTTGCCGAAGCTCTGGAACTGGTCGCCGTTGGGCGGATTGACGGCGGTGAATTGAAGAAGCAGTTTGTTGCCAGTCGAGAAGCCCAGGTTCTCCTGATAGGAACCCCAGGCGGTCGTGCCGTCCGTGTAGATCTTGTTAAGCAGCACGGTATCGTTGCCACCTCCCAGGATGCCGTCGGCCCCCAGGTCGGTCACGGTCACGCGGATCTGCTCGTTCGACAGTCGGCGTGCTCGGTGGGCGAACGCAAACTCGGTGTTCCGGCCCGCCGTCGGTTGCACCGTCGTCGAGAGGGTGCCCGCCGAGTAGGCGTTGATTTCGGCGAACTGCCGACCTTCAAATGCCGGTACGCCCCCGAACCCCGTCCCCCAGATCTCGATCGCGTTATAGATGTCGGTCGTGGACCAAGGCGGCACCAAACTCTCGTCAAACAACCCATACGAGCCGTTGGGAACAAACGGCGTCTCGAACCCGCCGTTGTCGATCCGACCGGCCGCGTCGCCGCTGGGGTTGCTGCCGCTGCTGCCCAGGTCGTCGGTCGCGATCGTTAGCGTTCCCACGCCGCCCGTGGTGGACGTGTACACCAGGCCGTTCAGCGCCGCGACAATGCTCGCCTGCGTCCCGCGGAACTTCAGGGTCGTGTCGGCCATGCCGTCGCCGGTGGTGAAGGTCAGGCCGCTGATTGTCGCGAGCGTCAGCGTGCCCGTGTTGGCCGTCAGGGTCATCTGGAGCATTCCGCTGGGACCGGAGTCATCGCTGACGGAGATCGCGTTGCCGTTGGCAGTCGAGAAGACGATGGTCTGGCCGACCCATACCGTCTGCGTGCCCGGGACCGTATTGACCGGTGCCTCGTTACTGGTCGTCGTGAAGGGTCGGACCAGGATTTGCAAATTCTTGACGGTGTAGGAGCTCGTGTTGTTGGCAAATGTCCAATCCGGATGACTTGAACTCCTATTGCCGATTCCCAGATCGTTGCCATCACCCGGACTGCCACCGCCCCAATCGTTGTAAGCAAACAACGTCTGTCCGGCAGTTCCCGGCCCGGCACCATCAAGATCGTGATTGTGAACCTGGAATGATCCGTAGCCAGCAGATGTGCTCGCGCCACCATCGCCAAAGTCAAACGCAGTGCCACTAGCGTTCGGGATGCCCATCGCATTGCTAGTATTGTAGTTCGAGGGCCAGAACTCGATGTTGCCGGTCGTGATGCCCGTTCCCGTGACAATGCCGGGCTTGTTCGAGACCACGTTCATGTTGTTGACGCGTTGCTGGAAAACAACAGGGTTGTTGACGTTGTGCGGCAACCCAATCTTCGATGCGTCACTGGTAAAGGCATCCATCGAGACGTACATGTACTCGAGGCCCGCTCCCGTATCGAGTTCCAAGTAGTACGCGATCCGATCAAAACTTCCAATCGCGACCGAGGCGGAGTTGTTGGTCGTGTATGAAACGGGAGTCGTATTGCGGTAGCTCGCGTCATTGGCAATCGCCAGATCGTAAACCAACGTGTAGGCGGCCGCCTCAGGGACGTTAGCGTACAGGGCCGCGGTGAGTAACTTGCGCGTCTCAAGATCCTCTAATTGCAGGCTACGCGGGTAACGGTTTTGCTTCTGACGACGAGCTTTCTTCTGAAGACGCAAACGACGAAACACGGTCTCTCGCAGGCTGAGCATAGTTTTCCCCGGTAAAAAATTAGATGGATTGATCTCTTGAGGCCAATAGCCGCCGGCCTCCGACCGGTCACGGTGAAGAACTCGTTACTCATACATGCGTAATCGAGCCAAGATCGGGGCCACGAATTTTGAAATGTTTCTCAAGTTTTTGTTTTTGCGCTCTGTTCTCAGCGATCCGGGGTGCGTCGCTCTTGGTAAGTCGGGATGCGTTAGCTCCCGGATGCGCTTCATTCGCGTTCGCTCACGTCGTCCGAATCGTCCGGGGTCTGAAGCACCCCGTCTCGCTCATTGCACGCAGACTCACCGAGAAAGATGCTCGACCGGCTCGCTGTTGGCGATTACTCTGGCCGCCCAACATAAGGGCCAAAGATGAGCGGTGATGTGACTCAGGTGCTGATGCGGATCGAGCAAGGGGACTTGCAGTCTGCGGACCAATTACTGCCGCTGGTGTATGTCGAGCTTCGCAAGTTGGCAGTCGCACGGTTGGCGATGACATCGGAGCCAATCACGTTGATGCCAACCGACCTGGTGCATGAGGCGTACTTGCGGTTGGTCTCCGTCAGTGACAATCCCACCGCGAACCAGTGGGAAGGGAGACGGCATTTCCTCGGAGCGGCTGTGGAAGCGATGCGGCGGATCGTGATTGATGGCATTCGGCGTCGGCGGGCACTCAAACGAGGCGGTGACCTCGATCGTGAGGAACTGCCCGAATCACGCCTCATGGCTCCCCTCGGTCGCAGTGACGACGAAGTGCTGGCAATCCACGAATCCCTCGATCATCTTGCAGCAACCGCCCCCCAGGCGGCTGAGGTCGTGAAGCTCCGCTATTTCACCGGCCTGTCCGTCGAAGAAACCGCCGAAGCACTCGACATTTCTCCGCGCACGGTCAAACGCCAATGGGCCTACGCCCGCGCTTTGCTGCTCGATATGCTCGATGAGTCGGAGCCTGTCCGGGTCGGCGAATGAGGATTTCTTTCGTTCGGCGAGCCGGGGGCTAACGCACCCCGGCTCGCTGAAGTTGAAATCCGGCTTGCCGACATTGAAATCGAACTCGAAATCCGAACTCTGTGATGACCGAATTTGAACTCTTCGCTGATGCCTTGGAAGTCGCCGACCCGGCGGAGCGGAGGGCGTTGCTGGCTCGCGTTTGTGGCGACGATGGGGCGATGCGGGAACGGGTCGAGCGGTTGCTGCAACTTCATGAGGCGAATTCTGGGTTCATGCACGAGCCGTCCGCGATGACGCCTGAAGTGATGCCTCCGACGCTCATGTTGAATCAGCCGGGAGCGGCGACCAGTCCTTCGGGAGTCATTGACGTACGACAGAAGGAACTGGCCAAGGATGATCCACCAGAACCAGAGCCGTCTCTCGCAACGGAGGACTTGGGGCACTCCGCTTTTATTCCGCAACAGACTCCGGCCATGCCGGGTTTGAACAACTTTGAGATCGAACAGACGATCGGCAAAGGAGGGATGGGAATCGTTCTGAAGGCTCACGACAAGAAGCTCAAGCGGGATGTCGCGATCAAAGTGTTGGCTCCGCATTTGGCAGCGGACGCCGAGGCGGTGCAACGGTTCTTGCGAGAGGCTCAATCTGCGGCAGCGGTGCGGCACGACAACGTCGTCACGATTCATGCGGTCGATGAAGCCAACGGAATTCCGTTTCTCGTGATGGAGTTGATCAACGGCGAGTCACTGCATGACCGGATGAAACGCGGGCCGCTCCCGGCGGACGCGATCGTGCGGTTCGGAATTCAAATCGCGTCAGGCCTGGATGCCGCTCACCGACGCGGGCTGATTCATCGTGATATCAAGCCGGCAAATATTCTGCTGGAAAGCCAAAACGAACCAGGCGAGCCTGACAAGGTGAGGGTGAAGATTACAGACTTCGGGTTGGCTCGCGTGATGTCGGATTCGGGGATTACTCGGTCGGGGTTCATTGCGGGGACACCGCAGTACATGTCACCGGAGCAGGCCAATGGAAAACCGCTCGACCACCGCAGCGACCTCTTCAGTTTGGGGAGCGTGCTGTATTCGCTGTGTACCGGTCAGGTGGCGTTTCATGCGGAGAGCGCGATCGTCGTACTGCGGCGAGTGACCGATCATGAACCCGAACCGATTCGATCCTTGAACCCGGCGATCCCCGATTGGTTGTGCGAGGTCATCGCGAAGCTCATGGCCAAGCGGCCGGAAGATCGCATTCAATCAGCGAGAGAAGTGGCCGACCTGCTGACGAGATGCCAGGCCCCAAGTCGCGAAAGACGTGACGGGCCAACGACGGCCCACACCCTTCTCATTGGTCAGAGCGTGCCACCCGATGCTTCGTCGTTGGAAAACTCTCTGACGACGGAGCGGTTGCCTGCTTCGAGCATCGCGCCGCAAGGCTCGTCACGCGGACCATTGACGCCCACTTTGAATCGCACGCTCATCGCGGTCGCGTTGTTGGCGGGCATCGTGTTGGCAGTTGTCTTCAGTCGAGGTCGCAATCCGAGGCCAACAGACCTGGACCTCACGGCGACGAATCCTTCGGTGAGACCTCAGGCTGAGGGCGTCTCGCATGACGCAGCGAAGGCTCCTCCACGAGCGATCGCTCCCTTCAATGACGAGCAAGCCCGACAGCATCAAGAGGCGTGGGCCGCGAATCTCAAGTTGCCGATCGAGTTGACCAACAGCATCGGTATGAAGTTCCGGCTCATCCCCCCGGGCGAATTCACGATTGGCAGCACTGCGGAGGAGATTGCAGCGGCCCTCAAGGATGTCTCCCCAGATGACATGGTGATCCTGACACAGCCGATCTATCTGGGCGTCAATGAGGTCACGCAGGCCGAATACGAAAAAGTGATGGGCGTGAATCCCTCGCATTTCGCGCCGATGGGCATGGGCCAAGAAGCGGTCGCCGGGCTCAAAACGACTGAGCACCCGGTGGAAATGGTGAGTTGGTATGACGCAGCCGAATTCTCCGCCAAGTTGAGCAAACAGGAGAAATTGAAGCCGTTCTACTTCCGGGAGGGTGACACGATCGCGCCGCTGGACGGGACCGGTTACCGGCTCCCCACCGAGGCAGAATGGGAATTCGCGTGCCGTGCCGGGACGCCGACAAAGTACTGGATCGGCGACAAGGATGAAGACCTGGTGCGGGCCGGCTGGTTCAGAGGGAACTCCGGGGGTCGGACGCACGCGGCGGGCGAGTTGAAGGCGAATCCGTTCGGGCTGGCCGACATTCACGGGAATGTGTGGGAATGGGTGCAGGACGGTTGGGATGCGACATTTGATGGACAATTCCAAGACAAACCCGCGATCAACCCAAATGTCCCATTTTACACCCTTTCCCCGCGCGTGCTCCGGGGCGGCCATTGGCAAGACTCCGCGTCCAACTGCCGGTCGTCGAATCGCCTCGCCAACGTCCCGACGAACCTTAACCTCAACCTCGGTTTTCGTGTCGTGTTGGTTGCTGACGCCGTGAAGGAACTGCTGGCCAAGTCGGAGGTGAATGCCCCGCCGCCCGCCGTCGCCCCGTTCGACGAAGCGCAGGCCAGAGCCCATTAGGAGAAGTGGGCGATGCACCTCGGAGTGCCGGTCGAGTACGAGAACTCGATCGGCATGAAGTTCCGCCTTGTTCCACCCGGCGAGTTCATGATCGGAAGTATGCCGGCAGAAATCGAAACGGAGCTGAAGGTGGCCACCGGGTTGGGAGTGACGTGGATGCGAGAAGAAATCGAGAGCGAAGGTCCACAGCACAGAGTGGTTCTTACAAAGCCGAACTACGTCGGCGTGACTGAGGTGACCCAGTTGCAGTACGAGCAAGTGATGGGGACCAACCCATCACACTTCTCGGCCACAGGTGAAGGGAAAGAGGCGGTTGCCAACCTGGAGACCGGCAACCATCCGGTGGAAATGGTGAGCTGGTATGACGCGGCCGAGTTCTGCGCGAAACTGAGCCAGCAGGAGAAGCGGAAACCGTTCTACTCCCGTTCTGGTGAATCGGTCACAGAGCTGGAAGGTACCGGCTACCGACTGCCAACCGAGGCGGAATGGGAGTACGCCTGCCGGGCCGGAACCACAACGCGGTACTGGTGCGGCGATGAGGACCAGGATCTGATTCAGGCCGACTGGTCTCGCAGCAACTCCGGGCTACTGCGCTACTACCACCGCCGAGTCGCCTGAACCAGCAGTCGATGGCTCAAGGCTCGTCGCGCCGCAAGATCACGGCATCGCTCACCGTGTGCGCAACTGTTGGAAAACCGACAGACATCTTCGCCGAGTCCACATGATTCCATCCCGACTTCAGTCACGACCGGCCGAGTCTCGATGCTTGTTCCTGCAAAAAAACGATTGGCCAATGAGATTCCAACGCGGCTGATTATTTTGACCACGCGCGGTACAAGCAGAGTCATCGCAGTGCATTTCCATGCCCAACCGAAGCCAAATCGCGAGACAAGCGAACTTCCTCGGCGTTCGCCGTAACTGGTTCTCCAGACACAAAAAAACCTCCGCTGACATCACATGTCGACGGAGGCTTCCGAGTGGAGGCGGGGGGAATCGAACCCCCGTCCTGTGATCCCTCAACGATAGCCTCTACGTGCGTAGTTCGCTGATCGATCTCACCGGAACAAGCTCAACGAACGAGGCTTGTCTTTGGCCAGCTAACCACGTTGTCTCGTACCCGCTGTAGTCGGCGCTGAGCGGACACCAGTCTGAATTTGCGACAGGCTTTTCGGACTCCTCAGACGGGGATTCCTAGGCCAGTGGCAGCACTAGGCTGCCAAGGAGAATTGCCGATTGGCAACTATTATGTGATCGGCTTTTTACGTGGCCTGCTGATCAACCACGGCACGCCACCATCATCTATGGTGACCCAGTCGAATCCAATCGCCCCCAAGTGTGAACAGGATACGCAACCAGTCTCGAACGATGAAGGAGGAAAATCGTTACTTTCAAAATTTCTACGGATCGCCCCTGGCAACGGCTGAGGTATTGTCAAATGTTGTGGATGAGGTCGTGAGTCAGGCGGCGACTTTGGGGAGGATGATGCCGTCTTGGAACTTGGTGTCTTTGGCGACTTCGATGAGATGCTTTGCGGCGTCGAGAGTTCGCCAGTGGTGTGAGGCGGACTCG
>CAMDPK010000112.1 GCA_945904015.1 Candidatus Kuenenia stuttgartensis | reverse complement strand
AAGCAAACCGCGATTCTGGCCACATCCAAGACTGCGCTCGCTGAGAAAGCGGTTGCCGTCGAAAAGGCCAAAGTTGTCGTCGCCGAGATGGAGAAGAAAGCTGCCGACGCCGTCGTCGTGCTCACTGCCTCGAATGCCAAAGTTGCGGAACTCACCGCTGCGATGAAGCCCATCGAAGACAAGTTCGCCTCGGCCAAACAAGCCGCCGACCAAGCCTTGTTGCCGGTCACCGCTTTGCAGCAAGAGATTCAGAAGCTGAAAGAAGTGAAGCTGTAACCAACCTCACGCCCCTTCCAAATTGGATGAAGAGTTCGCCATGTTCCATCGACGCGATGCCATGATGCGATTGGGGCAGATGGGGCTGGGTGCGTTGACGTTGCCGCAACTCTTGCGGGCGGAGTCGGATCGACGCGAGGTTCGTCAGCGCACAAGCGAGCCGGGCAAGGCCAAGGCTTGCATCCTGGTCTATTTGTGGGGCGGGCCGCCGCAGCATGACACGTTTGATTTGAAGCCGAATGCCCCGGAAGGGATTCGCGGGTTGTTTGAGCCGATTGATTCGGTCGTGCCCGGCATTCAAGTCTGCGAGCACTTGCCGCAGATTGCGAAGCACACCGACAAGCTGGCGATCATTCGCTCACTGACGCATCCCAGCAACAACCATGAGCCGAGTGTTTATCACACGCTGACCGGCCGAGTGAACAACACGCTGGCGGTGCCGAGGAACGCTCGCAATCGGCGCGACTTCCCGACTCTCGGTTCGATCGTCGGTTACTTCTCGCCGCAGAGCGGCATTCCGGCGAGCGTTACGATTCCGCGGCCGATCGGACATGACGGCGTTGTTTACTCGGGGACGCACGCGGGGTTCCTCGGCCCGAAGTACGATCCAATCGAAACGCAGCCGCCGGCCGAAGTGAAGGAAAAAGCTCCGCACAGTTTCGAGTTGCCACCGGGAGTCGATGAGCATCGGCTGCAATTGCGATACGGGTTGCTCAACACGGTCGAGTCCATCGACCGAGAGATGCAGCAGCAGAAGGCGACACGCGGATTGGACAGCTACCGCGAGCAAGCGTTTCGGATGCTGACCTCGCCGGAAGCCAAACGAGCGTTCCGGATCGACGACGAACCGGCCACAGTTCGTGATCGCTATGGCCGCAATGAATACGGAGAGTGTTTTCTGATGGCTCGACGGCTGGTCGAGTCGGGCGTGCGATTGGTCACGTTCACATGGTACTTCGTTGCGAAAGATGGCAACGTCTTGAACGTCTGGGACAACCACGGCGGCACTGGTTCGCTGGGAGGCATCACCGGCTATCAAATGCTGAAGGAGTTTTACTGCCTGCCATCACTCGATCAGGGCTACTCGGCGCTGCTGGAGGATTTATCGGAGCGGGGTCTGCTCGATGAAACGCTGGTCGCGATGTACGGCGAATTCGGAAGAACTCCGAAAATCAACCCGAACAAAGGCCGCGATCACTGGGGAGCATGCCAATCGGCCGTGTTGGCTGGTGGAGGCATTCGAGGCGGACAGATTTACGGATCGAGCGACGAACACGGTGCGTATCCGAAAACAAAACCAGTCTCGGTCGAGGATCTGCACGCGACGATGTTTCATTCGATGGGCCTCAGCCCGGAACTCGAAATTCACGACTCGGAGAATCGGCCGTACCGCATCAGCGAGGGGCAGCCGATTCGGGAATTCTTCGGAGCGTGATGCGACGGAGGATGGGCACTCTTGCCCGTTCGTGTTTGCTGTGAAGAAGGGACGGGCAGGAGTGCCCATTCTCCGGATTCAATCCCGGCCGCGAGCGATGCGACCGTTGATGAACAGCGCGATCAGAAGCACGACACCCATCACAAAGGGGCGCAGCAAATCGAAGTGCGTGAGCCCTTCAATCTTCACGGAGTTCAAGCCCACCTTGAGCACGGTGAACGTGATAACGCCGATCAGCGTACGCGGCATGCTCCCCTCGCCGCCGAAGAGGCTCGTGCCGCCGAGCACGACGCAGGCCACCGCTTCCAACAGCAGTTCGGTGTTTTGATCGAGGCTGACGCTCTCCAACCGGCCGGCATTCACTAACCCACCGAGTGCCGCTGTGAGTCCGCTGATGACGAGGCACGCGACCACGATGCGGGGCGTGCGCACGCCCGCCAGTCGCGCGGCCTCGCGGTTGCCGCCGGTCATGTAGACGTAGCGGCCAAATCGCGTGTGTTGCAGGACGACATGACCGATCAGCATCACGGCCACTGCCATCATCGCGCTGTAGGGAATGCTCAATCCGCCCAGCCAAATACCGTCGTTGCCAAGTTTCTTCAGCACCGACGGCATGTTGAACTTCTCGCTCTTCGTCAGGTACTTCGCGAGCCCCTCGCACACAAACATCATCGCCAGGGTGATGATGAAACTCGGCAGCCGTGACGTGACGGTCAGTGCTCCGGAGAGCCACCCGGCGACAAGCGCGGTCACGAACGGAATCGCCAGAACGGCAAGCAGCGAAAGGCCACTCATCCCGGATTCGCTGTGCCCCTTCGTCCCGGCAGCGAAGGATTGCTCGAAGAGCACTCCGCAGACACAGGCCGAGAGCAGCGCGATCTTGCCGACCGCCAAGTCGATCTCCGCTGTGAGCAACACAAACGTCAAGCCGACCGAGACGATGGCCAACACTGCTCCTTGTTCCAGCACCAAGCTGGCGGTGCCGAGGTTCAAAAAGTCGCGCGGCCCGACGAGCACCGTGAAGATCGCCAGCAGCGCCAGCAAGCTGACGACCGGAGCCAAATCGCCGCCGTGCCAGCGGTCCCGAAGCCACGCATTCCAGCCGGATTCTGAGGGTTTGTTCGACATCGTCCGGGCATTCTGACGGCCGACGTGCGGCACGAGTAGCGTCGGCGAAATCGGCCAGTCGGTTCCGTTGAAGAAACTCTGCCGATTTTGCCGATCAGGACAGAGGCCGAACGGCTTGACCGAAAGGACATCCGCCATGACTCGCGAACTCAACGTGCTGGCGTTGGTGAAAGACACCGAGCGGTACATCTTTCTGTACGACGAAGAGAGCTCGGACACCTTGCTCCAACAGCTAGGCCAGTTCGCGGCGGACAAAGACCTGAGCTTCACCTGGTACGATGCGGCCGTGCTCAGCCAGAAGGTTCGCCGGCTGAAGGAAGAGGCCGAAGCGGAAGCTCGCGAGCAGTGGTCGCGCGAGACGACTTGGTAGGCCCTCATGCACGCCGCCGTTGACGGATTCCTGCGTTCGCTGCGCATCGAGCGGAATGCTTCGCCGCTGACTCTGAAGTCGTACTCCGAAGACTTCAACAGCTTGTTCGACTACTTGCAGGATCGAGTCGGTCACATCCCGGAGCCGTCGGAAACTGACATCTCGACGCTTCGCGGCTACGTCGCTTACCTCCACGAGTGCCAGTACGCCAAGACGACAATCGCGCGGCGGCTTGCCTGTCTGCGGAGCTTTTTTCGATACTGCGCTCGCGAAAAACTGACGACCTCGAATCCTGCGAAGGCACTTCGGACACCTCGCACGGGCCGCAAGCTGCCGAGCTTTCTGACGGCTCAGCAAACAGTCACGCTCATCGAAGCGCCGCCGAGCGACGAACCCGCCGGCCTGCGCGACCGGGCGATGCTGGAGACGATGTACTCCGCCGGCCTGCGCGTCGCCGAGTTGGTCGGACTCAATCTCTCCGACTGGGACCAAGACGCGAACGTGTTGCGGGTTCGCGGCAAGGGTCGCAAAGAACGAATCGCTCCAGTCGGCCGCCACGCCAGCACGGCTCTGCACAAATGGCTCGCCGTGCGCGAGGTCGCCTCGGATGTTCCGCCCGAAGATCACGAGGCGATCTTTCTCAACCGCTTCGGCAAACGGCTAACCACTCGCAGCGTCGGCCGCATGTTGGAAAAGTACGTCAAAGCGAATGGTCTCGATTCGAAGACCAGCCCGCATTCACTGCGACACACGTTTGCGACTCACATGCTCGACGGTGGAGCCGACCTCCGCAGCGTCCAAGAGTTGCTCGGCCACAAAAGTCTGACGACGACACAAATCTACACGCACGTCAGCACGCAGCGGATGCGCGAGACCTACGACAAGGCTCATCCGCACTCACAGCCGACTCGCGGACGAAAGTAAGTGGGATCGTCTCAACAATCGATCCCTTCTCCGATGATGCCCAGGAGTAGCCAGGTTAGCAGGGCCAAGCCGGATGCAAGTGCTGTCCATCGCCGCGGTCGAACAGCTACCAGAGCTATCGTGGGAACGAGGATGACAGTGAGTGCAATTCCCCAGCCGATGTTTGCGGGTGCCACATCCATCGCGAACAAGATCGGACCTAACAGAACGCGCATGGCAATCGTTTCAGCCAAGAGGGCTACTTATTGTTATTGAGCGCCGCTTTCACGGCCTCAGCGATGTCTTCGTCAGTGAATTGCTTGTCGGCATCGGGAGCAATCGCGAACGTTTTGAGAACTTTTCCTTCGCGATCGAACAGCCGCAGGCAAGGGAGCGTCCCGCCGGGAACATCGAATGCCTCGAACGATTCGTCACTCGCTCCGGTCTTGCTGCGCAGATTGTCGAACGTCGCTTGTTGCTCGGTGAGAAATTTGACGACGTCCTCGTGGACTTCGTCGTCGTCCAGGGAGACTCCAATCACTGCCAAGCCGTCGGCTTTGTGTTCTTTGGCCAAGGCGACGGTGTGCGGAAACTTCTTGCGACACGGCGCGCACCAAGTCGCCCAGTAGTCGACCAAAACGACTTGGCCCTTGTGCTTCGCGAGCACTTCGTCGAACCCGGCTCGATTGACTACCAGCACAGTGGTCGATGCCGCGGGCGCGACCGGCTCGGTTGGCTGCGTGAGCGAGGGTTCGGTTTGTGGTCCCGGAACCTCAGTGTCATTTGATTCGGTAGAGTCAGCCGTTTTCGATTTCGAACCTCCGGCACCGACCATCGTGTTGTTCGTCCCGGAGCTGCAGCCGAAACTTCCAAGCCAGCCGATGGCAGCAATCAGCAACAGAATTTGTGATCGTTTTTGAGAGGCCATGAATTTGCTCCATCAGTTCAACTCGAAACAGAGATCTCGGACTTCGAACCGAGCGTTGCGTTACTCGTATTCGATATCGCATCCAACTTGCCGGGTTTCGGCAACTTCTGGCAGCTTTCCTGCCAACAGCGCATCGACAGCATCGCGGAGGAATCGCTCGGTGACTCTCGACTCGTCGAGATGATCGTCGATCTTGCCCATGTAGGCGATGCGGCGTTGTTGGTCGAGCACAAAGACGTGCGGAGTGCAGGTCGCCCCGTAGGCCTTCGCAATCTTCTGGCTGGGATCGATCAGGTACGAAAAATTGAAACCGCTGCCAGAGGCACGTGTCTTCATCTGCGGCATCTGGTCGGAGGCCTGCCGGCTGACGCTGATCGCGACAAACTCGACCCCTTTGTCTCGGTAATCGTCGACAAAGCGAATCAGTCGCCGCTCGTAAGTCTTCACCACCGGACAGTGATTGCAGGCGAAAACGACGACCACCAACTTGGCCTCTTTGAGATCGCCGAGACTGTGCCGCTTGTCATCGACGCCAAGCAGTTCGCTCCACGCGGGAGCCGGTTTTCCGATGTCGAGCACTTTGTTGAACTTCGCCGCTGACAGAGTTGAAGCCGGAAGCCAGACCGCCACTCCGACCAACAAACACACTGTCGCTTCACTCCATCGCCCGGTGCGCGGCATCGCTCAGCTCCTCTGTCACTTCTTCTTGTCAATGGCTTTCACCGCAGCGGCTTTCACCGCAGCGGCCTTCGCAGGAGCGGCCTTCGAGGCAGGCAACTGCTTGAGCAGCGCCTTGTACTTTTCCACGCGATCGGGACCGTCGAGTGCAGGACTGAGAGCCAACGTGGCGTTGAGCAACTGGGCCGCCTGCGTGCTCTTCTCCGCTTGCTTTTGAGCAGCGAGGCAGAAGGCACAGTTGTAAACAACCTCGTAGTAAGCCGGCGGCTTCTTGCCCTGCGCGCTCTGAAGTTTCAAGCGGATGTTGGTCCACCATTTCACCGCTTCGTCGTAGCGCTTCGGGTCCGACTCAGCCAAGGCTTGCAGGATGTTGCCCTTTTCGATGAGCGGTTCGAGAGCGTTCGGCTGCTCCTTGAGCAACGCTTCGACTTGCTTCAAGGACTCGTCGTAGTTTTTCTCGGCACGCAACAACCCGATCAATTGCGAACGGACTCTGGTCATGGCTTTGGCCGCCAACTTGGCGAACGCGGGGTCGGCGGCGGCTCGGTCGATGATCGCTTGAAACTGATCGCGAGCCTTGTTTTGAAATTCGCTTCGAGGTTTTTCTTCCAAGCCCTCCGCTTGACTAATTTCCAAGCTACTTTCCGCGAGGAAGACCAAGCCGCCGAGGTCGTACTGCTTGCGTTCGTTGAGCTTCTCCAAGAGTTTCGCCAAGGCATCACGGCTGTTGGCCTCAGCCAGCTTCGCGTTGTTGATGCGACCTTCTCGACCTTCTTCCTGGACTTGCTCCGCAGCAATCAGCTCGGCCGCCCCTTTCTTCCATTCGCCCTTGATCATCTTGGCGAACTCGATCAGCACACCGTTCACCGGTGGGATATCCTCGCCCCCGGTGACCAGGATGTTGCCGACTTCGACGGAATCATTGACCTTGCCGAGCGTGGCGTAGGCTCGCATCGAGTTGACCAAGATTCGCAATGTCGTCTTGTCCATGCCGGCCGGAGGTTTGGATTTCAAGGCATCGACCATCGGCTGCAAGAGTTGCAAAGCCTCGTCGATCTTGTCCCCTTCCATGTGGACCTCAGCCAGCAGCAACTGCGTATCTTGCAGAGACTGCGCCAGCGCGGCTCCGCCATTCTCCACTTTGCCGAACGCAACCAGGCTGTTCTCCAGCAACTCAACTGTCTTCTGACGATTTAACTGCACGACACCGGGCTTCGCCGCGTCTCCCTTTTTCTTTTCGTCGATGTAGACTCTCCAATGTGTTTGGCCAGCGAGTTGCAGCGCTGACGGGTAACGATCCGATGCCGGATTCACGCTGGTAAAAATTTCGATCGCTCCCTTGTAGTCCGGTGGAATCGGCAAGAGTTTGAGCTTGCCCTTCGCGATGCGAGCGTCGTCCGCCTCGGCGTGCTGTGGCCATTGTTTGAGCAGCAACTCGGTGGACTCGTTGATCCGCTCCATCGCGGCGGCATCACGAGTCTGGCCGTACAAGTACAAGGCGATGTTGACCGCCAGCGAGGCGGCGGCCGGTGCTCTCGCGTAGCTCGTGTTCTCTTTGGCAAGCGTCAGAGCGGTTGTGTAACCCTCGGCCGCTTTGCCGACTTGGTACTGGGCGGTGGCAAGCATCATGCGAGTCGCCAAGACGCGGTTCTTGTCTTTGACATCGGTGCTGAGTTCGATGGCCTTCGCGTACGCCTTCTCGGCTTCTTGCCAGCCGGTCTTCACGTCGGCCGCTGCGGTGGCTTCGCTGGCCGCCTTGGCGGAGGCGTCCGCGACGGCGATGGCTTCCTCAAACGAAGTGAGCGGAGCGTCCGCTCCTCCTGAGGCGAGCCGCAACAGGCTGATCGCTTCTTTCTGAAACTCACTGGGCACGGCCTTGATGTCCGCGAGTCGATCCTTGGCTCGCTTGGTGGCTTCCGCGGCCTGAGCACCCTTGAGCGTCTTGGCCACTTCGAGATACGCCTTGGCCAATTCCAACGCGATCCCCTGATACCCGCTGGACCGCTTGATCCGTTCGTGCCCCTTGAGCCATTCCTCCGCGTCTCCAATCAGTTCTTCATACTTCTTGTTGCGTCCCAACAGCATCAACCGGAAGCGGTTGACCTCATCAAACATCGCGGCCCATGAAGCCTGTCGGTTGTCCTTGTCAGGAGGCCGCGCCGACATGACCTCGTCGTAAATTTCCAATGCCGTCGCAAAGTCGCCCATCTCTTCGAGAGCCTTGCCCTCCCACATCTTCGCGTAGATGCCCGTTCGCTCATCGCGATTCTCTTGGTAAATCCCGTCGAAACCCTTGTAGGCCTTTTGAAGAATTGCCTTGCGGTTCGGATCGGCGGCCTCCGAGTAAGTCAGGCCAATGTTGTAATCGACGGTCGCCACCTTGAAGCGCGCGTTGTACCACGAGTCCACCAAGCCCAAGAATTGGCGCTCGGCTCGAACGCTGGCGAACTTCTTCTTGCCCGTCATGCTGGCTTGGACCTTATCGACACGCTCCTTGAACATCGTCACCGCCTGCTCGTACTTTGGCCGAGCCTCACCGAACAACTTGCGAGCTTCGGGGATCAGCGCGTCTTTCTTCGTCTTGTCACGCAGCGCCGTCCGCAAAGCGTTCTGCGCGCGGAACAAAGAAATGTCGCCGGAGGTCATTTGAGCGGACGCCGCGTCATCATGGTTCGCGTGTTCCTTGAGGAACTTGTCGAGCGACTGCTGAGCTTCGAGAATGAACTTCTGCTGGAGATCGACGTTGGGAGTCTCGTTGGCTGCGACCCGCAGGCTGCGAGCCATCTCCAAATCCCAAGTTGTTTTCGCTTCCTCCGGGAGATCTGGCCGCTCCTTGATTTGATTGAGGTAATGCACTGCCAGGTCGCCGTGACCTCGCTCGTGAAGGCCGCGCAAGAACCCAATGAAGTCCTCATCTGCACTCACCTGATCGGCCAGCGCTCCTGCCGAAAGGACCAACGCCACTGCGCTCCACCAAGCCAGACGTCGCGACATCATCGTCAATCCTTCTCTGAGGCTCTGGTCCACGAAACTCTTAATAAAAAACAGACCCTCTTCTGCGAGAGTTCACCAATCAGCCATCAATTCCGCAAGGCTCTGAATTTGCCGGAAGTCAGTCACCGCGGACCGGTTCACTCGCTCAGTCACTGGAAAGGGTGAGGTCGTCCAAACCGGTTCCCGAAGAGCATCGCCGATGTCTTTGAGTGATCAAGAGCTGGTCGTGCGAATCGCACAAAGCTGTTCGATTCCTGACCAGTGGAGTACGACTCGTAAGACACGACCGAGTTTGTCTTCCAGCGACCTTGGCAATTGTCGATTCGCGTCTCCGCACCTGTGCCGATTTGGCAGCACAGACTCGGCGAAATCTCTGGTTTCGCCCCGGTTGGCAGCCACCAAAGCAACCGCATCCGCGACGCAACTCCAAGCCATTCTTTATGTTAAGAGCCACCGTCCGAATTGGCCCGTGATTCGCTAGCCATCGCGATGCCTCAAACTGTTGCCAAATTTCCGAGGCATTTTCCGTCTGATCGACGTGCTTGTTCTTGAGGAGACACAGATGGCCAAGGCCGCCGCAAAGAAATCCGAAAAGCTGGTTCCCTTGGGGGACCGCGTGGTTGTGAAACGTGCTGAAGCCGAGACGACGACGCTCGGCGGAATCGTGCTGCCGGATTCGGCCAAGGACAAACCGCAACGCGGTGAGGTTCTGTCGGTCGGCGAAGGCTATGTCCGTCGCGACGGCAAGAAGGTCGCACTGACCGTCAAGGGTGGCGATCGCATCCTCTTCAGCTCCTACGCGGGCGACGAGATCAAGGTCGGCGACGAGACTTACCTGCTCATGCGTGAGAGCGACATTCTCGCGACGTTCTAGTTTGACGAAGACCATCAGCCGGCACGCGCTAGCGTCCGGTTTGACGGAGTGAACCGGACGCTAGCGCGTGCCGGCTAATTAAGTCGCGGTTCTACAAATCAATACACACTGTCCGATGAGGAGATTTCCGACATGGCCAAGATGATTGCCTTCGATCAAGAAGCGAAAGACGCCGTCCGTCGCGGCGTGAGCAAACTGGCGCGAGCCGTTCGCGTGACGCTCGGCCCGCGCGGCCGAAATGTGATCATTGAGAAAAGCTTCGGCTCGCCGACCGTCACCAAGGACGGCGTGACCGTCGCCCGTGAAATCGAACTCTCCGACAAGTTCGAGGACATGGGCGCTCGCATGGTGAAGGAGGTCGCCAGCAAGACCTCTGACAATGCCGGTGACGGCACCACGACTGCGACCGTGCTCGCCGAGGCGATCTTCATCGAAGGTCTCAAGGCCGTCGTTGCGGGTGTGAACCCGATCGACATGAAGCGCGGTATGGACAAGGCGGTTGTCGATGTCGTCGAGAAACTGCACGGCATGGCCACCGAGTGCAAGAACAAGAAGTCGATCGCCCAAGTCGGCACCGTCGCCGCCAACGGCGATGAAGAGATCGGCAACATCCTGGCCGAAGCGATGGACCAAGTCGGCAAGGACGGAGTCATCACCGTCGAAGAGAGCAAGAGCCTGAAGACCGATTTCGAGGTCGTCGAAGGCATGCAATTCGACCGCGGCTATCTCAGCCCGTACTTCGTCACCAACCCGAACACGATGGAAGCGTTCTACGAAGACTGCTACGTCCTGATTCACGAGAAGAAGATCACCAACATCAAGGACTTGGTCCCGGTGCTGGAGAAGGTTGTGCAGTCCGGTAAGCCGCTGCTGATCGTCGCTGAGGAAGTCGAAGGCGAAGCTCTGGCGACGCTGGTCATCAACAAGCTGCGTGGCACGTTCAAGTGCGTCGCGGTGAAGTCCCCCGGCTACGGTGATCGTCGCAAGGCGATGCTGCAAGACCTGGCGATCATGTGCGGTGGCACCGCGATCTTCGAAGACCTGGGCATCAAGTTGGAGAACGTCCAACTCAGCGACCTGGGCCGAGCGAAGAAAGTCATCATCGACAAGGACAACACGACGGTCATCGAAGGCCACGGCAAGACCGCCGACATCAAGTCGCGCATCGACCAGATTCGCCGCGAACTGGAAAGCAGCACCAGCGACTACGACAAAGAGAAGCTCGAAGAACGAGTCGCGAAGCTGTCTGGCGGTGTGGCTCAGATCAACGTCGGAGCCGCGACCGAATCCGAAATGAAAGAGAAGAAGGCTCGCGTCGAAGACGCCCTGCACGCAACCCGTGCGGCCGTCGAAGAAGGCATCCTCCCCGGTGGTGGCGTGGCTCTGCTGCGAGCGACCGCTGGTCTCAAGGGCAAGGGTCTGACCGACGACGAAATGGTCGGTTACAACATCATCCTGCGAGCCTGCCGTGCTCCGGCGACCCAAATCGCCGACAACGCCGGCGTGGACGGCGGAGTGATCTGCGAGAAGGTTCTCGAACTCGAAGGCAACAAGGGCTACAACGCCGCGACCGGCAAGTACGAAGACCTCGTGAAGAGTGGCATCATCGACCCGACCAAGGTGACTCGCTCCGCATTGCAGAACGCCGCCTCGGTCTCGACCCTGCTGCTCACCAGCGACGCCCTGATCGCCGAGAAGCCGAAGGACGACCACAAGAAGGACAGCCACCACGACGAGGACATTTACTAAACCGTCTTCAACTGAGATCGACCTCCGTGATTGAAACAGCCCTCGACGAGGCAACTCGCCGAGGGCTGTTGTTTTTTTGGACCATTCTTCAAACCGCCGGCACGACGTCTTCAACTGTGGATATCAACGACTGTCAGCATTACGTCGTCCGGAATTTCGGCGAACAATTGAGCAAACTCTGTCTTCCATTTTTCGGCGAAGTCCCCCACAGCGAAAATGGGAGACTCGAACCATTTACCTCGAAACAGCAACGCCATTGGTGGGTCCGCGAGCAGTGCTTGTGGATCAATCTCGACCTTTCTTGCACTTGTGGCTTGCGTCGTTTCTCCCGCACTCAGCAGGCCGAAAAACCGTCGGACCTGTCGTGGCTGACGTAGCCGTAGAAAACCTTTCCACTGCCCACCGACTTCGTACCAATCAAAATGACCCTGCCGATTAGCCTTTGAAATATGGACTAGCTTTCCGTCTCTCAAGAAACCTTCGTCGCCAAAATAATCCACCAGCTTCGTGACAAGAGTCGCGAGATCATCTCGCGAGACAGCGTAGTGCTCTGCCATCGCCCCAATCTCATCATCTGAAACCAATACTTCATACGGCTCGACTTCGAGAAGTAGGCTAAAGGGCGAGAGTTGATCGTGTACGTTGTCGCCAGCGACAAGGGCGAGAGTGTGCATAGCGTCGTTCGTTTAATGCTGTGGTACTCGCTCAGCTATTTCGGCCGGATTGGAAATCCTGCCTACTTAACATCGAGCGTGAAGTCGGGATGTCCCAGTCGTCGAGTTGGCGAGCGAGGCAGAAGGATTTACCGAACACGGCGGACTTCCGCCAGCCGCCGGAGCAGTGAGTCGCCACGTCGGTCAGACAAAAGAAAACATGGACAGATTTGGACAGCACGAATACGCTCCGACTGGCGATTCGTCACCAAGAATGTCCGTCCCACGGTTCGAGGCCCAGCGATGAAGACTGTGACGTTGGAAGAACTCAAAAACTCGACCGAAGCCATCGTTCGCGGTGCCATCTCCGAGCGGACGGTCATCACCGATCACGGCCAAGTCGTTGCCGAGATCAAAGCGATCGGCCCGCCAACCACCGAAAAACGGTTTCCGCCGGGGCATTGGGAATCCATCCCGCGACCAAAGATTGACGTGGATTCGACGGACATCGTGTCGGCGGATCGCGACGGATGATTTACCTCGATACTTGCTACATCCTGAAATGCTATTTGGCCGAGCCTGGTGCTCCAGAAGTTCGCGAATTGGTGGACGTCGCGGATGGCGTCGCTTCGAGCGTTCATGCTCGCGTCGAGTTCATGGCCGCCGTCCACCGACACTTTCGCGAGAACCGCCTGACCGCGTCGGAAATGTCCAGCGTTCTGGATGCCTTCAAAGCGGATTGTGAGCAAGGCTTTTGGCATTGGCTGGATTTGGATCGCAACGTGGTCGAATACGCCGAATCGGTCTTTCGCACTCTGCCAAACACGTTGTTCATTCGCGCCGCCGATGCGATCCACCTTTCATGTGCTCGACAGAACGGCTTCGCAGCGATTCACAGCAGCGACAAACACCTGCTGCAATCCGCATCGGCTTTCGGTCTCAGCGGAATCAACGTGATCCCGTAATCGCTCGATCCGCTCGCTGCGAGCGTCCACCAGCCAGTGCTCGCGAATGCCAAAACGAATCAGGTGAGCCGGAGGGCGTCAGCCCCCGGACGTACACAGCGAAGTCCGGGGGCTGACGCCCTCCGGCTCGCCAACAAATCGGGGTTCTGCGGTCTTCGTTGGCTTCATTGACGACCTGCAAGCCGCTCCTGAAACTGTCGAGCGTCGTCAGGTTCTTCGCAATTCTCGGCAAGGAGCAAGCAGCATGAAGTCGGTGACGTTGTTCAACTCTCGGTTGGCTCGATGGTCCGGAGCAGTTGTCGCGCTGGTGGGATTGGAGGTCTCCATCAACACCGTTCGCGCGGAGAACTGGCCGCAGTGGCGAGGGCCGAAGAACAACGGCATCTCGAATGAGACGAACACGCCGACGAAGTGGTCGAAGACGGAGAACGTGGTGTGGCGGTTGCCGATGCCGGGGCCAGCGGGAGCGACTCCGGCGGTGTGGGGCGAGCGGATTTTTCTCACATCGGTTGATAAAGGGTCGGGAGACTTGCTGCTGTTGTGCGTCGGGACGGACGGCAAAGAAAAGTGGCGGCAGATCATGGCGTCCGGCAACAAGGATGTCCGTGGCGATGAGGGTAACTCGGCGTCGAACTCTCCGAGCACCGATGGCGAGCATGTCTGGGCGATGATGACTAACGGCGTCATCGGTTGTTGGACGGTCGATGGCAAGGAAGTTTGGAAGTTCAACCTGCAAGACCGCTACGGAAAATTCAGCATCCAGTTCGGCATGACCTCGACGCCAGTGCTGGATGGGGATCGGCTGTATGTCCAACTCATTCACGGTGACGGCAACGCGAAAACGCGCGAGGCGGTGGTTGTTTGTTTGGACAAGAAAACCGGCAAGGAAATCTGGAAGCGCGATCGGCCAAGCGACGCGATTCAAGAAAACGAACACTCTTATGCCTCTCCGGTGATGTACGACGACGGCAAGACGAAATTTCTGCTCACCCACGGGGCGGACTTCATCGTGGCTCACGATTTGAAAGATGGCCACGAGCTGTGGCGGTGTGGCAATTTGAACGCGAAGACCAAGTACGATCCGACGCTGCGATTTGTCGCCTCACCCGCGACTGGTGACGGAATCATCGTCGTCCCGACGGCCAAGGGTGCTCCAGTCATCGCGCTGAAGCCGAATGGCAAAGGAGACATCACGGAAAACGCGGCGGCTCATCTTTGGAAGCACGCCAAGACGCCGGATGTCCCGTCGCCGCTGATTCACAACGGCTTGGTCTATCTCTGCATGCAGGACGGGCAGGTCCACCTTCTGGAGGAGAAGTCCGGTGAGCAGATCTACCTGAAACGAGCCCACAATGACCGCTATCGAGGCTCGCCCGTTTACGCCGATGGCAAGGTGTATCTGACGTCTCGTGACGGACACATCACGGTCATCAAAGCCGGCCGCGATTACGAAGTGCTCGCCGAGAACGATCTTGGTGAGCCGATCTCTGCATCGCCGGCCTTCGCGAACGGCACGTTGTACCTGCGTTCGTTCGACGCCTTGTGGGCGATCAAGAACAAGTCAACTACGAAGTGACCAGCACTTCGTCGTGCAGCTTCATCGGGATGCCGATGCTGACGACGTGAACTTCGCCGGTGAAGGCTTGCGAGGCGAGATTGTCGAAGCCGCGCTTGTGGGTGACGAACGTGACGGTGTGAGCGGCGCGTACGCAGATGGCGGTGCCGTCGGCAAGAGTTTCAATCGGCTCACCGGTGTCGCAGTCGAGACCTGACGGCAGATCGACGGCAAAGACTTTGCGAGCGGAGCGATTGATCGCTGCGATGGCGGTGCGGTACGGCTCGCGGACTTCGCCGATGGTGCCGGTGCCCAACAGCGCATCGGCGATCCAATCGGCGTGGCTCAGCGCGTGGTCGATGTCGGAGAGCGCGGGTAGACGACCGAGAACCACGCGCGGCGTCTCAGCAGCTTCGAGGATTCGCCAATTCGCAGCAGCGTCGCCGGACAGGTCGGAAGGGTTCGCGAACAGCAGCACTCGCACATCGACGCCGAGCAATTCGAGATACCGCGCGATCACGAAACCGTCGCCGCCGTTGTTCCCTTTGCCGGCACAGACGATGACCGGGCCGTCGATGCCGAGCGTCATCAATTGCTCCGCCGCGCCTCGGCCAGCGTTCTCCATCAGGACGAGGCCAGTCATGCCGAACTCGTCGATCGCGCGGCGATCGACCGCACGGACTTCTTCGCGAGTGAGGCTTCGGACGGACATGATCGACTCCTGGAGGATGGTCTGCCTTCGGCGGATTGCCCGTCCCTCCGGTCAGAACACAAGACGGGCAAGAGTGCCCATCCTCCGACGGCGCAGCATAGCGAAACTGTGCGGGGGCAGGCTCGTCGGCGCGGCGCGGCGGCTTTTCTTTCGAGGTCGTTGTGTTACGATCCGACCCACATCTCCGCCGGGACAACGAGTTTGACACCATTGATGAGGACCGACCAACGTGCTCGACGCGTACGCCGATCGCTGGGCACTGATCACCGGAGCTTCCTCCGGCATCGGGGCCGAGTTTGCTCGCCGGCTCGCGGCTCATGGCATGCACTTGGTGCTGACGGCTCGGCGAAAAGAACTGCTCGAAAAGCTGGCCGACGAACTGCACACTCGGCACGGCACGAAGACCGAGATCATCATCGCCGACCTCACCGACCCCGCCGAACCGCAGCGGCTGTGTGAGACGATCGCTGCGAAAGGCATTCAAATTGAAATGCTGGTCAACAATGCCGGCTTCGGCTGGGTCGGGACCATCGACGAGACTGAGCAATTGCGAATGCGGGATCTCGTGCAGCTCAACGTCGCGTCCATGACCGAGCTGACGTATCGCATCTTGCCCGCCATGTTGGAGCGAGGTCACGGCGGGATCATCAACGTCTCTTCGGTTGCGGGCTTTCAGCCGGTGGCGTACATGCCGACCTATTCGGCCAGCAAAGCCTTTGTACTGCACTTCAGCGAGGCGTTGTGGGCCGAGTGCCGCGATCAGGGCGTGACCGTCACCGCGCTTTGTCCGGGAACGACGCAGACCGACTTCTTCGACGTGGCCAACGTCCCCGGCTGGCTCAAGAAGCATGAGTTCTCAACACCGGAACAAGTCGTCAAAGCCGCGCTCAAAGCTCTCGAACGCCGCAAGCAATTCGTGATTCCCGGTTGGAAGAATTGGCTGATCACGTTCGGTGTGCGGATCGCTCGGCGAAAGATGGTCGTGTTGCAGTCGATGAAATTCTTCCGACCTCGGAAGAAGGACGACTCGTCCAGCAAGATCGAGACGAAATAGTGGGGCAGGTTTTCAACCTGCCAGGGCAACGACGGGCAGGTTGAAAACCTGCCCCACGATGGGAAGCCGCATGAAATCTGTGCAATTCGACCAGTTCGGTGAGCCTGCGGACGTGCTGCAACTGCGAGACATCGAACCGCCGAAACCGAAGCCCGGCGAGGTGCTCGTGCGGATGCTGCTCAGCCCGGTCAATCCGTCGGACTTGATGACGGTACGCGGCGTTTACGGCAAGCAGCCGAAACTCCCCTGCACACCGGGCTATGAAGGAGTCGGCGTCGTCGAAGTCAGCGGCGGTGGATTGCTCGGCAAGCTACTGGTCGGCAAGCGAGTCGCTTTGCTCAACGGGATCAACGGCAATTGGCAGGAACGGACGACAACGCTCGCCAAGCAAGCGGTGCCGCTGCCGAAGTCGCTGCCGACCGAGCAAGGTGCGACGTTTTTTGTGAACCCGACGACGGCGTTCGCAATGACTCGTCAAGTGCTGGCCGTCCCCGCGGGCGACTGGCTGTTGCAGACGGCGGCTGCATCAGAACTTGGCAAGATGGTCGTGCGGCTGGGTCAACGATTCGGCTTCAAGACATTGAATGTCGTGCGTCGCGCGGAGCAGGCTGAGGCATTGAAGTCGCTCGGCGCTGATGGGGTCGTTGTGTTTGATCCCGCGAAGCAAACGGCTGACGACCTGCAGAACGAAGTGCATCGCGTCACCGGTAAGCGGGGCGTTCGCTTCGTGATTGATCCGGTGGGCGGTGCGACAGGTTCGGCTGTCGTGAAGTGTCTGGCTCCGGGCGGCCGGATGTTGGTTTACGGCACTCTGTCGCCAGAACAGCTCAGTTTTTCACCGCGCGACTTGATGACTCCCGGAGCGTCGATCTCCGGCTTCTGGTTGGCTCGCTGGCTGCCGCAGCTCAGTTTGATCGCCAAGTTGAAGTTGATTCGCACTGTGTCGGGGCTGATTCAAGCGGGCGTGTTGACCTCGCAGATCGGCGAGGTGTTTCCGTTGGACCGCGTCAGCGACGCCGTCCGCGCGGCGGAGACACCGGGACGAGCGGGCAAAGTGCTGATGCGAATTGCGAGCGAGTAGAAGGTCCGCTCAACAAGCACGACGCGCCAGCGAGTGGTTGTCTTCCGGAGTATTGGCCACTCGCTGGCGCGTCGTGCTGGTTTTGAGACCGCATCAAGCGTCCGCTGCAATTAGGGGCCGCGTCGTCGCAGAATGGCTTCGACATCCGCAAGTTGCTCCGGCGTGTTGACCCCCATTGCCTCCTCGATTGTTAGCTTCGGCGCGGCAATCACGCGATGGCCTTCGGCCTTGAGAATCGCGGGCACGTCGGTCAGGTAGTATTCGCCTTGGCTGTTGTTCGGGCGGATTTGCGTGAGGGCTTGGAATAGCAGTCGGCTATCGAAGGCATAGCAGCCGGTATTGATCTCGCGAATCGCGGCCTCTTCGGGAGTCGTGTCTTTTTGCTCGACGATCCGCAGGAAGTCGCCGGAGGATGACCGCACGACGCGGCCGAGGCCAAAGTTGTTCTCGGTGAATGCGGTGCCGATGACGCAGGCCGCCTGCTGACCGCGTAACTCAGCGAGCAACGCCGCGAGCGATTCGCCTCGCAACAGCGGAGTGTCCCCCGCGAGGATCAGAACAGGGCCTTCGTGATTCGCAAGTTGCTCGGCACACATCTGCACGGCGTGCCCGGTCCCTTTTTGTTCGGTTTGCAGCGCGAAATCAACGTCGCGATGACGGGCGAGTCCGTCACGAACCATTTCCGATTGATACCCGACAACGACAACCAACCGTTTGACACCAGCCGAACGAGCCGCGTCCAAGACATGCTCCACCATCGGACGACCACAGGCCGAGTGCATGACCTTCGGCAACTCGGACTTCATCCGAGTTCCCATGCCGGCAGCCAGAATGATCGCAACGGGATCGGACATGGTGAGGAAGCTGAGATCAGAGGTCAAAACCGAATGCCAACGCGACCGATGAAACCGGAGCTGACGTGGAAGTCGGGACCAAATCGCTGGTCGACACGGCGCCCAAAGACCCATCCCCCTTCGATGAAGCCTGACATGATCGGGCTGCTTTTCCGCAGACCGATTAAGATGCGGTAGTCCTCCAGTTCCACCTGATCCGTGCGGCTCACGATGTCGTTTGGTGGCGGCACAGCCACGAATTCCGAGGAGCCGATCTGGTAGGACTCGACGTGGTACTCACCGTTGACGTACAGCCAGACGTCCTCACCCATGTAGTTGCCACAGTAATACTGGATGCGCGACTGCGGCCACATGATGCGGAACTCCCAGCGATCATCCGGCAGCCAAACGAAGCCGGCGTATGGAATGACTCGATCATGGACGCGATCCCAAAAACCGGCTCCCAACGCCAACTGAAAGTGCGGATCGAGCTGCCAAGTCAAAACCCCGCGACCGTCGAAGTTATAGGCGTTGCGGCTGAGTTGCTGATTGAAATCGGAGTTGATCGACGGATTGAACGCCAACGTGAGTGCGAACGGCGCGAAGTGACTGTTGAGAGGTGTGTCGAACCGGATATCCCAGCCCAAGCGATAGACATTGGCCGGCAGATCCACTCGCGTCGGAGTTAATGTCGATGTTGGTCCGCTCCAACTGCGGTAGCCGAACTGGTGCTCCAACGAAAACAGCCACGGCGACCACCACGTTGGAATCGTGTGGTTCAGGCCGATGTTGGTCTCGAAGACCGAGAACTCACCTCCGCCCGACAGGTCCGTGGGGCGAGCCGGAAGCCAGCCGATGTCGGCCCACAACGAATAGCCCAAACGATAAGGCTGCGGTCCATTGGCACCCCACGTCGAAACACCAGGCGGAGGCGCGGTCATGTACGGCGTACCGCTGGGACTTGGCTGCATGAACATTGGAGCTGGCTGATTCGGCAACGGCTCTTCGTACGGTGCCGAATCGTTTGGAGCTGAGTACGACGGTGTCGATGGTGTCGGATTGACCGGAGTCGATCTCGCGGGGTTCGAAAAGGTGGGGGGGAACGACTGCCGAATCGGCTCATCGTCGCGCATCCCGTCGGCCAGTTGCAACGGCGGGCTTTGCGCGCGGATGACGGTGCTCCTCAGAGCCGCCGCCTCGAACAATCCACTTGGCTCAGCTCGACGAAAAACCGCGGACGGATCAAGGTCCGGAGCGGAGGGTGGAGTCCAGGAACTCGACAACGCGAGCACACAGAAAACCAATGAGGTATTCACGGTAGAACCTGCGGAAAGAGAGGAAAGTTGAACCGCCAAGTCTCGGCCAGAGGTGGGATGGGAGGCCGATGCTCAAGCGGAATCCGAATGGGATGGCGGTTTTGGCACAGAATCGAAAATGCGTCAACACCAATCGGCAGGAAGTGCGACACGCTCGGCGGGAATCGGGGTTTTCACCGCCAAACGGAAATTCGGCTCAAGCCATGATTCGGGAGGGCGAGGCTCCCGCCGTTCCGATGCCTGTGTGAACGCCTCGGCGGGAGCCTCGCCCCCCCTGTCTGACGGCCAAACGAAAAGAGCCTGGTCACTCAATCTGAGCGACCAGGCTCTCACGTCTTGGTGTCACAGCGAGCCGGAGCTACTTGTGGTAGCCGAGGCTCACCATGACGTTGTAAAGCTCTTCGTAGGTGATGAAGCGGCGGCGATGCAGCAGCTTGTATTGGTCGATGGATTCGGCCAACTCCTGCGCATCGGGATTCAGCAGGCTGTGCGAATCACGGAATTGACGACGCTCGCGGCCATCGGGATGTCCATCGTCGGCTTGACGACGGTCCATGAACGTGACCGGCTTTTGCTCAAGTAATTGGGACATTAGTATGGCTCCTCGACTGTTCGACCTCAAACTTAGGTCACGCGAGTCGGTCGAGCAAATCGGCTTCGCGCGGAACGGAGTAATTCAGACTACTCGGCCGTCGGTGGCTGCGGATTCCGTGAAATCCTTCCAACCGGCGTGCCCCGAACAACGGGCACACGTTCCATTCCGCCACTGATTCGCAACTCAACCCCACCGAGGTTGCCTCGGTGGTTTACGGGATTCTGCACGACTGAATGGCCGCCGTTGTTGACCGTCGTGCAAAATCCCGCGAGCCACCGGGACAAGCCCGGTGGGGTTTTGCAAACCTTCCTGTGAGCATCGGTTAAAAGTCAGCATGAAAATCACAATCCTCGGCGGCGGCGGGATGGCAACGGCTTGTGCGATTGTGCTGGCCGAGCACCCGAATCTCGACGTGTCGATCTGGGCGCGCAACGCCGAGTTCGCGCGCGACATGGCCACCTCACGAGTCAACAACCGCCTTCTGCCTGGTGTCCGCATCCCCGACCGAATCGACATCACGTCGGATGTTGCATCGGCCGCAGCGGGAGCAGGCGTGCTGATCGCAGCGGTCCCCACGGCCTTCCTGCGACAAGCACTGACCGACATCGCCGACAAACTGCCGGCCGACGTGCCGGTCCTCAGCGTCATCAAGGGATTGGAAAACGACACGTTCGCTCGTCCGACGCAGATCATCACGAGTGTCCTCGGCGAACGACCCGTCGCCGCGCTCGGTGGGCCATGCCACTCCGAAGAGGCCGCTCGCCGAATGCCCGCCAGCGTCGTCATCGCCAGTCATAGCGTGCCATTCGCGCTCCAAGCTCAAGCGCTCTTCGCGACCGACCGCTTCCGGGTCTACACGAATCGCGACCTGCTCGGCGTCGAACTGGCGGGAGCGTTGAAGAACGTCATCGCCATCGCGGCCGGCATCTGCGATGGACTCGGCTACGGCGACAATGCCAAGTCCGCGCTGATGACGCGCGGCCTCGCCGAGATGACTCGCTTCGGCGTCGCGCTCGGAGCCGACAAGTCAACGTTCTTCGGACTCGCCGGCCTGGGTGACCTGATCACCACCTGCGTCAGCCGCCACGGCCGCAATCGCGCCGTCGGCGAACGCCTCGGCCTCGGCCAAACGCTCCCCGACATCCTCGCCAGCATGACCGCCGTCGCCGAGGGAGTGACGACCGCTCGCAGCATCCACGACCTCGCTCGGCAAAAAGGGATCGACATGCCGATCACCCGCGAAGTCTTCGCCGTCCTGTTCGACTCCAAATCCCCCGCCGCCGCCACCGAGTCCCTCATGCAACGCCCACCACGCGGCGAGTAGAACAACACGGGGTCGGGTTTGGGGATTTTAGAATTTCGCGCCCTCGCCTTTCCCACGTCCCAAAACTGGGGCGGCAAATTCTGAAAATTGCACACCTGATCCGTCACGCCTCTCCTTTTGGGTGCCAGTGGCGACCTTTCTTTAGATTGTCTTCGGCCCATAAGGGCTTGAGGTTCGTGAAGTGCCAACACTCCTGGAGGTCTTTGTCGTCCAGCAAATCAAACGACGAAATCGGTCGTATGTGATCTATGTGCCAAGAGCCTCTGCTTCGGCCCCAGTTCGCCCAAGACATTCCGGGAAGAAACTGTCTCTCCAAGTGCCCCATGAGTTCCGTGAGTGAACAGCCAATGAGCGCCAAGACACTCTTGGTCGAGGTAGGACGGTCGTGGGGCATTCGGCGGATTGCGAGGCGGAGTTTGTCTGCGAAAGTTGAACGGAGCCGTTCACGTAGTTTGAAAACGGGATCAGTTCGCTTCCGTCGCCGGACGCGTTCGTTCCGTTCGTTCCTGTGGTTTGCGTGATAGTCGCGCGTGTAAGCAAGAATCTTGTCTTGGTGTTTGGCTCTGTGCTTCTTCTTGGAAGCCGCGACCTTCGGTTTATGCGCTCGTTGCCAGGCTAAGCTTTGTTCGGTGAAGTGATCTCTTCGGATTTCTTGGCGAATCGCACGCGCGGACTGAATCTGATCATGGCGTTTCGCATAGTAAGCACGCCGCTGAGCGAGGTACCCATCGTGACCAAGTTCTGCGACAAGACGCGCGCGGTGAGCAGCCGCGTTCTGACGGACACATGACTTGCACCAGTAATTCAATCCGTCCGGACCATTCTTACTCTTGCCGAAACAGGAGAGGTCTAAGGATGCTGAACAACGAGTGCAAACACGCATAATAGTCACCCAACAGCTACCTGAACCGCGCGCGGTGATTGGTCTTGCGGGCCATCAGCACGGTCGATGGAACCGGGCATCAAACTACTGTCAACGAAGGACTTTGCCAACGAATGTCTGGATGAGTTGGTGATTCCTCGGCAATGATCGACTGCACGCTGCTGGTTAGGCGGCGGCCTGCTCGGCGGCAAAATCGCCGCCACGGCGTTCCGCACTCCCCTACTTCCTACTTCTTCGCCTCAATTACGTTGATCGTCACCGGGCGGCTGGCCATGGAGACGAGCGTGTTGGGGCGGTCCTTCGCGTCTTTGGATTTGTTGAACGGCACCTGGGCTTGGCCGAGGACCGACATCGTGTACTCGCCGGGGCGAGTGCCCGCTTGCACCGTGATGCGGATCGTCACGTCGTTCGTGTCGGCGGCGATGGTCGTGTTGGGCAACTGAAAATTGCCTTTGAACGACAGCGGGATCAGGTTGATCGCGTTCTTGAATTCGGGCCAGTAGCGTTTGGCTTGGACTTTCACCTCGGCGGTCTTGCCGGCTTCGATCTCGATTTGATTCGGCACGAGTTCCAGCGAGTACGGCGCGGTTTCTCGCACGGCGATCAGTTGCTCACGCGTCGGGCGACTGCTGTTGATGTTGGCGATGTTCCAGACACGCGTGTACGGCCGGACTTCGCGGCGGAGCGTTTGCTCGCCGACCTTCGCGGTCGCGAACAGTTTGATCGGGCCGGCGAAGTCGGCGGCGTTTTCGTCCGACCACAACACGAACGTGCCTCGCTGATCGTCGGTCGTCGTCGGAGCGAAATGGACTCCCGGCGGCAGTCCCTCGGCGGTGATCGTCATCGGCGCGTTCAGCCCGTCACGGAAGTGCGTCACCACGTCGAGGTATGCAGTCCCTCCCTTCCACAGCGTGACGTGGCCGGGGCCGGGGTTCTGACTGTGAATGGCTGCCGGATAGAAGTCCGGCTGCGGCTTTCGGAGCGAGAGCACATATTGATAACGGGGCCCGCCTCGGCCGTATCGCTCCTGCACGAGCAGCCGATATTTTTGATCCTTGTTGAGCGACAACATGCCGACGGGGTCTCGCAAGTGGCCGTCGAAGGCGTTCTGGCGGTGACCGAAGTCATCGAACTCGCCGACGCGATTCTTTTTCTCATCGAAGGCGACGACGACCGGATCGGCTCGGCCGCTGATCCGTTCGCAGTAAACATCGACCGCGTAGCTGCCGTTCTCCGGCACGCTGACTTCAAACCAATCGGTGTCGCGCGGCTGATCGAATCGGCCGCTGACGATCGCCGGCAGAGTGATCGGCTGCGGCGACTCGAACGAGTTGTTCGGTTCCGCTTCGATCGTGGCCGGCTCTTTCGTGACGAGGATGCGTTGAGCATTCAGCGCCGCCCCGACGCCGGGCATCTCCGGCCGCCACTGAAACCCGGTGAGCGTGCATGTCCCGGCCGTCGGCAACACCGAGTGATCGGTCGGATGTTCCAGAAACCGAAACGTCTGCAAGTCCAGCACGTCCGCCGGAGCCAACATCGGCAACGTGATCTCGTCCAGCGGAACCTCATGAATCTGCGCCGCCGACCTCTTCGCCCCGCGGCCAAGATTTCGTCCGAGCACCGTCAACGTCGCCGATTGCCCCGCCGTGATCGCTCGCGGAAAAACATTCTCGACATGCGGCCGATCCGAAATCACCAGCCGATACGGCGCTCCGCCATTGAATGTCAGATCGTGAAACTTGACGAAGAACTCGCCGTCTTCCGGCGCAACGAAATCGAGAAACGGATCGGCTCCAAAGTAATCGCTGTTCGACGCGAGTTGCTTCCCGGCTTTGTTTGTCAGCGTGAGCGTCCCATCCACCGTTGAATCCAACCGCGTGCCGAGACAATCCACGGTGACGCGCTGCCCACGCTTCGCCTCGAATCGAAACCAGTCCTCGCCGTTTTGGTCGCTGCTCCCATTGATCGCCGAGTTCACCGCGACAAGCTGCGACTTTTCCGGCTCATTATTCGGTTCGACTTCCGCAACATCCGTGAGTCCGTGCGAGATCGCCAGCAGCCGAGGATTGCTCACGCCGAACCGCCCCACCAACCGCACGTCATACGTCCCCGCCGGCACATCCGCCGCGACACTGACTTTGAAGAACCGCTCCTTGACGAACTCCGCCTTCAACCCCGGATGATCGAACAACAGCGACTTCACCTCTTCGATGTCGCCGCCAAGTATTTCGACCTCCAGCGTCGAACCCGCCGCCGCACCAATCGGGCTGAGGCGGTCAAAACGGATGAGTGGCAACTCTGCTTGGACTGAAGCGACTGCCAGCCAACCAAGTAGGAACCAACCAAAGAGGAAACGCCACGCCATGTTTTGGAACTCCAGAAACGAACACGGGCGGTCAAACCGCCCGTGTTTGCATTCGCAGGGAAGACGACGGAATCAGACCAACTCCGGGATCGGCTCGCCTTCGCTGAGGATTGGCAGTGGGCGTTTGGCTTGGTCGAAGAAGACGTGGTGGTGGTCGATGTCGAGCACCCTGTACATCGTCGAGAGCACGCAACCGGGCGTGTAAGGTTTCGTCGTCGGGTATTCGGCGCGCGAGTCGGTTGTGCCAATCGCTTGGCCCATCGCGAGTCCGCCGCCGCCGAACACGACGCTCATCGCGCCGGGCCAGTGGTCTCGGCCGGAGCCGCCGTTGATGCGCGGGGTACGGCCGAATTCTCCGAAGCACATCACCAG
>CAMDPK010000111.1 GCA_945904015.1 Candidatus Kuenenia stuttgartensis | reverse complement strand
CTGCGAAACTCAGCCCCTGCCGAGAAATCAACGACACGGCCTCGACCTTGAACTCCCGCGTAAACACTCGACGTTTCGACATGAACTTTGCTCCTCACGCGTCACAATACGCGCTACGTTGCGCGCACGCAAAACGTGGGCAAGTCCACGTCCATGGCCATGAGTTATTCCTCGTACGCCCTGAGCCCGGAGATGTCGCGGCCGCCGGCGCGTTTCTTCAGGAGCGGGACGAGGTCGGTCATCAGGGCTGTTTCCTTTGTAGCGGCACGGCGCAAGCCGTCCGGTGTTGGTTCGATAGTTCGCGCATGACCGGAGGGCTTGCGCCCTTCCGCTTCCATTGAAGCGGCACGGCGCAAGCCGTCCGGTGTCTGTTCGCTAATGATTTGCGTTGGAGCCACCGGCATCCTGCGCTTCGAGTGTGTATTGGATTGCGGCCTCCACCGATTCCTCGTCGAACAACAGTCGAACACTCCCTTTTCTCGTCCACCAATTCTCACGAATCTGGCCAACATCGCTTCGTGACTTTTCAAGCTCCTTCAACTTTCGGGTGCTCCACGACTTGAACTGATCGCGAACCGTTTCACCGTCATAGTTATTTGCCGTGACGACGACGTGGCAATGATTGGTTCGGCAATTCACTGCGTGCAGATGCCATGCTCGTATCTCGCAATGGCAGGCAACCGTTTCATTCACGACGTCGCGTTGCCTTTGATCCAAAACGATTGGTGGCTCAGTCATTTGTTCGCGACACCAGTTTGCAAGCAAAGGCTGGGGGAGCTTTTCACCTTTATGCCACTTGATCCAACCGCGTTCATCGCCGGGTAGCCACGTGCCGTAGCAGGTCCAAGTGATGAAGTAAGCGAGTGGGTCAGTATGCATGATTGTCGTGTTGTGAGCGGCACGGCGCAAGCCGTCCGGTGAGTTGTCGTGTGGGGATGATTGTTGGCGCGGAGACCGGGCGATACCGGAGGGCTTGCGCCCTGCCGCTTTCATTTCTATTTATTCCTCGTATGCCTTTAGCCCGGAGATGTCGCGGTCGCCGGCGCGTTTCTTCAGGAGCGGGACGAGGTCGGCCATCAGGGCCAGTTCTTTTTGCGTGCGGTCACGCCAACCGAGGTCGAGCGGGGCGAGAAGTTCGGTGAGTTGTTCGCCATCGAAGATCATGCGGGCGAGGACGCCGTCGACGAAGGTTTGGAGCGCTTCGAGGGGCAGGCCGTGGGTGTGGGCGGCGGTGGCAAGCTCGGCGGCGTGCTTCTCGTCCTTGAACCGCTGGTAGCCGGCGCGGATGGCGGCCTCGCCGAGGCCTTCGCCGGCCTTGAGGTCGCGGACGTATTCGGTGATCGCATCTCGCTCGTCGATGAACTTCGAGTCGGCGGCGATCAGCCCGATGAGCTGCTCGCGGCTCATCGTCGCCTTGCCGCCCGGCTTGGCCTGGAAGTCGGTGATGAGCTTCATGATGTAGTCGTAGTCGATCACCGCGCTGGCGAAGAGGACGAACTCGAAGTCGAGCTGATCGACAGCGGGGTCAGTCTTCACGCCGGGCTTCTCGCGCTGTTCGCGGAATCGCTGGGCGGTTTCGAGGTATTGGCCGCGGAAAGCGGTCAGGTCGTCCTTGGGCAGGATGGTCTGGATCGTCTGTTCCTGATCTGGGGTGAGGTCGGTGTATTGATCGAGCTGGGTCTGGAGTCGCTGCACTTCCTTGAAGTGCTTGATGAAGGCGGCGCGGGCGTCGTCCCCCTTGAGATTGGCGACGTCGTCGGGTTTGCCGGTGAGGCCCTGCGACTGCATGAATTTGTCGAGCGCGGTCCTGGCGTCTTTGAGCTTGTCGATAACGACGGGGGCCTTGTCGACGAGCCAGATCGTGCGAGCCTGTTCGACCTTCACGCCAGAGAAGAGGGCGATGGCGGCATCGACGGCCTCCTGTTGGCCACGGAAGTCGAGGATGTGGCCATAGGGCTTGGTGTCGTTGAGCACGCGGTTGGTCCGGCTGAAGGCTTGGATTAGCGCGTGGTGCTTGAGGTTCTTATCGACGTAGAGCGTGTTGAGGTACTTGCTGTCGAAGCCGGTGAGGAGCATGTCGACGACGATGGTGAGGTCGAGCTTCTCGCGGCCTTTCTTGGGCAGGTCGGCATTGGGAAACTGCTGGTCCTTGATGCGTTTCTGGACGTCCTGGTAGTAAAGGTCGAATTCTTCGATGCGGTGGTTGGTGCCGAAACGCTCGTTGTAATGGCCGATGATCGTCGAGAGGGCATTCTTCTTTTCATCCGGGTTGTGCTTGTTGTCTTCCTGTTCCTGGGGCAAGTCTTCCTGAATCTGCTTTACGTCGGGGCTGACATCCGCTGGCGGCGAGAAGACGGCGGTGATGTTGAGCGGGACGAAATCGGGGTCGGTGATCTGGCGGCCGTTCTGTAATCCATCGAAGAGCGCGTAGTATTCGATGGCGTCGTTGATGCTGGCGGTGGCGAGGAGGGCGTTGAACCTGCGTCCGCCGGTGGCGGCGTCGTGCTTGGCGAGGATGGCATCGACGACGGCGCGCATGGCAAGCGTTTCACCCGGTTTGGGCGAAGTTGTATGAGCGGAACGGCGCGAGCCGTCCGGTGTTGATTCGGTCGATGGCTCGACACCGGAGGGCTTGCGCCCTTCCGCTTCCGCTGTGACGCCCTCGGGCTTGTAGTAGTCGACGTGGAAGCGCAGCACGTTGCGGTCTTCGATGGCGTGGGTGATCGTGTAGGCGTGCAGTTCCTTCTGGAAGAGATCCTGCGTGGTTTTGAGCGTTTGGACGTCCCCTTCGATGCGCCGGTAGCTGGCGTTCTCCTCGAAAATGGGAGTGCCGGTGAAGCCGAAAAGCTGGGCGTTGGGAAAGAACTCTTTGATGGTCTGGTGATTGTCGCCGAACTGCGAGCTGTGGCACTCGTCGAAGATGAAGACCATCCGCTTGTCGCGGAGCGGTTCGAGGAGGTCTTTGTAAGTCGCCCGGCCCTTCTTTTCCCGGCCCTTGTTTCGCTTACTGTTTTCGTCGAGCGCAAGACCCAGCTTCTGAATGGTGCAGACGATGACCTTGTCGGCGGCGGCGTCGGAAAGCAGACGGTCAACGAGGGCTCTGGTGTTGGTGTTCTCTTCGACGCAGCCTTCTTGGAAGCGGTTGAACTCTTCGCGGGTCTGGCGGTCGAGGTCTTTGCGGTCGACGACGAAGAGGCACTTGTCGACTGTCGGATTGGCCTTGAGCAACGTCGAGGCTTTGAAGCTGGTGAGCGTCTTACCGCTTCCGGTGGTGTGCCAGACGTAGCCGTTGCCGAGGTTCTTCTCGATGCACTCAATGATGTTTTTGACGGCGTAGATTTGATACGGCCGCATCATCATCAGCTTTTGCTCGCTGGCGACGAGGACCATGTACCGGCTGATCGTCAGCGCGAGCGCGCATTTGGGCAGGAACGCTTCGGCAAAGGCGTCGAGACCTTTGACCTTCGAGTTGTCAGGCCGAGCGTGTTCGTAGATGGGCAGGAATCGCTCATCCGCATTGAAGGCGAAATGCCGCGCGTTGTTGTTGGCGAAGTAGTAGGTGCTGTCGCGATTGGAAACGATGAAAAGCTACACGAAGCAAAGGAGCGTGCGCGTGTAGCCGTTGCCGGGGTCGTTCTTGTATTCGACGATCTGCTCGATCGCGCGGCGGGGGTTGATGCCGAGGGTTTTGAGTTCGATCTGCGCGGCCGGGATGCCATTGATGAGCAGGAGCACGTCATAGCGGTGGTGGCTGTTGTCGGTGTTGATGCGGAGCTGGCTGACGACCTCGAAGGTGTTTTTGCACCAGTCGGCGATGTTGACGAGCGTGTAGTTGAGCGGGGTACCGTCGTCGCGGGTGAAGCTATTCCGGTTGCGGAGCGTATGGGCGGCAGTGAAGACGTCGGGGGTGACGATTTCATCGAGCAGGCGTTGGAATTCGCCATCCGTCAGGTGGACGTGATTGAGCGTTTCGAACTTCTCGCGGAAGTTCTTCTCCAGCGCGGCACGGTCGCGGATGTCCGCGCGGTATTCATACTTCAAGCCTCGAAGTTTCTCGATGAGCTGATCTTCAAGTTGGCGTTCGGGTGTCGTCATGGAGATCATTGGATTGGATTTGCCAAAATTTTGCGATGCGAAAGCCGATGTCCGATTCCACGGAACAGTCACCTCAAGGAATTCTCCCTCCGTGGGGCCGAGTCGTGAATGCCTACTTGCAAGACAAACATGTCCGCCGAGCCGCAGCAGGGATCGGAGACTCGCCCCTTGTACGGCGCGAGCATCTCAACCAGCACGCGGACCACAAAACGCGACGTGTCGAACTGCCCGCCCTTCTTCCCGTCCGCACTGGCGAACTGCATGAGGAAGTTTTCTTAGACGCGGCCGAGGATGTCCTTCGAGCGGTTCTCGGCATCGCGCAGCTCGATCGTGCCGATCACGTCGATCAGCTCGCCCAAGTGGTGCTTGTCGAGCGCCGGCCGGCCAAAATCTTTCGGCAAGATTCCCTTTAGCCGCGGATTGTCCCGCTCGATGGCGACCTTCGCCTCGTCGATCAGCCTGCCGATGGTCGGCTGCTTGGCGTGTCGGTTGGCTTTGCTCCCTCTCCCTTTGGGAGAGGGATGGAGTGAGGGAGCCGAACTTTGTGAAAGTTAAATCCCTCATCCAGCCTTCAGCCACCTTCTCCCAAAGGGAGAAGGGAATAACACCGGCCGTCGCGACTGCGCGATCACTCGCGTTCGAACAGGTGATCCCAAATTTCGGCGTCTTGGCCGGAGACCTTCAGTTCCGCGAGTTGATAGCGGCATTTGCCGAGCAGTTGTTCGGGCTTGTCGAAATAGTTGTCGAGAAGTGCTCTGACCGATGGCTCCGTGGCCGCCCGGTCCTCGCGCGGTTGGAAGTGCGACAGGGCGAGGATGTGGTACGTGCCGGGTTTCAGCGAAGCGGACTCAAAATTGCCGAAATCATCGACGATTGCGACGTCGCCTCCCAACGCTCGCAGACTGGCGGCGGCAACTTGGCCATCGGCATCCGCGTCGGCGGAACGAAAGCCGGCGACGGGCAGCTTGGTCGTGCCGGCTCGTTTTTCCGGAAGCAGCAACACGCGAGCGCCTCGATCCGGACGCCGCTCGCCAGAGTCGGTTTGATACGTGATGCGGCCGCGCACCGCGACTGCCTGCTTGCCCGACGAAACAGAATCATTGGATGAGTGACGCTTTCCAATCGGAGGCTTTCCGTCGGCACCGACGAACTCTTTCGGAACTGCGACCGACGACCGATCCCAACGACCGATGGCAAAGCCACCGATAAAACTCAACAACGAGGCGATCACGATCCAACTCGTTCCGCTGTGTTTCGAGATCAAGCGGCTGGGATCTCGTTGTCCGAGCGGCATCTCGACATCGACGATCGGCTGCTCGGCGGACGGATCGTGGGCCGTCGGCAGGCTGGCCAGCGCGGAGAGTTCTTGCATCGAAGCGACCGGCGCTGGTTGGCGTGTGTCATGGACCTCGATCGGAATTGGCTTCGCGGCAAAGACCGGTTCAAGCCGGATCGGCACTGGTGCGAAGGGCGGCGCGGTCGGCGGTTTCGGAGTGTCGCCTTCGGGGACGGCGACTGCGGACTCAGGTTCCAGCACCGGCTCGTTTTGACCGAACATCGCCAGCTCTTCCAACGCGGTGGCCAGCTTTGAGTCTTTGATGTTCAGCTTCAGTTCCGGCAGCGGCTGGACGTTCCCCTCCGGGTCGGGGACTCGGATGGTCCGGCCGCACGTCGGGCAGTCCACCAGCATTCCCGACTTGGTGTGCGAGATGCCCAAAAACTGCCGACAGTGTTCGCAACGAAACTTGATGGGCATGAAAAGTCAGTGGTCAGTGTGGTCAGAACGCCGAAGCCGGAACGGCTTCAGCGAGGAGATGTGTTGTCTGAATTTGTGTCTTGCATCACTCGCCAAGCCAGCAGTGAGACCAGCGAGACAAAGTTGATGACCCAGGCTGAGGCCGCGACCAGGAACACGCCCCACACGCCAGACGCTCCGTTGCTGTCGCCGACGGCCAGCAAAATCAGCGAGATCGCGCACGCCAGCAGACCGACAAACGTCAGCACCGCTCCGGTCCAAAACAAGCGGCCGATCCAGGTTCGTGTGTGTTGCATGAGGTTCGCTGTGAGTTCGAGGTTCCGAGGCCAGACCGTCCGAGTCGAGCATTTAGGCAACATCTTCCGCTCCGGCTTCGCGCCGTCAAGCCGCGAGGTTGCCGGAGTCACTTCTTCCGAGACATTGCCCGGCGTGACCGATAGACTGTGCCGCGAATCTTTCGGTGCCGGTAAGTCGCCCGCACGACACACAGGTCCGAGTCACTCCGCCATGAAAGTTGACGATTTTTTGAAAGCTGATTTGAATCGCCGGCAGTTTTTGGGACGCAGTGCTCAGAACGCCGCCGGAGTCGCTGCCGGCATGGTCGGTTTGGCAGGAGCCGCCGCGTTGGCAAAAGGGGCGGCGTCCGAGCGAGTTCGCCTGGCCGTGATTGGCGTGCGAAATCAGGGCAAGGCGTTGGGAAGTGGCTTCGCGTCGCTGCCGGATGCGAGCGTCGTGACGCTGTGCGACGTCGATGAAAATCTCTTGCCGGCCGCAGTCCAAGCGGTTCAGAACGTTCAGGGAACGTCTCCCAAAACGGAACGAGACTTCCGCCAAGTGCTCGACGATCCCAAGGTTGATGCGATCGTGATTGCGACGCCGGATCATTGGCACGCAACGATGACAGCTCTGGCCTGCGAAGCGGGCAAGGACGTGTACGTCGAGACGCCGGCTTGTCACTTCGGTGGCGAAGCGGCTCGGATGATCGAGGCCGCTCGGACAAATCATCGGATCGTCGCCGTCGGCTTGCCGCAGCGAAGCGGCCAGCATTTCCAATCGGCGATCCGGTTGGTGCAGAGTGGGCAACTCGGACAAGTCACGCTCGCAAAGGCGTGGTTCGTGCAGCGACGTCAACCGCTCGCACCGGCTCTGCATGCAGAGCCGCCAGCTGGAGTCGATTTTGAATCGTGGCTCGGTCCCGCGCCGCAGCGGCCGTTCCTGACGAATCGCTTTCACTACCACTGGCGCTGGTTCTGGGATCACGGCAACGGAGAACTCGGAGCGTGGGGTTCGCAGTTGCTCGACGTCGCCCGCTGGGGACTGGATGTCGCGTGGCCTCAGCGAGTCGCTTCGACGAACGGCCGGCGGGTCATCGCGGACGAAGCTGAGACTCCCGATGCGCTGCATGTGCAATTCGACTGTGGCGACAAGACCGTCATTTGGGAACATCGCACTTGGAGCAATCATGCTCCGGAAGGTCGCACGGCGGCGGTCGCGTTCTTCGGCGAGCGTGGCACGTTGGTCGTCGATCGCGGCGGCTGGAAGGTCTACGACTCGAAAGAGCCACTGACGTCCGACTCCAGCGAGTTGGCGTTGCCGCATCTCGCAGATTTCCTCACGGCCGTGAAAGAGCGTCGTGCTCCGGCTGCGGATTTGGAGACCGGCACGGTATCGGCGGGATGGGGACAGCTCGCAGCGATCTCGCACCGCGTGGGCCGCGAAGTGCTGGTCGATGATACCGGTCGACCGCGCGGTGATGACGCGCTGGCTCTGTGGCAGCCGGCATCCGCAGGCGAGCGGGGGACGTCAGTCCCCCGAGTTGTGGACGTCGTTTAGTAGTCCTCGTCCCGAGCGGGCGTCCCGTTCACTTCGGCCATCGCGTTGTTCCCGCCGTTGCCATTCCAGCCCAGCCCTTGATAGCGGCGGCCTTGATTGAGGCGGTTGTAGGCGTTCGCGACGTCGATCAACTCTCCGGACACCGCGTGCGAAACTTCGGTCAGGCCCACGACCATCGCCAGACAGACGATCGTCGAGATCAAAATCAATTCCGAGGTGACGACAAAACCCTGCTCGTCGTCCAGCAATTTCTTGAAGAGCTGCAACATCATGAACCTCACCCGAAAACCGAATCGTGAAGGGAATCGCGGCACGGCAGGCATCGACGTCCCGCCGCCAGAGGGTCCGCAATCGAACGGGCAACTCTAGGCCGCGATTCGCCAACGTGGCGGCTGGCAAGTGCGAACCAAATCACATCGCGGGCCGGTTGCAACGATTGCTCCAACCGAGCCGTCGCAGCGTGGCCGCACACTCACGGCCGCGATACCGTATTGGTCAACTTCGGCCTCTCGAAAAGGAGACTCACATGGCTCGTCCCACCACTCGGCGCCAGTTCCTCAAGACGAGTGCCGTCGCCGGCACGTCGCTGTTTGCCGCTCCCGCGATCTTGCGAGCGAAGAATCTCAACGAGAAGCTGAACGTCGCGTGCATCGGCGTCGGCGGCCGAGGCGGATCACACTTGCCCGCGCTGGCTGATGAAAACGTCACTGCGATCTGCGATGTCTTCGAGCCGACGCTCGGCAAGGTCAGCGAGAAGTATCCGCAGGCGAAGAAGTTCGCCGACTTCCGCAAGCTGTTCGATCACGACCGCGACTTTGACGCCGTCGTCGTAAGCACCTGCGAGCACACGCACGCCTTCGCGACCTATCCGGCGTTGCTGCTCAACAAGCACGTCTATTGCGAGAAGCCACTCACGCACAACATTTGGGAAGCGCGGCAGATTCGCGAGACCGCCAGCCGTGTGAAGGTCGCCACGCAGATGGGGATTCAGATTCACTCGGGAGAAAACTACCGCCGCGTCGTTGAGCTGATTCAAGCCGGCGCGATCGGCCCGGTGCGAGAAGCTCACGTCTGGGTCGGCCGAGCGTGGGGCCGGCAAAGTGCCGAAGACGCGAAAAAGTTCGGCGACATCGTGCATGTCGAAGAGAGGCCGACCGAAGTTCAACCGGTGCCGCAGGGTCTGGATTGGGACTTATGGCTCGGACCCGCGAAGCCGCGTCCGTTTCACAACGTCTATTTTCCGGGGCCGAAGTGGTATCGCTGGTGGGATTTTGGCAGCGGCACGATGTCCGACCTCGGCAGCCACTGGAACGACTTGCCCTTCTGGGCGCTGAAGCTGAAAGCTCCGCTGACCATTGAAGCCTCCGGCCCGCCGCCGCATCCGGAACTCGCGCCGGCCTCGATGCAGGCGACCTACGAATACGGCCCGCGCGGCGACATGCCCGCCGTCAAAATGACGTGGCATCAAGGGGTCAACAAGCCGGCGATCTGGACCAATGGTGGCATCCCGAAGTGGGACAGCGGAGCGCTCTTCATCGGCGACAAGGGAATGCTGCTGTCCGACTACAACAAGCACGTATTGCTGCCGGAGAAGGACTTCGAGGGCTATCAACGTCCCGCGCCGTCGATCGCAAAATCTCCCGGTCTCATGCACGAGTGGCTTATCGCCTGCAAAACCGGAGCACCGACGACGTGCAACTTCGAGTACTCTGGCTGGTTGACCGAAGCCAATCATCTCGGCAACGTCGCGTATCGGCTCGGCAAGAAGATCAAATGGGACGCCGCCGAGTTGAATTGTCCGAACGCTCCCGAAGCGGATCGCCTGATCCGCCGCGAATACCGTCCCGGCTGGTGTCTGTGTTGACCGGCCAGCGAGGAGATTCGTTGATGTCGTCTGCTCGCCGAATTCTGCAAACCGTGATCGTGCTTGGTGCCATGTGGTTGTGCCTGAGCACTCGCGGCTTCGGCGATGTCGAAGGCGAGACGGTTTCCACGAGCGGCGGAGAGTCGGCCGATTGGACGAAGCGGCGATATCCCTCCGAGAATCTGTGGGCCTATCGCCCACTGCGACGACCAACCGTTCCGACGAACGAAGTTGGCAATCCCGTCGATGCGTTTGTGAATGCGCGATTGGAAAAGCTCGGCGTGCAGACCGCGCCCTTGGCGGACCGGCGGACGCTGATTCGCCGCGCCACGTTCGATTTGATTGGCCTACCGCCACTGCCTGAAGAGGTCGAGGCGTTCGTCCGTGACTCGCGCACCGACGTGACGGCGTTCGCCGAGGTCGTCGAGCGACTGCTCGCGTCGCCACAATACGGCGAGCAATGGGGACGGCATTGGCTCGACGTCGTGCGCTACGCCGACAGTGCTGGTTTCGCGAATGACTACGAACGAGGCAGCGCGTGGCGCTATCGCGACTACGTCGTCCGCGCGTTCAATTCGGACAAGCCGTATGACCAGTTCGTGCTCGAACAGATCGCGGGCGACGAAGTGGGGCAGGTTTCCAACCTGCCCGGCCTGACACACGCAGATGACAAGACAACCCCCGCGACAAAAGACGGGCAGGTTCAAAACCTGCCCCACGAACGGCTCATCGCCGCTGGCTTCTTGCGGATGGGGCCGTGGGAATTGACTGGCATGGAGGTCGCGAAGATCGCTCGGCAACGATTCCTCGACGATGTGACGGACAGCGTCGGACAAGTCTTCTTGGCTCACGCGCTGCAGTGCGCTCGATGTCACGATCACAAATTCGATCCGGTGCCGACGCGCGACTACTACTCGATTCAAGCCTGTTTCGCGACGACGCAGTTAGCCGAGCGAGATGCTCCGTTTTTGCCGACTGAAAACGTCTCTGGATTTGACGAGCGAAAATATCTCGACGCGCGGCAAGCTCGGTATCAGGCACAACTCAAAGTGATCGAGGCCAAGCAAGAGGCGGCTGGCCGGCGCTGGGCGGCGGATCGCGGGATCGACTTCGTCTCGCGCGCGGCAGGTCTTCGCCAGGGGATCGCCGAGGACAAACTGCCGCCGCAACGCATCGGTCTCGACACGCAGGATCTCGGTTTGGAACGGATCGCTCGCAAAGGGCTCGAACGGCTGAAGTGGGAATACGAGCGCTACGAACCGCGAGCGATCACCGTCTACAGCGGTCGGACTCCGGAGGTCAAAGCGGTCGTCGCGCCGCCGCGAATGCCCGCTCAACGCATGACGGTCGGCGAGTTGGAAGAGACCTGCATTCTCGCCGGAGGCGATCCATTCTCGCCGCGAGACATGGTCATCCCTGGAGTGCTGAGTGCGGCAGCATCCCACGTAGAACGGACGCCCACGTCCGTTCAATCCCCGGTTTTCCCTGAGATCTCCTCCGCAATCACTGGCCGACGACTCGCACTCGCGCAGTGGATCGCGTCGCCAACAAATCCACTGACCGCGCGAGTCATGGTCAATCGAATTTGGTTGGGGCACTTTGGACGGGGACTCGCCGGCAATCCCAACAACTTCGGCGGGGCTGGCCAGAAGCCGACGCATCCGGAATTACTCGACTGGTTGGCGACCGAGTTCATCGCTCGCGGTTGGTCGATCAAGGCCATGCACCGGCTGTTGATGTCGTCGGAAACGTATCGCCGAGCATCCCGGCATCCCGATCCACAATCTTTGGCGGAACGCGACCCGCATCGCAGCAGCTACGCCGTCTTCGCACCGCGACGGCTGGAGGCGGAAGAACTTCGGGACGCAATCTTGCGAGTCACCGGTGAAATCCATTTGGCGGTCGGCGGCATTCCGATCCGGCCGGAATTGAATCCCGAAGTCGCGTTGCAGCCGAGGCAGGTCATGGGAACGTTCGCTCCCGCATGGCAGCCGTCGCCGCTGCCGGAGCAGCGGCATCGCCGCTCGATCTATGCCCTCAAACTGCGCGGCCTGCGCGATCCGGCGATGGAAGTTTTCAATCAGCCATCGCCCGACCTGTCGTGCGAATTCCGAGAAAGCTCGACCGTCACGCCGCAGGTCTTCGCGCTGTTCAACAGCCAAGCGAGCCACGATCGAGCCATCGCGTTTGCCGCTCGGCTGAAGAAGGAAACGACCTCACGACCGGCAGCAGTCGCCCGCGCATTTCTGCTGGCGTTCGGACGCGAGCCGATAGCGGACGAGTCGCGGGCTTGCCTCGAACATTGGGAGGCGATGTCGGCACGCCAGAAGAATCTCAAATCTCAAATCTCAGATTTGAAATCGGGAGTCGCCGCTCGTCCGCGTGAAGTTCAGCGCGAGGCGGTCGAAGAGAACACTGGCGAGAAGTTTCGATTTGTCGAACCGCTCGATGTCGCGGCTGACTTCGTTCGCGACCTCGCAGCCGCCGACGTCGATGCGGACACTCACGCGTTGGCCGATGTCTGCTTGGTGCTTCTCAATGCCAACGAGTTCCTGATGTTGGACTGAGAATCACGAAATGAATGCTCTGCGGCCGATCACCGACGGACGTGACACTGGTCGTTCGGAGACAACTTGGCAAGTGGCTTTCCCAACGGTAGCGTGACGCCCCGTTCAATCGCCGCGTTGACCAGCCTTGTCGCCAAAGAACGTGCGCGGCCGGCTTCACTGTTCGGCGGCAGGAGTTGCTTGCCCATGACCGAGGACTATCTCCGCTACTACAACCTCGAAGCCTATCTTTTTGAAGACGTTCGACAGCGTTTTTTTCGAGACGGTAAGCTCGATGCGTTCGATCTCTTTTCGATCATCATCTGGAAAGCGAACCGCTCGAAATCTATTTTGGCTCGCAGGTTGATTAAGAAGTGCGGAGACCTTGAGGTCGCGGCAGACACCTTCACAGCCGAGTTATTCAACGCGTCATCGCCGGAAGAAAGACTGCTTCTCGCGATGAAGTCATGGGGCTTTTTCTTGCCAATGGCTTCGTCAATCTTGAGTGTACTGTGGCCGGATGTGTTCACGATCTACGACATCAGAGTGTGTCAGGAATTGGACGCCTTTCAAAAAATCGGTAACCTCAAGCCGGAGAAAGTGTGGCCAGAATACTGCGAATACCGCGATGCCGTCGTGAAAGCTGTTCCCGCAGACCTGTTGCTCCGCGACAAGGATCGATTTCTTTGGGGTCGCTCAGCCGCTCGTCAACTTGTTCGTGACATCCAGCGAGGCTTCGTGACAAATGCCCCCTCGGCAGAAGACTCTGTCGAAAGAGCCGCTGCATCGGATCGCGGCGGCAAATAGAGTTTTCAGCGCGGATGGCACAGCTTGCTTCAAGCTGTGTGCGTAGCATCGGAAACAGGAAGTTGACGCCCAACTCCACGCCACGGGTACATGCCGGATTGGACGCTGTCTCAAAGTTTCCGATGCCTTCGGCACACAGGTTTTTCAAACCTGTGCCACCCAAGCGGGCAGGTTGAAAACCTGCCCCACGTCACTTGGCCACGACGGGTTTGTCTGCGAGCAGTTTCTCGATCATGTCGTGAATGGCCTTGGCGTTCTTCGAGCCGCTGCCGACTCGGATCAGGCGAATGTTGCCTTGGCGGTCAATGAGCACCGCTTGCGGGATGCCTTGCACGGCGAGTTGCTTGGCCACGGTATTGCCATCGCCTTGCAATGCGAACCGATGCTTCAGGCCGTGGAACTCGGCGAACTTCAAGAGCATGGCTTGCTCGGACTCGTGAGTCACGACTGGTTCTTTTTCTTTCTCGGCTTCTTTGTCCTCGCCCTCTTTCTTCTCGACCGGTTTCTTGACCGGCCGCATGGCACGATTCGCAGCGTCGTTCCATTCGTAGCCGTAGTACCGCGTCATGCCGACGATGACCAGACCCTTCTCCGAATACTTCTCCTGCCACTCGCGGAGATGCGGGAAGGTGGCGACGCACGGGCCGCACCAGATGGCCCAGAAGTCGAGCAGCACGACTTTGCCCTTGAGTTCGTCGGACGTCAGCGGTGGTCCATTCGTCCATTCCTCGATGTTCAAATCCGGAGCCGGCTTGCCGATCAGCGCCGCGAGTTCGTGGCCGTGCTTGATGTAGCCAGCGTACGCCGTGAGCGTTTTTTCCAGCGTTTCCAGTTGGGCCTTCGTTGTCTTCTCTTCCGTGGCTTCTTTGAGCTTCCCGATGCGTTCCTTCGCCCCGTTCCACAACTGCTCCGCCTTGTCCGGTTCGGTGCGAGCGATCGAGCCGATCTCGGTCGTGACCTTGCGGCTGTATTTCCGCAAGACCGCTTGGTCGTCCGGCTTGTCATCGAGTTGCTTTTCCAAATCGGCCAACGACACACGCGACAAGGCCAGAGTTTCCTCGTAATTGGTCGCGATCAGTTTGGCTCGTGTCAGGTTAGACTTCCCCGCTGCGGATGCCGGCTTCAGCGAGCCAACGAACTCCTTCGCCGCCGCCAACTTCTTCTCCGCGACTTCGGGAGCGGTGTCCATCAACTCGGAAATTTCCTTGAAGGTCTCATTCAACCAAGCCGTGAACGCTTTGGTGTCATCGGGATTGTTCTGGTACTGCTCGGTGGCCGAGCCAGCCGCGTCACCCTTCGGAGGATCAGCCGCCTTCAGAGAACTGAATGCCAAGACGATGACCACGAACATCAACGAGAAAGACTTCATCGGTCGCTCCTAAAAAGAAGAGGATGGACGATCCTTGAAGCAGGATTTGATTCGGACGGTCGGACATTGAAAGAATGCGATTGCCAGACTGCAACCTCACCGCAAGTAGGTCAGGCTTTCCAGCCTGACCCGAACGGAAAACACGTCGCCGATCTGGAATCGGGTCAGACTGGAAAGGCTGAACTACACGATCTCTTCGATGACCCGGCCTTCGAGAAATGTCAGCCGCTCATCGCGGCCAAGGTGCGGGTACGTCAGTTGATGCTGATCGAGTCCGAGTTGATGCAGGATCGTCGTGTGAATGTCACGGAAGTGGCACGGCTTCTCGACCGCTTTGAGTCCGATCGCATCCGTCGCCCCGACCGCTTGGCCGCCGCGAATGCCGCCGCCGGCCATCCACATCGAGAAGCCGAGATTGTGATGATCGCGGCCGCCTGTTGGCGATTGCGCATCGGGCGACCGTCCGAACTCGCCGCCCCACAGCACCAGAGTGCTGTCGAGCAGCCCTCGCCGTTTCAAATCCTTCAGCAACCCAGCCACCGGCCGATCGGTCTCGGCCGCCTTGCGAAGGTGATTCTCTTCGATGTCACCGTGAGCGTCCCACTGCATGTTGCCGGGGCCACCGCCGGAGACGACGCATGTGAAACGGACACCGTTCTCGACGAGCTTTCGCGCGAACAAACAGCGCCGGCCGTAATCGTTCGTTGGCTCCGAACCGATGCCGTAGAGGTCCAGTGTTTCTTGAGGCTCGCGCGAAAGATCGAACACTTCAGGTGCCTCGGTTTGCATCCGGAACGCGACGTCGTAAGCATTGATTCGCGCGCTGAACTCCTCGTCGGCGGGATCGAGCGTTGACTCATTCAGGCTGCGCAGGAACTGCAACGTGCGGCGACGTTGCTGAGCCGTGACGTGTTTGGGCAAATCCAAATTGAGCACCGGGCGATCACCCGGTCGGAACATCGTCGGCTGATACACCGCTGGCAGAATCCCGTGCGCGTACATCGGCTGACCCGCTTCGAGTGCTCCTTTCGGATCGGGCATCACGACGTAGGACGGCAAGGATTGGCTCTCCGCACCCAATCCATACAGCAGCCACGAACCCATGCTGGGAAAACCAGGCACGACACGCCCAGAGAACAACTCGTACTGTGCGGCCGAGTGGACCACGCTGTCACCGTGACACGACCGCAACACCGCGATGTCGTCGATGCACGTTGCCGTGTGCGGGAACAAATCGGACACCTCGATGCCACTCTCGCCGTACTTGCGAAACGTCCGCTTGGTTCCCAGCAGCCGCGCGTCCTCGTGGACGAATTGGTACTTCGCCTCACCAAATTCCTCCGGCCGCCGCTGCCCGTTGAGCTTGTTGAGCAGCGGCTTCGGATCGAACGTCTCGACGTGACTCGGCCCGCCGGCCATGAACAGAAAGATGATCGACTTGGCCTTCGCCGGCAGATGCGGACGCTTCGCCGCCAGCGGATTCGAGCTTGCCGCGCGAAGCTGCTCGTCGTGCAGCAACGACGCCAAAGCTAGCCCACTGAATCCACAGCAGGCTTCACGCACAAACTCACGCCGCGTGCGCGTTGGCTTCGCGTGGGGCAGGTTTGCAACCTGCCCTTGATGAACGGGCAGGTTGAAAACCTGCCCCACGGCTGTGTCACCGGACATACAAAAACTCGTTGAGGTTGAAGAGAGCCAAAGTGAACTCGCCGAGCGGTTGCTCGTGGAGAAACTCGGAAGACCGCTGAAGTTCATTCGCCGTTGGTGCTCGTCCGAGGGCTAGCCGGAAGGCTCGGTCGATGGTCTTTTCATGATCGCTGCTGCATTCGCGTTTGAGGCGTCGCGCGAAGGCGAGGGCCAGATCGTTCGCCAGTGTGCCGTTCAGCAACTCCAGTGCTTGCGGCGGATGAGTGCTCGATTCCCGCCGAGCACAACTGGTCTGCAACGCGGGAGCGTCCAAGTTCTCGAAGAACGGCAGCCGCAGGTTGCGTTTGGCGATCAAGTAAACTGACCGCCGGTCGTGTTCGGTGACGTCGGCCGTGATCGCCCACTGCGACGGCTTGTAGAGCAGGTCCACCAATTCGGGATCGACAGGAACGATCACACTCGGCCCACCGGCCTTGGGGTTGAGTCGTCCGGAGACGGCCAGCATGGCGTCGCGGATTTCTTCGGCCGAGAGACGGCGGAGGAGGGGCGAGGGGTGAGGGGTGAGGGGCGAGACGGATGGCAACACAGTTGCCTTGTTCTGGTCGCCACTCGCCCCTCGTCCCTCGCCCCTACTCCCCCGATACGCCTCACTCAGCACCATCAGCCGATGCAGCGGCTTGAGCCGCCAGCCGTTGTCGATCAGCGTCGCCGCCAGCCAGTCGAGTAATTCAGGATCGCTCGGCTTCTCACCCTTGAGGCCGAAGTCGTTCGCCGTCTTCACGAGGCCGACTCCGAAGTGCTGCTGCCAGATTCGATTCGCGATGACTCGCGCGGTCAGCGGATGATTGGGGGACGTCAGCCACTTCGCCAATTGCGAGCGCGGCTGCGTTTCGCCGGGTGAGAGTTCGGCAACCTGATCCGCAGTCAACACGCTGAGTGGGCGCGGCTGAACCGGCTCGCCTTTGTTTTCCCACACGCCCCGTTTCAAAACGTGGATCGCCGTCCGTTTCGCGAAATCGTTGTGAGTGCTGGGGATCGTCGGCAGCGGCGCTGGGAGTCTGTCCTCCAGTTCTTCCACGAGCTGCGCGAGCCGATCTTTCTCGGCAGCGTCGGTCGCGTCTTTGGCCTGCTTCTGCACGCGAGCGATCTCATCCTTGCCCTTCTTGGTTTCGATCTCCCACGCCGCTTGTTCGTCAGACGTGGCGAGCACGATGTTGTGCTCTTCCGTTGCCGCGAGGTACGCCTGCAAGCGGTAGTAATCCTTTTGCAGGATCGGCTCCAACTTGTGGTTGTGGCAGCGAGCACACCCGACCGTCAGGCCGAGAATCGCCGAGCCGAGAATGTCCGTCCGCTCGGTGAGCACTTCGTTGCGACTCAGAGCGATGTCGGTATTCCCCGCGTTCCGCCGCACTGGGCCGAGCCGATGAAAGATCGACGCCGTCAGACACTCGCGGTTCTCCGGTTCGATCTCGTCCCCCGCGATCTGTTCGACGAGGAACCGGTCGAACGGCTTGTCCTTGTTGAACGAGTCGATGACGTAGTCCCGATACCGCCACGCGCCGGGGATGTGCCGGTCGTACTCGTACCCTTCGGACTCGGCGAACCGGACGACGTCGAGCCACTGCTGCGCCGCCTTCTCGCCAAAGTGCCGACTGGCCAGCAACCGATCCACGACCTTTTCGTAAGCCTCCGCCGATTCATCACCGACAAACGCCTCGACCTCTTCCGGCGTCGGCGGCAAGCCAATCAAGTCAAACGTCACTCGCCGAATCAGCGTGCGTTTGTCCGTAGGATGGGCACTCTTGCCCGTCCCTTCGTCGCTCAGAACCGCAGGACGGGCAAGAGTGCCCATCCTACGAATCGGCTGAAACGCCCAATGCTTCCGAGCCTTCTCGAACTTGGAATCGTCCGCATCGGTCGGTTCACGATCGCGCGGATCGGGCGCACCCATCTCGACCCACTTCACGAAGTCCGCAATCGTCTTGTCCGTGAGCTTCGGCTTCTTCGGCGGCATGACGAGATCACCCTCATGCCGAATCGCCTGAATCAACAAACTCTCGCCGCTCTTCCCGGCCACAACCGCCGGCCCGTTGTCCCCACCGCGCAGCACGGCCGCTTTGAAATCCAGGCGCAACCCACCCTGCAACTCATCCGCCTGCCGCGAGTGACACGAATAGCACTGAGCCTTAAGCACCGGCTCAATCTTCTCGCGAAAGAATCGCACGCCGTCCGCGTCTTCCGCCCGCAACACGAGACTCGACATCACCACCAAACAGAGCACCGTCAAAACACCAACTCGGTATCGGGGTGGCTGGGATCGAAAGAAGCGAGCCCCCAGCCTTCCACGTCGATCGAAGCCGGGGGCTCGCGATGCTCGACCCCTGCCACCCAGCCGTACCAACACTCCAATGCCGATCACGCCACACCTACCAGTTCGCGAATCGGTTCGCCGGTTTCCACGAGGTGCATGGGGCGGCCGGCTCGGTCGGGGAAAGTGACGTGCTGGCTGTCGATGCCGAGATGGTGATAGACCGTGGCAGCGACATCTTCGGGAGAGAGCGGACGTTCGGCGACGTAGGCACCGTGCGCGTCGGACGCGCCAACCACGATGCCGCGTGGGAGTCGGCCGCCGCCCATCAGGACGCTGAAGGTGTGGCCCCAGTGGTCTCGGCCAGCGGCTTCGTTCATGCGTGGAGTGCGGCCGAATTCGCCCATCGCGACGATCAGCGTCTTCTCGTAGAGGCCGCGTTCGATCAGATCGCGGACCAGCGCGGCGAGTGCTCGGTCGAACGGAGGCAGCAACAATTTGGCTCCTTCTGCGGTCGCGTAACGATTCGCGGTGCCGTGATGATCCCACGGTTGCGTGTTGACGGTGACGAACGTGACACCGCGTTCGACGAGTCGTCGAGCCAGCAGAGCGCTCTGGCCGAATTCGTGGCGGCCGTATTTGTCGCGGATCGCGGCGGGTTCGGCGTTGATGTCGAAGGCGTCGCGGACTTGAGAGCCGGTCAACAGGTCGAAGGCGGTTTGATAGTTGCCATCCAGATCCTGCATCGGCGGATCGAGTTCGCGGCGCATCGAATCAAATGTCGAAAGCAGACTGCGGCGATCGCGCAGCCGGTCGTAGGTCAGGCTGCTGGCGAGCGAGAGGTCGCGGACTCGATAGTCGGCGGCGTTCGGGTTCGAGTTCACGACGAATGGATTATTGGCTCCGCCAAGATAGGTGGCGTAATGAAACAGATTGTCGGTCCCGCCGCGCAGGTGCGGTGCCGCCGCGTAAGCCGGCATACCGGGGACGTTCGGGCCGCGCAGCGCTGCCACTGCCGAGCCGAGCGACGGGCGACGCTGAATCGTGTTGTCGGGCTTGTTGAAGTCCGGCCCTTCAAAGCCGGTCAGCATCCAATGATTGCCCTTGGTGTGATCGCCGCTGCCGTGTCGGACGCTGCGGAGGATCGCGAGTTGGTCCATCACCTGAGCCGATTGCGGCAGCGTCTCACTGAAGAAGACGCCGGGGACGTTCGTCGAGATCGCTCCGAACGGCCCGCGAAATTGAGAGACCGCCTCCGGCTTCGGATCCCAAGTTTCGTGATGCCCTGGCCCGCCGCTCATCCACATCAAGATGACGCTGGTTCCGGCGGACTTGGGATTGATGACGGCGCTCGCTCGCGAGGCTGCTTGAGTCCGTGCCGCGAGGAATTGCGGCAGAGTGAGTCCACCAAGTCCGAGGACTCCCGCCTGTACGAAGCTGCGGCGAGACCAGCCTTCGCAGTCGGTTGCGGATCGTCCGGTGACTTTCAGCATGGGTCTGTCTCAAGCACGAGTGGAAAGAAAGGTCGATTGATGGTGAAGTCGATCAACTCACTGACGTTTCTTGAGTCCTTCACGGAGTTCGTTCAGTTCCGCGCGGAGACGTTGGACTTCGTGACGCAGATCGTCGAGAGGCTCGGCGTCCGGCGAGTGTTTGCGTTCCGAATCCCTTAAGAAATCCGGCAGTGCCTTTTGTGGGATTTTGTGCGTGGCCGCCGGTGCGCGCTTGCGTTCCCATTCCGAGTTATAGAGTTTGATGGGTTCGGCATGTTGGCCTTTTTTCGGAGGCTGCGGCTTCGCGATCCGTTTGTGGCCTTGCTGGTGTTCGCGTTCCATCGCATCCGCCTTGTGAGCCAACTCCTCGGCGACGTCGTGGAGTCCCGCTGCGTTCAGATTCTCGACGGCGACGCGGATGTGCTTGATGCGCAGCCCCGTCTCCTCCACAGGCTCCTGCGGATGTTTGCCGGTGTGCTTCGGAGCGATCTTCCGTTCTCCGTGTTCGCGCAAGTTGGCCAACTCGTGCTCCGCGACGGCACGGAGTTTCCGCAACTCGGCGAGAGCCTCTTCGTTTTCTTCCTTCTCGGCGAATTGCGTTTTCTCGGCCAACGCTTTGAGCTGCTGATGCAACTCGTCTTCCCGGTTCGATCCCTTCGCCGATTTGGGTTCGTGCTGTTGAGCCGCCTGCAACAGTTCTTTGGAGTGGCGGGCCAGCTTTTCCGCCAACTCGGTACGTCCTTCCTTCGACTCCCGTTCGGCCTCGGCTTGCACGGCCTTCGCTTTGGCACGCAGTTCATCCGCTTCCGACGACCAAGCCGCCGCGCTCACGCAGATCACCAGAACCATCGACGCCAGTGTCCAAACGAGGTTTCGCATCTCAATGCCTCCGGAAATGGGAAGAACGGATCGGGAGAGCATGGTATCCGGCATCGGCCAACATGGCATCCGAAATCCGGCGGTTAGATCAACGCGGCGGTGGAGCAGATTGGCGAGCGGGGGACGTCAGTCCCCCGAGAAATCTTGCGTCTTGCGGCTGACTCGGAGGATTGACATCCCCCGCTCGCCAAACGATTCCGCTCCCTTCAGCTCAGCCCCAGCAACGGGAGCGAGTCGCGGTGGATCAGCCGTTCGATGGCCTCGTGGCTGAGTCGTGGCAGCGCGGTGCCTGCCAGCATGTCGTTGAGTTTCCGCAATCCGTCGAGCGTCGCGTTGACCGTCGTGAAGGGGTAGTCCGTACCGAACAGGACTTTGTCCCAGATGCCGTATTCCTGCACCAGCATCAGGCTGTGATAGAACTGAAACGGCCGGTAATGCAGAGCACTGATGTCGCAATAAACGTGCGGATGCTTGCGAGCCGTGACGATCGCCTCTCCCTCATACGGGTGTCCCAAGTGAGCCATGATGATTCGCACTTCGGGGAACCGCGTCGCGACGACATCGAGATGCCGAGGCAGCGTGCATTCCAGCGGCGCTTGAGCGATAAACGTCGTGCCGGTGTGCAGCAGCACCGGCAGGCGATGTTTGGTCGCGTACTCCCACAGCGGATCGAGCCGCGACTCGTCGGGGCGAAAGCCGGCGTACATCGACAGCAGCTTGATGCCCCGCAAGCCGAGTTCCTGGTGTCCGAATCGCAATTCGTCTTCCCAACCGGGCTGCGTCGGATCGACCGACAGAAAGCCGATCAATCGCTCCGGATCGGCGGCGACGTAGTTCGCGACGTAGCGGTCATCGACCCACAAGCCGCTGAGCTTCGCCTTGCCGCCGAAAACAATCGTGATGGTGTCGTCGGGCGAGGACGCTCGATAGGCGTCGTAGGTCACGGTGAGGTCCATTTCGACGCCGGCCTTCGCTCGCTTGGCTTGCTGTCGGAAGTCGTCGCTGAAGTGCGCTGGGTACTCCCAGGTGTGACTGTGAACGTCGATGATCATTTGAGGTCGCTCCGAAATTGGGCAGGCTCAGCAATCGCACAATGAGAAATGGAAAATGAAAAGTGCAAAATGGCTGAGTCCGCATTTTGCATTCTCCATTTTCCATTTCTCATTTTTCATTGCCCGCGTCTCACCGCCAAAAGCGTCTGTTCGAGGAACGGCCGGGCGAGCCGTTCGAGCCATTCAAACTCGATCAGAAAGGCGTCGTGGCCGTATGAACTTTCCAGCTCGATGAACGTCACATGGCGACCGGCTTCGATCATGGCTCGGACCAGCGCTTTGCTTTGGATCGTCGGGAACAGCCAGTCGGACGTGTAGCTGGTGACGAGAAACCGTGCGTTCGTCTGGCTCAGCGCTTGGGCCACCGATCCGCGCCCCTCGGCGAGATCGAAGTAGTCCATCGCTCGCGTCAGGTAGAGGTAGCTGTTGGCGTCAAAGCGCTCGATGAAGCGTTTGCCTTGGTAGTGCAGGTAGCTTTCGACCTGAAATTCGATCTGCCGCATCATGTCGTACGAGAGCTTGTCCCCCGCTTGCAGGCGGCGGCTGAATTTCATCTCGATCGAGGCATCGGACAAATAGGTGATGTGTGCGACCATGCGAGCCAGCGCGAGGCCGACGTTGGGGCCTTGTGGCTTGTCGTAGTATTGCCCGCCGTGAAAGTTCGGATCGGTGCAGATCGCTCGACGACCGACCGCGTTGAAAGCGATCCCTTGAGCCGTCAGCTTCGCGGCCGTGGCCATGCAGATCGCGGATTGAATCATCTGCGGGTAGCGAGCGGTCCACTCCAGCACCTGCATTCCGCCGAGACTGCCGCCGACGATCGACAACAACTTTTGAATGCCCAACGACCGGACTAACTCGGCGTGAACCTCGACCATGTCGCCGACGGTCATGAACGGAAAGTTGAGTCCGTATGACTCGCCGTTCTGCGGATTGAGACTGCGCGGCCCCGTCGTCCCCTGGCAGCCGCCGAGACAATTCGCGCAGATCACGAAGTAGCGATTCGTGTCGAGACCTTTGCCGGGACCGACGAACTCGTCCCACCAACCTGGCTTGCGATCCTGCGGCGTGTGCCAGCCGGCGACGTGCGCGTCTCCAGTCAGCGCGTGGCAAACGAAGATCGCGTTGTCTCGTTGCGGGTTGAGTTCACCGTAGGTCTCGTACGAAACCGTGACCGGTCCCAGCTCGCCGCCTCCGGCCAGACGCAGCGGATTCGGCGGCGTGAAGAGCGTCGCGGCACGCTTCGCGACGAACCCGACCGAATCGAGTCCGGGTACGATCGGGTCGTCATTGTCCCGCGGTTCTTCGCTGTCTGTCGCCATGAAGTCCTCTCGGAGCGGTTTCAAAAATAGCTCGACGCGCCAGCGAGAGGTTGTGCTGGTCGAAAGTCTCGACCACTCGCTTGCGCGTCGTGCTGGTTCCGCTTCGGCCTCTCGTGAAGTGGCGGAAGTGTAACGCGGGACTGAGTCATTCGCCGAGCGATCACTCCCCGTCTTTGGGAGACGAGACGTTGATCCGGTTCATGGCTTCCGCAACGCCGGAGCGAACCCACAGTTCGACACCATCCGCCGCACAGACGATCGCGTGCTCCATGTCCGGCTGCTCGGACTTCGCGAATCGCGACAGCACGAAATCGGCCGAGTCCATCTGACCCGGAGGCCGGCCGATCCCGATCCGCAATCGAGCGTACTCCGGCGTCCCCAACTGCTGCTGGATGTCGCGGAGTCCTTTCTGGCCGCCGTCTGAACCCGACGCTCGCATCCGCAACTGGCCGAGCGGCAAGTTCAGATCGTCCGAGATCGCCAGCAGGTCTTTCGGCGAAAGCTGAAAGAACTCCAAACACTGCCGCACGCAACGACCGCTGAGATTCATGAACGTCAGCGGCTTGAGCAGCCACAGTTTTTCTCCGCCGAGTTCCAGTTCCCACGTCTCGGCCTCGAATTTGATCCGCGACTTCGGCAGCACGAATCGGCGCACGAGTTCGTCGATCACGTCGTACCCGACGTTGTGTCGAGTCCGCCTGTAACGGTCTCCGGGATTGCCCAAGCCGACGATGACCTTCATGCGATTCACTCACCCCGCGCGACGAGGTCCAGTAAGTAGCGGCCGTAGCTATTGTTCTTCATCGGCTCGGCCAGCTTGCGGACCTGCGCGTCGTCGATCCACTTCATGCGCCACGCGATCTCTTCCGGGCAAGCGATCTTCAAGCCCTGCCGAGTTTCCAGCACATGCACGAACGTGCTGGCTTCAATCAGCGATTCGTGAGTTCCCGTGTCGAGCCACGCCGAACCGCGACCGAAGGTCTCGACTTGTAGCTTGCCCCGTTCGAGGTACACGCGGTTGAGGTCGGTGATTTCCAGTTCGCCGCGCGGCGAAGGTTTCAGCGTCTTGGCGTACTCGCAGACGTGGCGGTCGTAGAAGTACAAGCCGGTGACGGCGAAGTTCGACTTCGGCTGCTTCGGCTTCTCTTCGATGCTGATCGCTTTTCCGGTCGAGTCCAATTCGACGACGCCGTACCGTTCCGGATCGCGGACGTGGTACGCGAAAACGGTCGCACCGGTGTCTCGCTCGGCCGCTTGCTGCAACTGCTGCGAAAGTTGATGCCCGTAGAAAATGTTGTCGCCCAGGATCAAGCAGGCCGGATCGCCCGCGAGAAATTCTTCGCCGATCAGAAATGCCTGCGACAACCCGCCGGGATTTGGCTGTTCGGCGTACTCGAACGTCATTCCCCACTGCGAGCCGTCCTGCAACAGCTTGCGATACAGCGGCAAGTCATGCGGCGTGCTGATGACCAGAATGTGCCTCAGTCCCGCCAGCATCTGCGTGGCCAGCGGGTAATAGACCATCGGCTTATCGAACACGGGCAGCAACTGCTTGCTGATGACCTGCGTCGCCGGATACAGCCGAGTGCCGGAACCTCCGGCAAGAATGATGCCTTTGCGAATACTCATTCGATCTCTCCTGACAGTCGCGGTACGAATTTCACACACCATGATAGCTGCGATACCACTCGACGAATCGCGTGACCCCGGTCTCAATCGGCGTCGCCGGTTTGAAGCCGACGTCGCGGATCAGGTCATCCACATCGGCATACGTCGCGGGAACGTCGCCCGGCTGCATCGGTAGGAAGTTTTTCTCGGCCTTCTTGCCGAGGCATTTTTCGAGCGTCTCGATCAGGTACAGCAGCTCGACCGGTTGGTTGTTGCCGATGTTGTAGATTTTGTAGGGAGCTTTGCTGGTCGCCGGGTCGGGATGATCGCCGCTCCAATTCGGGTTGCCGGTCGGGGTGTTGTCGGCGACGCGGATGACTCCTTCGACGATGTCGTCCACGAAGGTGAAGTCGCGGCGCATCTGGCCGTTGTTGAAGACGTCGATCGGCTTGCCGGAGAGGATCGCCTTCGTGAACAAGAACAGCGCCATGTCCGGCCGCCCCCACGGGCCATAAACGGTGAAGAACCGCAAGCCGGTCGTCGGCAGAGCGAACAGGTGACTGTAAGTGTGAGCCATCAGTTCGTTGGCCTTCTTCGTGGCGGCGTACAGGCTGATGGGGTGATCGACGTTGTGATGCACCGAGAACGGGTTGTTCGTGTTCGCTCCGTAAACGCTGCTCGACGAGGCATACACCAGATGCTTCACGCCGCTGTG
>CAMDPK010000110.1 GCA_945904015.1 Candidatus Kuenenia stuttgartensis | reverse complement strand
CGGTTCCTACCGTGTAACCGGGGCTAGCGCCGCGCGGCTAATGGTGGTGGCTTCGGTGATGGTGCGGCATTCCAAGCCTCATGTGCCGCTTGCTGCACTTGGTCCCAAGGCAGCCGCGCCGCGGCCTGTTGGCTGTCCCATTCGTTCCGAAGCTGGGTCTCAACCTCGTCGAATGGTTGATCACCAAAACGACGGCGGGCCTGCCATCCCGACTGATACGCGGACCGATACTGCTCATAGTCAGCGGGCGAATAGCCGTGGCGTTTGGAATGTTCTTGCCAGTCTTGATCGTCGAACGCAACGTCGATCAATTCCGCAAACGCTTCGCCGCCGAGTCCACCGGCCATGGCACCCGTAACAGCCCCGACAGCCATTCCCGGCGGCCCGCCCACGGCACCGAGCACAGCGCCAACCGCCATTCCACCGACAGCGCCCAAACCCACACCGATCACATGCTCGGCAACCTGAAGGATGCTGTGCTGCGATTCAATCTTCTGACCCAATGGCTTGCCTGTTTCTTGCGGCATGACGAACTCCTGCGGATTCATTCCTCGAACACAACAACGGTTTCAGACACATGCACTTTTTCTGACGCCTTCTTTCCGCCCATTGCCTTGAGCAGTTCGGCCGCGACTTCCCGTTGGTCACGCATGGCTTGCCGGATCATCTCCGGCATCCGCGCCACCATTTCCGTCCGAAATTCGCGCATCGCTTGGGGCGCTTGTGCTGCTAACTCCAGTGGAGGAGCAGGGAGAGCGGCGATGGTTTCTTCGGGGGTGTCGAGCAACGTGAGTTCCCCGCTCGCCAGTTGCTGAAGAGTCTTGAAGATGGCATCCGTCAGGACTTGATCGCGCTTCCGGTTGGTGCCGTGGATGTGCTCGGCAACCATCACGCCCAGGGCAAACGCAACTTGCAGCTTCATCGTCATGGCGACAGGTCCTTGCGCGCGTCCTCTGCGACAGTACGACGTTCATACCGTATGCGGAGGAGATTGACTCAAACCCCACCGAGCTTGCCTCAGTGGTTTTTGGGCTTTTGCACTACGTCGATCCGGCATGTTGATCCGGCACGCGCTGATCCGACAAACTCATAGTGCAAAGGCCCGTTTCCACCGAGGCAAGCTCGTTGGGGTTTGTGCCAACTTCATCTGTGCGCGATTTAACTCGGAACCAACTCAAAGTGTTGGCGAACGCTGGCTGCGATTTGACGATCCGTCATCTTGTCCGCCGTCTCCACGTCAGCGACTAACACCGGAAACTTTTTGGTATTGAGACGCTTTTTGAATTCCCCCTTGGCTTCACCAGGACCAAGAATCAGGACCGAGTCCGCATCACCCAGGCAGGTCAGAACCTCGTCGTAGTATGTGTCGAGTTGCTTCATGAATTTGCGCTCTTGTTTGTCTTCGGACTGGTATCCCGTGGGACGTTCCGGCTGCTTCGAACCTGCTCCGGCAGCCTTCGCAAACGGTCTGTCAGCGTTTGACTGGATCGTTTTGATTTCTTCTCCGTTGTCCGTCAACAGGACCACGACTGCCCTGTGATGGTCAATCCACACGCCTGCATTGATCGACATGATTTGGCCTTTCTTCGTCAGGATTGTCTGACTTGTGATTTGATTCTCGATTCACTGAGCACTGCTGAGTTCGACTGTCTTACTCTTGACCCCAACGGCCTCGTGCCGTTGGTGAAGCAGATGGTGGGCTAAGTTGATGTCGCCGCAACGCCGCAACTCGCTTGCTTAGCTCGCCATCTTTTTCACCATCCGGGCAAGCCGGATGGGGTCTTCAATGTGAATGTCATCCAGTCGTACTAAATGCCAATCCCCAACTTTTCCGTCTCTCCTCGCGTTTCGCTCAAGTCCACTTTCTGGTTGTCGCCGGGCAAGTAGTTCGGCCGGATGACCAGTTCTTTGACGAGGCTGATGAGCTGCCGCATCGCGCTGGATTGAGCATCCCAGTATTCCGCCTGCTCTGCGTCCACACGCAGCAGAGCGATCTGCGGATCGTCAAGGCCCTTGGGAAACCACGCCTTGTAAACGGGGTTCCACAGCTCTTTGAGTTTCTCACGATCGACGACCAGTGCCGCTCGGCCAGAGACCGATACGAAGCGTTGGCCGTCCGCATCGGCATAGCTCACGTTGACCTGTTCTTCCTGTCGCACCTCGCCGACCTTCGGTGCGTCCGCGCGCGTGAAGAACCAGAGCGTGCCGTCGAACTCGCCCTCCAGCGTGGCCATTGGCCGGCTGCGCAGCGAACCGTCCGCACCGGCGGTCGTCAGCATGGCGGTTTTGATCCCTCGGATCAGGTGCGCGAGATGTTGGAATTCGTTAGATGAAGTCGTACTCATGTTTCTTTCCTTTTTTTTGAACCTCAAGTCCTTTGATGTCGTGAACCAGAGTGACCAGTTTTTCTAGTCCCATCGTTTCTTGGCCGAGTCCGACATTCACAACTCCCAGGATGTTGCTTTGCCCGGTGCGGACGAGTTCTTCGAGCGACAAACTTCCAAACACAATCGACTGTGTGTTCTTGATGAGGTCGATCCCAAGAACCACATCCGCGACGGATAAGAGTCGCCGGTATTCGACTTTCGCCTGAGAGTCGCGCCCTTCGCCGAAAAATGCCGCGATGGGGATCACGTCTTCGTGCTCGTGGATGAGACCCTGTGTCTCGTTTTCCGACGGATGTCTGCGGTAAATCAAATCCGTCAGGAACTGGACCGGGCTGAGCGCGTTAAACCTCCGAGTGCTCACCGGGTCGATCGTGTAGAAGGAGGTGTCTTGCTTGATGTCGGCCAAGATGACGGAAACCACGAAAGCGACCGGATAGCGTTTGAGCAGCCAGCCGGTCATCTCTTTCAGAAAAGGCTGACCAGCCTCAAGGCTCGTAAAGAAGGGGGCGATGGAATTGCCAAATTCGTCGGTCCACCGAAATGTCGTCCACGCGCTGGGTTCTCCTTCGATCTCGACATCGTCGCTGAGATCGCTTTTGACCATGCAAAAGAACTCGCTTGTGCCGACCATCGTGTTTCTTTCCGAAGAGCCTCTGAATAACCACACAATCGATTGGTCGGAAACTCACGACGCCTTGCCCGGCAGGCTCTCGCTTTGGATGCGCTCCCAAATCTCCCAACGATGGACGGGAACATCGGCAGGCGCTTCGATGCCCAGCCTCACTTTACCGTGCTTGATCTCCAGCACCGTGACTTTCAGCAGAGGTTCGAAGCCGTCGTCCCCTACAACAACGATTGCCTCCTCTTGCTTCCGAGATAAGACCAACATGACTGAGCCTCCTCATTTCATGACTGAGCAGACGGTTCACGATCGTTTCCAGTTTTCGCCCCCACTCAGAGCAATCGCAGAAACGCGACGAGGTCTGCCTTCTCGTCCGCAGTCAACTTGATTTCCAGAATCAGATTGAAGAACTCGACGGTGTCGTCGAGTGTGAGTAATCGGCCGTCGTGCAAATATGGAGGCGAGTCTTTGATGCCGCGCAGCGGGAAGGTCTTGATCGGACCGTCCGCGGTTGCCATGCGTCCGTGAATTGTCTGCGGCTTGAAAAAGCGCTCGACCTTCAAGTTGTGCATCAGGTTGTCGGTGTAATACGGAGCGGGATGACAAGTGCCGCACTGCGCTTTGCCGAAGAACAGAGTCTGACCGCGCAGCTCCGATTCGCTCGCTTGTTTCGGATCGAGCTTGCCGAACACGTTCAACTTGGGAGCCGGCGGGAAGTCCAACAGAGCTTGGAACTCCGCCATGAAGTGGACTTGGCTGCCGCGCTCCAGAATGCTGACTCCCTTCTTCGTGGCGAGGGTCGGATCGCCGTCGAAGTACGCGGCCCGCTGCTCGAACTCGGTGAAATCCTCCACGCTCTTCAGCGCTCGCTGCGATCCGAAGAGCCGTTGGATGTTGACTCCGCGCAGCGAGGGCGTGTCGATCCGGTGACGGAATTCCTGCGGCCGAACGTCGCCGGCCAAATGCGTGGCGGCGTTGGTGTGTCCGTTGGCGTGACAGTCAAAGCAGGTCACACCACGACTGGGCCGTGCCGAGCGACGGTCATCCGTTTGGTTGAACTGCTGTTGCATGACCGGTGCCACCAGCAGCCGGAGTCCTTCCAGTTGTTTTGGATTCACGATGCCCCCCAAGAGTTCTTGGAAGTTATCCATCGTCACGAGCTTCCCTTTCGACACATCGCCGAGGTCAGGTCGCGTCGTGAGAAACATCGGCGGCGGGAACTCGGGCAGAAAATGATCGGGCAGGTCGTAGTCCAAGTCGAAGCGAGTCAGGTCACGTGTTTCCTGTTTCTTGACCTCGTCGATGTGGAACTTGGGAAAGAGCATGCCTCCTTCCGGATGATTCGGATGCGGCAACGGGAGGAAGCCGGCGGGGAACAGCCCCTGCTCCCGTATGTCAGCGGAGTCCATTCCGGCAAGTTTGTCCCACGTCAGTCCGTCGGCCAGTCGGCTGCGCACTCGCCCTTGGACGGGCTTCTTGCGAGCCATCGTCACGCCCGGCGCGGGATGATCGCCCAAGTCGTAACGTTCTTTGAGCAGGTCCAGATGCCGCTGTTGGATCGCAGGCTTCGCGGCCTGCATGCGCGTCATCACCGACGGAAAATCTTCCGGCACGACGACGGGCGGCTTAGCCGCAACGATCTTCGGCGCTGCCAGCTTCTTGGTTGGGTCTTGGCTGTAGGACACATTCAGAAACAACGCAGCAACACCGAGAACACCTCCGGCAATTGCCTGAGGGAGTTTGATTTGTCGTTTCATGTCAGACCCTCTTTCACCATCAGCCGGAACGCGCTAGCGTCCGGTTCTCGACGAACTTTGGTAACCGGACGCTAGCGCGTTCCGGCTGATGACCTAAAGCCGAGCTACTTTCCCAGCATTCTGGCGAGGATGAAGATGCCGATGGCCCCAAGAACGCCACCTCCGCCGAGCAAGTACAAAATGGAGTACCCGGCTGCCGCCAAGGGCAACGCGATGTCTGTTAATGCGAGCATGAGAGTTCCTTATCAAGGGCTGATTCAGCCTGCTCCTTTTCGTAACCGTACCTCTGCTGGAAATAGCCGATCAGTTGTTCGCGCTGCTGGGCGATCGTGGTCGGCTCGCGCCTGGCCAACTGGCTCCACTTCGTTTTGACGCTGCCGCTGAATTGATTCCAGCCACCTTTGATCTGTTTCAAATTCATGGCCATGACTCCTTCAAATTGAGAACGCTTTCGTAAAAGCCTCCATGACTCTTGCGACTTTTCTACTTCGGAGAACGTCGCCGTTCTCCTCCACCGACAGGGTCTTCGTTCGGAGTTGGATCGCTGCTGAACCCCTTGGCCAGGTAGTCCAGCGCGGTCGGGACACCACGCGAGATCATGGTGCTCACCGCACCCATGAGCGCGCCGGCCACCATCCCTTTCATTTCTGCCTAAAGTAGCGACTGGGATGAGTTCGCCTGGTCCGCGGACTGCGACGAACGGGGTTCCGTTCCTGGCTCGTAGTTCGATTTGATCGGCGGCGCATGCAGAATTTCAGACGCCAGATAACCCAGGACGAGCGATCCGCCGACGGCCAGCCAAGGATGTCTTTCAATTTGAAGAGGAAGATCAAAGACGTCCGTGACCGACTGCACGCCATCGGAGACTTGGCATTCCAAGGACTCCAGCTTCTCCGTGAGGTGCAATTTGGTGTCTTCCATCTGTTGCCGGATGACTTCGGGTGTGTCGTTCATGGGAGACGCTCCTGCAGAATCTCGGTGATCGGATTGTGAAACGGGACAATGGATTTGAATTTCGTGCGACCGACAACGGCGAAGAGGCCGCCGATGACGGCGAGAACCGCCGCCACCACGGCGTGGCACGCCCACAGCGGAAACCACGCCGGATCGGTCCCAGTCGGAGACGCCACCCAGTGCAACAGTTGAGAAAACGTCAGGCACAATGAAATGGCAGCGAGAAACAAGAAACCCACGCCGACGCCGAAGACCGCTGTCGCCTCGGCGCGTTGGCGGAGTTCCACCTCGATCTCGCGCCGTGTCAACTGGAACTGCTGATCCACGAGGTGCTGGAGATCACCGAGGATGCCGCTCACCAGTGATGCGGCCGTTTGCTCTGGCGGATATTCGATGTCGGTGAGCATGGCTCATCTCCTCAATTTGTGAGCAACGAACCAGCCCAAGCCGATGGCGATGAGAACGGAGGGGATGGGATTCCGGCGAATCAACATCTCAACGTCCTCGGTCATCCCACTGAACTTGGCACCCTCCAGATATTCGCCGCCGTCTTTGACGGATCTGGCAACCGCTTGAGACGCGCTTCCCAGCACGCCCGTGTGTGGAGCGTTCTTGCTGAGCCGATCGCCCAGCCCCTGAATGCCGATCCCCGCGCTGACCGTAAGATCGTCGGCCTTCTTGCCGACATCACAGGCCGCCTGACTCGCCATCGCGCCGACGGCGCAGCCGGCCTGACTGGCCATCTCACCCACGGACGCCGCAACTTCGCGGGCTTTGTTGGTGGCTTGGTTCCACTCTTCTTTGACGTTGGACGCTAGCGTTGAACTCGACATGATTTTCATCCCTTTTCCAAAGGTTTGGCGGATCATCCGCACGAGACATTTCGCCGCCAGTGGCGAGCGAAAAACGAAAAAAGCCGACGTGGCGGAACACCCGGAGGTCTTCCACCACGTCGGCTTACTCTTGAACGGATCCCCCGGCACGGCCGGGTTACCCTTTATTTAGTCGTCCGACGACACTCACTGAACTCTTCCGCGAAGCCACTCTCAATTCACAGTGACTTCACCAGCGGCACACTTGTATCAAGCGAACTCACAAACACAAGCGGGATGTTGAGCTTGTTTGAGTTCTCTCGGCAATCACTTCGCGCATTGCGATTCGATAAAGGTCTTGAGCAACGTCCGGCCCACATTGCGAAACTGTGACAGTAACTCCCGAAGCCGTTCACGATCCGCTTCGCTGTGCAGGCCGCGAACCAAGGCACGCGCGCGGCCTTCGTCCAGAACTCCACAGAGCGCCGGGATCAGCCATTCTTCGATCCCGTAGGCTTGGACTCGTTCGCGATCGCTGCAAACGGGAACGATCGCCGCGAGTCTCTGCTTGAGAATCTCAAAGTTGTAGGCCACAGCGTCATGGATGCTGTGCTCTTTGGGACGGGTCGGATGCTGCCAGTCGTAAGGCGGCGACCACTCCATCAGCGGACTGAGTCCGTCGATATGCGTCAGTGCTCCGACGATCGGCGGAGGCCGCAAGCGCGGCTCCTTCGCGAACCGTGCGGCCATCGAGTCCAGCAACTTCAGATCGGGGTCGCGCGACGGACTGGTGGCGCTCATGATCAGCAGCACGACATCGGCTTGCTGAAACGCTTGGAAGAGTTCTTCCAGTTGCTGCGCGGTGAGGTCGGTGTCAGCGTAGCCGGGAGTATCCAACAATCCGACGACCGTCGATCCGTCCGGCAATTGCCAGCGATAGCGTGTCACGCCGCGTGTCTCCGGCAGAACGTCGGTTCTTGCCTGCCGGTCTTTCAAGAGTGCGTTGATCACGCTCGACTTGCCCGCCTTCACTTGCCCCGTGATGGCGATCGTCACCTCAGAGATATCACTGGCAACGGTTTGACTTCCCGACGCGATACCGTCTCGCTGCAACTCCGCCATGAGTGCGCGATAACGCTCCGAACCGCCACGCAGGCGGCCGCTGTTCATCTCAATGAGGTAGTACCCCACCTGTCGCACGAACGCCGTGTAAAACGCCGCCAGCAGGTTGGATTGAATATGCCTGGTCAGCGGATCGACAGTGAACTTCGACGTCAGGTAACGAACGGCATTGAGTGGATTGAAGACCGTCGAGACCGCCCAAATCACGTTCTGCGCCGTCTTAATCCAGCCCGGTGCTTTCGCAAGTTGCTTCCATTGGCGGATGGTCAACAGGTGACTGGCGGGAACGGTGTCGCGGACCCAGTCCTCCAGATCTTCGATCGCCAGATGCGCGGCGGCAAGAACTTCGGGCAGAGTGAGTGCCGCGATGGGATCGGCCGCGCGCGGCTCGTAATGCTGTGCGATCTTGATCGACAACTGCATGGCACTGTCAAGATAGTAGCGCGGGTCCGTGAGCTGTTCGGCATTCAAGTCCGTCATCTGCCGATGGTGAGCTTCAACGAGATGACTGGCTTCCTCGTCGCGCGGCGACCAATGCAGCGGGCGTTTGATGTCCAGGAGTGGACGGTTCGTCGAGCGTTCCCAGCGGCGGGTCAAAAGAAATGCCAAACCCCAACAGACGGGGAGCACCCACCAAGTCCAGAACAACCATCCGCTTTGCCAGAGCATCCAACCGCCAATCGCAGCGAGGACAACCCACGGCAGGAGGATCAGTGTCACCAGACTCCAAAACCGCCAAGCTTTCACGATTGATCCTGTTTCGACTAGCTGCTGTTTCAAATCTAGCCCGACGCGCCAGCGAGGGGTTCAGGGGGCTGTCGTTCCGCCACTCTCTGGCGCGTCGTGCTTGTGGTTTCGCTTCCACAGTTCGGCGGCCGAAGCGAGTTGGCCTTGCCAGATGCGCTGCACCTCAGCCTCGCTCGGTGCGTTGCCCGCGCGGAGTTCGCCGAAGTACCAACACCACGCTCGACCGCTGGCCCACATGTACGCGAACGCCAGAGCCGCATTCGCGGCGGCACCGATGATCGGCATCAACTTGAGAGTACTCCGCACCGTCAGGCGAGCCAGCAGGCGTCCGCTCATCGCTCCGGCAAACGGTGCGATCATCGCGCTGTCGAGCGATTGCCCATAAATCTTCGCCAGCTTGGAAACCATGTGTGATTGCAGAGCCATGACGACCGGAATGTCGATCCACGGAACCGGCACGGCCGCCGCCGTCGCCGCGAGCGTGCTGTAGCTGAGGATATACGGCATCGCCTGCCGCTCTTTCAGATCGGCGAGCGGACGCATGGCCTCATCCAGATTGAGAATCGTCTGACGATAAGCCGCTGGCAGAAGATCCACGAGCGCGGCTTTCAGCCGATCGCCACCAAAGTTCGGCTCGGCGAAACCTTCGTCCGGTCGCGTCAGATCAATCAGCACGATCCGGTCGGCGATCCCGGCAAAGCGTTCTCGTTGTCGTTCCAGACTTCGGCGTAGATCGGCCGGAAGCTCTTCGGACTTGTCGGCATTCTCAAACGCATCCGCAGGCGGATGCTGCGAGCGCGGATACGCCTCGTGCAGACAAGTCAGTGCCAACAGGATCGGCCGATGCGGAGCGGCTTTGCGAATTGCTAGCAGTGGATCGAGCAGCGGTTCCAGCGCGTGATCCATGAGCCGTGCGGTCACAATCACCAAGTGAGCCGATTGCGAAAACGCCGTGATGTCTTCCTGCGGATCGTAGCGGGCTTCGCCGAGTCCCCGCGTATCGAGGAACCGCAGAATGGGAAACTCCGGGTCCGGAAAATCGAACTGTCGCGAGTGTTGAGTCTCCGGCCGGAATCCGTTCCCGATGCTGGCGTCATCGGCCCCCGTCAGAAAACGGACGATGGACGTCTTCCCGCTGCCGGTCTTCCCGAACAACCAGAACACAGGGACCGGCGCGTTCTTCAAAATCTCTTCTTGCTGCCGACGAAACTCGTCTTCCGACAGTGTGCCGGGCTTGAATCGCGCCTTCAAAGAATTCCAGGACCACATTTCAGTCAATCCGATGCTGCCAGAAGCGGGCACTCTGAAATCTCAAACGCAATCGAGATGGGTCAGCAGGTTACGAGGGAAGAGCGAGATCGACTAGCGCAGTTGGTTGGCGAAGAGTCGAATCAGCAAGAGAGCACGGTGAAGAGAAATCGTCCTCCTCACGGCGCTCGTGCTTTCGATTCGATTCAGTTCTGCCTAGACTCGGCTGAATGGATTTCCAAAGCACCATTCATCGTGTCTTGTCTGCCGTTGCTCGCCGTGTGGTCGTCCCGGCGTATGAAGGGCGTTTTCGCCGATTTGAGCGACTGTTGCATGACGCTCGTCGCATTCAACGCGAGATGCTGTTTGGATGGGTTCGTCGCTGTCGTGACACTCGATTCGGACGCGACCACGGATTTGCCGAGATCAATTCACTTGACGACTATCGCCGCAGAGTGCCCATTTCGCGGTACGACTATTTCGTGCCGTACATTGATGCGGTCGCTCGCGGTGAGTTCACGGCCCTGTTTCCTCCCGAAGAGCGCGTCGAGCGATTCACGATCACAACCGGCACCACCGGCGATCCGAAGCTCAACCCCGTGACGCGGCCGTGGCTCAGGGAGTACCGCAAGTCGTGGGATTTGTGGGGCGGAAAAATGTTGTTCGATCACCTGCCCAAAGTGGGAACCAAGATCGTACAACTCATTGGTTCGTGGAACATGGGCCACACTCCCGGCGGCATTCCGATTAGCATGGTCAGTGCGTTGCTGGCCCGTCAGCAACGCCCGTTCGTGCGTTCGTTCTACGCGATCCCGAATGATGTCACCGACATTCACGATCCGGTCTCACGCTACTACACGACGCTCCGGTTGAGTGTGGCAGAGCAGATCGGACTTATCGTGCTGATGAATCCGGGGACGCTGCTGCGATTGGCGCAACTTGGGGACGAACATCGCGAGTCTCTGATTCGTGACATCCACGACGGCACGCTCTCGGCCGCATTCGACATCCCCGCTGAGATCCGTGCAAAACTTCGGTCGCGAGTTCGACGCGGTGATCCGGTGCGTGCTCGCGAGTTACAGCGGATCATCGAGAACACCGGACGGCTCTACCCCAAAGATTACTGGCCGAAGCCGATCATCGCCTGTTGGCTGGGAGGCACTGCGGGCTTCCAGTCGCGTTATTTGCCTGAGTATTTCGGTGATTCCCCCATGCGAGATCAGGGGTTGGTGTCGAGCGAAGGACGGCACACGATCCCCTTTGAAGACAACAAACCTCAAGGTCCACTGGCAGTCTCGAATGGCTTCTACGAGTTTGTCCCGGTCGATGAAATTGATTCGACGCAGCCAGTCGCTTTGGAAGGCCATGAGTTGGAGGTCGATCGCGACTACGACATCGTGATGACCACCTACAGCGGATACTTCCGCTTCAAGATCGGTGACATCGTGCGCTGCCGCGGATTCATCGGCGAGGCTCCCGTGCTGGAGTTTCGCCAGAAGGGAGATCGCTGCGGCGATCTCGAAGGAGAAAAGGTCACCGAGCATCAGTTTCTCGAAGCCGCCAGCAACGCGGCTCAGAAACTCGGCATCCGGCTGGGAAACGTGACGGCGGTCCCGACACGTCCCGGACGCGAACTCCCGTGCTATGTCATCGTCATCGAGCAGGACAATGTGCCCGGCTTGGACACAGCCCATCAATTTCTCAAAGAGACAGACTGTCGTCTGCGTGCGAGTAATTTTCTGTACTCGGCGCGTCGGCGCGAAAAAGTGCTGGGACCAATGCGGCTGTGGCGGATTGCCAATGGAACTTGGAGAAGTTTTATTCAAGCCGAGGTCGACCGTCGTGGAACCAGCGACATTCACTACAAGCATCCCGCACTGGTTCAGGATGCAAATTGGCTGGAACAATTCCAGCCGGTCGATCGTGTGCAACTTCCGGCAGAGTGAGTTCTCAACTTCGCCGTCACGTTCGACAGTTCTTTTCCGATCGCAGCGGCGATCCAAGTGATGCAACTTGGAGATTCTCGCCTACGTGGTTAGTCTTGCGTCACCGTCGCATCCAACAATGTGGTGGTGCGGAGTAGGCAAGACGCCTCTGGCAGCTTCATTTTGAATGGACTCCAGCTAGAGGCTTCATTGAATGCACGACGGCTCGTCAATTTTGGAACGGACTTTTCGTGTCGCTTTGACGGGGTTCACGAAAGCCGTAGCAATTCCATTTTACCAACGGAAGCTGCGGCGATTTGAAGACATGCTGGCGCGAGCCCATTCGATTCAGAGAGCTTTGCTGTTCGAGAAGCTTCGCCGATGTGCCGAGACTCGCTTTGGGCGAGATCATGGCTTTTCAAAAATTGCCACAGTGGACGACTTTCGTCGTCAAGTCCCCATCTCGACCTACGACTACGCCGCTCCCTACATCACGGAAGTGACTGAAGGGCGGATCAATGCGCTCTTCCCAGCCGACGAACAGATTCTGGGATTCGCCTGCACGACGGGCACGACGGGAGAACCGAAGCTGAATCCTGTGACGCGGACTTGGCTGCGGGAGTACCTACGTTCCTGGGAAATCTGGGGCGTCAAAGGCGTCGTCGAGCATCCCGAAATGATCGGCAGGAAGGTGCTGCAAGTGATGGGGCCGGGCGATCTCGATCGTGCTCCCAACGGACTGTCGATCGGCATGGTGAGTTCGTTCGCCAACAGATTACAGAATCGCGTCTACCGTTCGTTCTACGCGGTGCCGCCAGAGGTCGCCAACATCCGCGATTCGCTCGCCAAGTATTACACCATTCTGCGACTGTCGATGACATCGCCGGTCGGACTGCTCGTCGCGATCACTCCCGCGAATCTGCTGCGACTGGCGAAAACGGGCGACGAGCAGCGGGAACGTCTGATTCGCGACATTCACGATGGCACGCTGTGCGACAGCCTGGAAGTGTCTCAAGCCTTTCGACAGAAGTTCGCACGCTCGATCCAAGTGAAACGCCCCGAACGAGCGCGGGAACTCGAACAAATTGTCGAGAGAACAGGAACGCTGTACCCCAAGGACTACTGGCCGCTTTCGCTCGTCGCTTGCTGGTTGGGTGGCACGGTCGGGTATCAATCGCGCGAACTGCCGCGCTACTACGGAGCCGTGCCGACGCGTGACCTGGGGCTAGTTTCCAACGAGGGCCGGCACACGGTCCCGCTCCGCGACGGAACTCCCGAAGGAGTCTTGGCCGTGGACGGCTCGTACTACGAGTTCATCGCGGCGGACGAGCGCGGATCGTCGCAAGCACGAATCTTTGAGTGCCACGAATTGGAAGTGGGGCGCAAGTACTACATCATCATGACCACGTCGGCCGGACTGTATCGTTACGACATCGGCGATTTGGTCCGCTGCAACAGCTACATCGGACAGGCTCCGGTACTGGAGTTCTTGCGCAAGGAGGGGCAATGCGCCGACATGGAGGGAGAAAAGGTGAGTGGACATCAAGTCGCCCAAGCGGTTGAAGTGGCCGCTCGCGAGTTGGGCTTGTGCGTCGAATGCTTCATGGCCGTCCCCGTGCGGCGTGATGGACAAATTCCCTATTACGCCTTGTTGGTCGAGCGGCCAGTCATCGAGGATTCGTCGGTCGCTCGTCAGTTCCTGCGGATTGTCGATCGGGAAGTCATCCAGCAGAACGTGATGTATGCGGGGAAGCGGAACGATCGTTACATCGACTCGCCTCAACTGGTGCGTCTCGCGCCGGGCACATGGTCCGACTATGTGGCCGCCGAGACCCAGCGTTCCGGCACAGGTGACTCACAGTACAAGCACCCGGCGCTGGTTCCTGATACGTCGTGGCTAGATCGCTTTCAGCCGGTGGACACGATCACGGTTGACGGTGCGCGGTAGCGATCCGACCTACATCATCAACGCCGAGAAACTTGCCGGAGCAACGCTTCCCGATCAGCCGCAGGGCGCTAGCCCCGGTTTGTGTCATCCGAACCGGGGCTAGCGCCCTGCGGCTCATCGCGATGACGAGAAATCTCCGGGCACCAAGTGTGGCGGCGGCACCGCCGAAAGTGCGGACGCGGAGTTCGCCGATTCTTTCTTGAGCGACATTTTTTGGACAGTTTTGATGACCATCGTCCCCAGCGATCCTCCCAGGAGAGCAGGCAGAAACACGATGTCACCGATCACCGCGACGGCAATGATCGCCGCCATCAGCCAACCGAAGCGGCTGATCAGCACCAGATCGGCGGGATAGAGCATCAACATGCCGAGGGCGAGGACCGCGCTGGTTTCCCAAATTGCGGGGCCGCTGTGTCCCACCGCCAGTGCGATCGAATCCTCGCGAGTCTTGCCGTCTTCGATTCCTTTGCGGAACCAGCTCAGCTTGTGCAGCGTGCCATCCACGCCAATGCCCATTGCGATCGACGCGGTCATCATCGTGCCGATGTCGACAGCCACTCCAAAGTACGAAATCAGACCGAAGATCTGTCCGATGGGATAGACATTGGGCAGCATCGTGAGGAAGCCTGCCGCGACGTTTCGCATGGCGAAGATCATCACGATCATGATCGACAAATACGCGAGACCAAAACTGCTGATCTGACTGTCCAGCAAAGCCTGTTGCGTGTGCAGGAAGAGCGGCACCATCCCGGTCACGATGTGGTTGGTGCCATCGTGCGTCTTCAACACCGACTGAGCGATGCCGTGAATTTCCTGGATCAACTCGCCGAAGTCGGCGTCGGACATGACGAGGCATTGCGCCGTGATCCGCCACAGTTCGTCACCCGCTTGATTTAACTGCGCGTCCCCGAGGCGAACCAAATCGTGAGACTTGTCCGCAACTGCAAAAAACGACTTCGTGCCGGAGACTCCAACATCTTTGAGCCGCCGCTCGATCTCTGTGGCTTTGCGGTGGTAGCCCATCTTGGCCAGCGTACCGGCCTCCGCTCCCGGTTGTTCGGTGACCGGGCGGAAGTCGGGCAAGGCGATCGCACCGCTGATCTCCGGATGCTGTCGCATACGGTTTTCAATGGCCCGCACGATTTCCATGCGTTCGAGAAAGTTCAGTTTCTCCTGGGAAACCGAGTCGAACCGCACGATCAAATCAACCGGCACAATGCCGGCGAGGTTCTCCTCCACGAAGTTGTAGTCCTGCACCACGGGAGCATCGGCGGGAAAAAACCGAATGACCTTCATCTCCGTCCGGAACCAGTTCAAACCGATGACGCAGGCGATGGTGACCAGTGTGTAGCTCCACACGATCCAGTGCCGTTCGCGACAGCACCACCGGCCAAAATTTTCCCACTTGGTGGCATCGACCTCCGACTGTTTAGGGAGCTTGAACGGGACCAGTTGAATCAACGCCGGCAGCAGATAGAGCACTGCGGCAACGCCGATCGCTGAGCCGACCGCCGAGTAAATTCCAAAATCACGAGCCGGCGTCAGATCGCTGCTCAGCAACGACAGCAAGCCGATCGCCGTCGTCACCGTGGCGAACAGGCAAGGCGCGCTGGCCATCCGCGAGGCTTCAACCACCGCGTTCCCCAGGTTGTGATACGCGGCGTGACGCCAATAGTGCGCGACGTGAATCGCTCCCGACATGACCACGACCAGCAGAAACGTGGGCATGAGCACCATGACCATGTTCATGCTGCCGCCGGTCGCCGGGACCAACGCGGTCGTGACGAACACCGTGAAGTACGACACAAACAACACCAACAGCGTCAGCTTGACGCTGCGGAGCATCGTGAACGCGACCAACACGCCGATCAACGCCGACATCCCAATGACCGACTTTCTCCAAAACTGACGGATTGGCACGTCCCGGTTCCAGACGGCAGACAGCACGCCATCATTCAGCGCCGTGGTCGCGACGGGACGACCGCTCAAGTGCAGTTGCTGCGGTGGAACGCCCACCTCGATCGCGGCTTGCCGGATCAATTTCACAACCGTCGCCATGTCCGCTCCGCCGGCTTCACTCAAGATGACCGACAGCGCCACCGGCGAACCCAACGCTTGAAAACAATCTTCGACCTGCGGCGATCCTTCCGGAGCCTCTGTCGTCGGGCTCCCCTTCAAACTCAGTGCCAGATTACGCAGTTCCGAGTGAGCAGTCCCCGTCCACTTTCCTTTCCAACGGAGTTGAAAATCGTGAAACGGAACCGGATCGAATTCCACCGCCGGGGAATCGCCGGGCAGCGATTCGGTCTCTGCGACGGCCGGTGCTGATTCTTCAATCGCCTCGAAATCCTGCGCCGCCGGGAGCACCTGCAGATCGACACCCAGTTGAGTTTTTGCTTTCGCGACTAGCTCGCGCGTGACTTCTTTTTGCCGCTGCCGCCCGAATGCCGTCAGACGGATTTTGAAGGCACCGGTACCGATCAGCACTCCCTCCAACCGCTGGATCGCCTCATCCCGCTCGACACCATTTTCGACCATGCGGGTGATCACGGCCATGGGCGTCACCACGCGAGCCACCTGTTTCAGTCCACCGCGACGAACCCCATTTTCGTCGAGCCTCCCTGCCAGCCGATCGGCCAATTGGTCGATGCGCGGGTCTCGGAGAGTGCTGTCATCCCAGGTCACGAAGATGCTGTCGCCAGAGTCCAAACTGAATTGCTGCATCGACCACTTCAACGTCACCGCATTCGGATCATCCGACGGCAACCAGTGTTCGATGTCGTTTTCCATCCGCATGGAACGCATCGACCAGGCACACAGCGGTGTGATGAAGATGACACCGAGAAACATCCACAACGAGAGACTGTTCCCCCACCGATCGCGTTTCTCAAAGAAATGGCTCATGGTTTTTGCTGTCCGTGCTGGGCCATGAAAGGCGATCTCTGTCGGCAGTGTCCGACGTGCTTCCGTGTTTCGCGAAGTGGTCTGCCGAAGAATCTCGTGATCGTGGCTTCTCGCGAGCGACGGGTTCTAGCAGGATCGCCTCAAACCCGTGAAGTGCGTCTGGCTTGCGGGCTTGCTCACTGAACCACATTCGACTCTTCGGCAGAGGTGACACGCCAACTTCCGTCACCGCAAAGATCCAAGACCTGCCGGTGGTATTTGCGGATATTCGGGCGATGACTGACACTGACGAGCGTTGCCCCGGAATCATGCAACTGCTGATACAACGACTCTTCATTCTCGGAATCTAAAGCACTGGTCGCCTCATCCAGGATCACATAACGAGGTTTGGCCAGCAGCACGCGAGCGAATGCCACACGCTGTTGTTCTCCCAGTGAAAGGATTTTTCCCCAGTCGGCTTCGACCTCCATCCCGCCGCAGCGTTCGACCATATCGGGGAGATTGACCGCTTTCAGAATTTCGAGCAGTTCGTCGTCAGTCACGTCCTTCTCGGCGCTCGGATACAGCAATTGACCGCGCAGAGTGCCGATGATCATGTAAGGCCGCTGAGGCAGAAAGAACATCTCGCCGAGTGGTGGGCGCACGATCGTTCCGCATCCCGAATCCCATAAGCCGGCGACCGCTCGCAGCAAGGAACTCTTGCCGCCACCGCTGGCACCGACAATCAACAAACCCTCGCCGGATTTGATTTCAAGCGACAGATCCACCACCAAGGTCCGCTTGTAATCAGGCGTCTTCAACGTGAGATGCTCAATCGCCAGACGGTCAGCTTCCACCGTCTTGATGAGCTCGCGATCCTTCGAACTTTCGGCCGCCGACATGTCCAAAGACTTCGAGAACTTGTCCAACCGACTGATTCCTGCCGCGAAGCGACTGAGGGTGTCGAAGTTATTCACAATGACCGTCAGCGCCGTGAAAATCGCCGCGAAGGCACCGGCTGCTTGAACGACTCGCCCAACCTCAAGATCACCGCGCAGGACTTGAGGCGCGAGAATCAGCCCTGGCATGACCAAAGTGACGGAACTGTAGGAGTACTGAAACAGATTCAAGAACCACTGCCAGTTGATGATCTTGTTGAAGTTCTCAATCACGTCGCGAAACCGGCGTTTGATATGGAGCGATTCAGGCTCTTCGCCCCGATAGAACGCGATGGACTCGGCGTTTTCACGCACTCGCACAAGGCTGAATCGGAAGTCCGCCTCACGCCTCAACTGAAACAGGTTGAGTGCGACCAATTTCCTGCCGAACACAACACTCGCGATCAAAGTGCCAATGGTCGCGTAGACCAACAAGAACAGGACCAGAGTTTTCGAGATGGACCACAGCACGCCGCAGAAGGCGATCAGTTGCAAGACCGTTTCCACGGCCAGCAGCAAATAGAAGATGGACCTGACCGTGAAGGTATTGATGTCTTCGGCGATGCGTTGATCCGGGTTATCAATGTCCGCATTGAAGGCGAGCTTATAAAATGCGTCGTTCCGAAAATACGTGTCCAAGAAATTGTGCGTCAGCCACCGGCGCCAGAAATTCACGAGCTTGTCTCGGACGAAGTAATAGAACACATAAAACGGCGCGGCTGCGGCAAAGATACCGACCGTTTTGTAGATGGAGATCCAATAACGGTCAGAATCTTGGGAGGCGAGAGCCGACGTGAACTCGCCCGACTGTTCGAGCAGCAAGACGCTGAAGGCTGTATTTCCCAGAAGCAGCACGATCAGCAGGATCAACAGCCCTCTGGCGATCCGTTTGTCTTCAGAGTTCCAGTAGGGCTTGGCCAGCGCCGCAAAACGTGGCAGCCCGCGACGCTTCATTCGGAATCGAAACACGATGTGACTTTCGTGACTGGACCTGCAATAGGGATTGGGCTGTAGCCACACTCGCCAGAGTGTGGGACACGGGAAACACCCACGTTCTGGCGAACGTGGCTACGCAACTTTCACGGCGAGGTCCGTCGTCGAGAGCTTGCGGGGCAGCAGGGACAATCGCGATTCCAACAACTGGCGCGTTTCCAAAAGCGTCGTCGTCACGAAGCTAGCTCCCGCCTGTTCGAGCCGCTCGCGATCAATTTTGCTGTTGCGCTGCGAAGCCCAGCGTCCCACGATGATCAGGGTCTCTGGCGAGGCGTCGCGCAACCGCTTGCACAAGTAACGTGCGTGTGCGAGGCCACCCGGAGGGAGTGAGGCAATGCAGATGACGGCCGGTGGATCAACTGCGATGCGGGCGGCCAACTCTGACGTCAACGTCTCCAACGCGGTCACTTCCAAGTCCCAGTGAGTCGGGTCGAGAAGTTGCCGCAGCATCTCCAACCCCACGCAGTCCGTCTCGTCCTTAGCCGGGCAACCGAGAATCTTGATCGGTGCGATTGCCGGAGAAGAAGAAATCGTGCGCTGTTCATCCGGTGTGAGAGGCTCTTGAGAGTCGGACACCGTTCGGAGAAAGCCATCGGCTTGACGCAAGGATTCGCGCATCCCGTCGAGGACGATCTGCTGATCTTCGTCCGTTAGATAGTCTCGTTGAACGTCCCGGTTGGTGAAGTTGAGTGCCGGGATCAGCATTTCATCGTAGACCTCATCGGAGGGCGACTTCTTCATGCGTTGCAGCACGAGCGCGGCGGCTTCGTGCTGATCTCCCAGCATGAGCCGCTGGTAAAGGCCCACATGCGCACGGAGCGCCGGGACATCGCCGAGCAGCAGATTCAGGAATCCAAGCTGCGGAATATTCTTGCCGAGGACCACCAGACAGACCGCGAACGGTGCCGACAACACCAAGCCGATCGGCCCCCACAGGTACAGCCAACAAGCCGCCGAGATCAACAAGGCCGTGGGAGACACGCCGGTGCTGTGCCCGAATGCCAAAGGTTCGACCACGTTGTTGCAGAGTAACTCCAGGATCAAGACGTAACCGAACACGGCGATTGGCTGGCTCCAGCCGTCGGACGTTGCGAGGCTCATGACAATCGGAAACAACGCACCGATCCACGGACCGATGTAGGGGATGAAGCGCAGCCCCGCCGCGAGGAACCCCCAGAGCAGAGCATACGGGACTTGCAACGCGAACAATCCGGCCGTCAGCACAACGCCAAAGCCACCATTCACGATGGCGACCATGACGATGTACCGGCTGATTCGTTCGGTGACATCTTCCAATGCTTTGCTAGTGAGGGCGAGCCGTGCCTTTCCGGCCAGCAACACAATGCGGTCGCGCAAGTCGTCGCGTCCGAAGAGAAAAAACACGAGCAGGATCAGCGCGAAGGCCAGCGTGGCGAGAACTTCAAACGCGGAGCCGAGATAGCCGGTGAGGCTTCGCCAAGGTGTGGACGCCGTTCGCAGCGGGACGGCGATCGTAGGTGGGAGCAGCGGGATCTTCGCGAGTTCTTCCCCATCATTCAGTGCCGTGACCGCGTCGCTGGAGGGCCGGTGAATCTCCTGGCTGATCTCATCAATCATCACTTCAAATTGCTCGATCAGCGGGCCGGAACCCAACCGTCGCAGCGTCGTCACCTTCGCCTTGATGTTGGCTGTGTTTTGCGGAAGCTCCGCCAACATGCCGGCCACCTGCCGAGTCACCATCCAACCCAGGCCCATCACAACGATGCCCGCCGACGAGACCGCGACCATCACCGAGCAAACTCGCCCGCAGCCTCGCCGCTGCAAAGTTCGGACGATGGGGTTCAACAGGAAAGTTAAGAGTACGGCCAGCGCGATGGGGATCAGAACGGGTCGCCCCCATTGCAAACCCACCACGATCACCAGTCCCACCACCGTACCGGACAGCAAGATCACGGCGCGTTGCCACATCGGAACTGGATGAACTCTGGTCGCTCTTGTTGCCATCACGTCATTGCCTTGAGCAGTTCAGCCGCGACTTGAATTCATGCCGACCGACTGACCTTCGTCCCTACTTGAACTTCGCGGCGGCGCTGGTCAGACCGCCTTTCAAGTCATGCCAGGCATTTTCTAATCCGATTTTGACGCTCTCCCAGGCAGCACCACTGGATTGCCTCAGGTCGTGGAGTTTTTCGCGAACTGTGGTTTGCTTCGTGCGCAACGATTCGAGCTGCTCGTAGTACTGAATCTTGACCTGCGCCTGAGCCTGTTCGGCCTTGGCCTCGAGTTGCAGGATCTTGGCATCCCACTCTTTGAGTTCCGCTTCGCGGTTCGCCAGATAGGCTTCCTTCAGTCCCATGTTTTCTTTCGGCCCCATGATGCTTGCCCTTCGCTTTTGAATTCTTGAACTATTTCTTCCTGGCACCCACCGCGATCATCACAGCTCCGCAGGCCATGCCGATGCCGCCGAAGATTGGCGGCAACGGCACGGACTTTTGAGTGTCTGCGGTCACGATGAGTGGTCCCACCTCGACGACCGTCTCACGCTGGCGGTAAAGAAACTCACCTGAGAAGAGAGCCAACGTCCCGAGGACGACCAAGAGGACTCCCATCACGATCAATGGTGTATTGCGCATGACCTGATTCCTTGAAAGATGACCGACAAATACCTTCGCTCGTCCGCAGGTTCACCCTCGTCGGCGACGACTCAAGAGGTTGAGGAGCGCGACAAACAGCGCGGCACCAATGATGGACCAGACAATCGGAAACGATTGGCCCCAACCTGGATGGCAAAAATTTCACTCAGCCCCATGAGGCGCGCGAGCCACGTCCCCAGAATCGCACCGACGAAGCCCAGCGCAATCGACACCAGGCAGCCACCGCGGGAATAACCAGTCAGTGCCTGTGCCAGACTTCCACAAATACCGGCGATCAACAACAGCAGCAAAAATCCGCCGAGTGTCATTGGAGTACCTTCGCTTTCTCAAAGATCCTGACGCGCGCACCAACCAGGCTGCAGTCAGTAATTCGTGATCACCCAATTGCCGAAGTGAACGACCTCGGACGCCCCTTGCGCCTTGGCCGTCGCGGCTGCTTGGTCAGCCGTTTCCGACTCAACGACAGCGGCGAAAACAATCAGTCCGCTTTTGACCGCATCGAGGTAGCGTTGGACCATTTCAGCTTCCATGTCACCCAGGAAGCATTGAGAGACAGCATCGTGCTCGCCGTGCAGAAGCTTGACTCCAACGGCCCCATCCAACACCTCGACCTCATTCACTCCCAGCTTTGACAACGAATCGGAAACAGCCTGAAGCTGGTTGCGATTTGCGACGACTCCAATGACTTTACCGTAAGGCGTTTTTCCCGGCTCAACGAGGGCTGATTCATCAACTGTTGTCATCATGTGTCTCCATTGGTTGAATCGAGAAGTCCACTTCATTAACGACAGAGAGTGACTTCTCGATTCGCTGCTAAGGCTTGGTCTTTTCACCTGTCGAATTGCCGGTGAGTTCCTTGGCCTTTTCCTTCACGGTCTCGGCATCTGTTTTCACTTTGTCGGTGTCCACCGTCAGGTTGACGTCGACTTTGTGGCTCACGGCCTCGCGACTGCCTGACACGGTGAACCAGCCTCGGTAAAAACCGAGGCTGATCGCGATGATCGCGAACACGATCAGCCACGAACGGAATCTCTTCATGACAGTCTTCCTTCTCGCTGGAGTTGGTCGGTCGCGTCGCTCATCAGCCAATCCGGCCCAGCAACATCAAGATGACCAGAATCAAAAGCACCGTGCCGAGTCCGCCGCTCGGCGCATAGCCCCAGTTGCGGCTATGTCCCCATCTCGGTAAGGCACCGAGGAGCATCAGAATCAACACGACGAGCAGAATGGTTCCCAACATGACAGTTCTCCTTCTTGAGTAGATTGCGCGCAACACCCACCAAGGCGGTGCGCTTCTCGGAAACAGATCACAATTTCAGTAGCACGAACCTTGTGGAGCGATGCGTCGCGTGCGATAAGTTTGGTGTGAGTCGTCAGTGACGTGTTGCCCGGCCGGCCTGCGGCCCGTATCGCCGTAGGTCGTAGAAATGGCGGCGATGACGGCGCTTCTGAGATCACTCCAGGCATCCTCCACGCCGGATGTCGCATCTTCCCACGCCCAGGCTTTGTCGCTGACGGCGTGCAGTTCTCGCAGCATCTTCGCGGCTTTGTCGCGTGTGGCCTGCAAGACGTTGATCGCTTCGTAGTATTTGACGGCGACTTCCGCTGCAGCCCTGTCCGCGTAATCCATCAGCCTGGCGATCTCCAACTCCAGTGCCCTCAATGAAGCCGTTCGTCTTTCGACATAATTTGCCTTCGTGATCATGATGTGTACTCGCTTGGGGTGAGGCGTTTGATTGCAAGTCGAGGGAACGACTGGCAGATCGTCGTCGGTCATCAATCCTCTGAGTTGACAGGGATCGCGGGCCTACGCCGAAACGGAAATCGGTACAGCATGGAGCGTCGTGACCGTTGATGCTGCGGCATCCAGGTGCTGTTTGGCACGAGCCACTTCCTCGTCTGTCCCGTGGACGATCAGCAGGAACTTGCCAGCCTTCAACTCGGCCTCGTATTCCACGATGCTGTTCTCTGGGATGCCGACGCTGGCAAGTGCGGCACCCAGGGCACTGATCCCGCCCATCACGGCGGCACCTTCGATCGCGGAGACAATCGCAGCCACGAGCGGACCGGCCATGAGGACCGGACCAAGACCCGGCAGCACGAAGAACGCCGAGCCGAACAGCGTTCCCCAGAGTGCTCCCCAGAAAGCTCCGCGCTGTCCCCAGCACTTCATACGATCGCCAGTGTTGTAATAGCCGACGACATGCTCTTCGGTGTGGAAATCCTGGCCCACGACCGACAGCCGTTCCATGTCGAAGCCGCGCTTCTGGAGATCGCGGATGGCCTCGTCCGCCGCCTCGTGAGATTCAAAAACAGCGACCGCAGTATTTGTGTCGGACATGGTTTGATTCCTCATCGTCAAAGAAGTCAGAAGTCTTCGTGAGTGGATCTCGCTGAGACGCTGTCTTCTACTTTTTGGGTTTGTCCTTGGGCTTGTCTTTGGGTTCAGACTTGGGCGAATCAGGCTTCGGCTCGACCTTCGGCCGTTCTGGTTTCGGCTCAACCTTCGGCCGTTCTGGTTTCGGCTCGACCTTCGGCCGTTCTGGTTTCGGCTCAACCTTCGGCCGTTCTGGTTTCGGCTCAACCTTCGGCCGTTCTGGTTTCGGTTCAACCCTCGGAGCAGGTTTCGGCTCGACCCTTGGAGCGGGTTTCGGCTCGACCTTCGGGGCGGGTTTCGGTTCAACCTTCGGCCGTTCTGGTTGTGGTTCGACTTTGGGAGTTGGCTTCGGATCGACCTTGGGCAGCCCCGTTTTTGGCTCGACCTTCGGACGTTCCGCTTTTGGCTCGGCCTTCGGAACGGACTTCGGGGGAACCTTGGGGGTGTCCTTCGGGTTGACCTTGGGCGTGTCCTTCGGTTCGGCCTTGGGCGTGTCCTTCGGTTCGTCCTTCGGCACGACCGGTTTCGTTTCCACCGTGGGAATCTTCGGTTCTGCCTTGGTCACCTTGGGAGTCCCTTTGGACTCGCGAGCGATTCGCGGTTTCGGCTCGACTTTGAGATCAAGCTTGGGAGCGTCCTGAGCCTTCGGGAGCGCCAGGTCTTTTCCCAGCGTCTCGGCAGGCTTCGCCACAATCGGAGATGTGGGAAGTTTCACCTTCACCGGCTTTGAGGATTTGACAGGATCCGTGGGTGATGTCACCTCGGCCTTGGCTTCGAGCTTCTGTCGCTCCTGGCGGAATTTCTGGAACTCTTGCCCACGCTGTCCCAACTTTTGACGCTCGTTTTTGTCCATCGCCTGGAATCGCTGCGGACTGTCTTGGCGCTTCGCCAATTGTTCGAGCGAAATGGCCACTGCGAGGCTCTTGTCAGTGGACTTCACGGCACTCGTGTTGAGTGCCATCTGTGCCGCGAGCGTGCGTGGTGGTCGCGCGTCTTCGTGATCGCGGCGGTGACCGAAGTCCGTTTCGACTCGGTGCTGCCAGTCACGGTCTTGCCGATGGTGCCAGCGTTGGCGAGCATAAAATGGATCGTAGCCGTAACCACTGGAGCCGTAGGAGAACCACGGATAATACCCTGCATTGTTGTAGTTCGTGGCGTAGTAATCACCGAAGTAGTAGTGGTGATAACGCGGCCGCGAGAAGAGATGCACAGTGAACAGACCCAGGTCGATCACCGTCGAAGGCGAGTACGAATATCCTCGTCGCGAGTAGATGCTCGCATCGAGATACACCGGCGCAAACAGGACGCCACGACGGGCGACCGAGTAATCAAAGTAGCCATCCACGAAGACGTAGCCGCGTGGTGACCAGACGTAATGCGCAGGCACCCAATCCCAATCCGGTTGCACTTGAGCCCAATAGCCGGGACGCCAAGCGTAGCGATCCTGATGCCAGAGCCAGCAGCCTGGTAGCCAGTTGTGATCCACTGAAGGTGCGGCAATGTTCGGTCCTGCTTCGATGGTGTCGGGCGGCTCCGGCAAGTATCGAACCTCGGTCAGTGTGGCATCGGCCCAATAGCCAGAAATCCACTGCGAGCCTGGCGCTAACTCCGCCCAGTATCCCGGCACCCATTGGCGACCCGGCGGTAGATCACGCCAGATGCCGCTGACCCACAGGAAGTTGTCCCGCTCGTCATCCCAGGCCCAGTAGCCGGGAATCCAGGTGACGTTGGCTCCTGCCGGTCGCTGTTCTGGCGGCAGTTCTTCGATGGAGTCTGGCGGCGATTTCGGCACCGTGATGCCTGGCTGCGGATCGAAAGTGACTGTTTCTGCAAATCCCTCATGAACCGGGCCGCGAGTGAGCACTTGCACTCCTGCGTCGACCTCAGCCCGGATCTGTTGTGCGGCAGCGGATCTGTCCGAGCCGATGTTTAAGCCGAGGGTCACCATCGCGGCGACCAGGCAACCTTTCAAAACGTGTCGTGATTCCATGACCGTTGTCCTCTATGAGATTTGTCGAGGCATAAAAAAAGCCGGCGTGGTCGAACA
>CAMDPK010000109.1 GCA_945904015.1 Candidatus Kuenenia stuttgartensis | reverse complement strand
GAAGCCGCCGAGCAGCTCGGCGTGGACACGATGCGCTGGATGTACCTGGCTCATAACCCGGCGCAAGACCTGCGCTTCGGGACTCGGCACAAGGACAAGCCGGTCACGATCGAGACCCCCGACGGCCCCACCGACCACACCGCCGAGGGTCTGCCCGTCTGCGAAGTCGTCAGCAAACCCGCCGACGAAGTCCGCCGCCAAATCCTGATCCCGCTCTGGAACAGTTATTCGTTCTTCGTGAACTACGCCCGGCTGGATGAGTTCGATCCAATTCGAAGTAGCCGTTTCGCAGTGAATGGTTGGGAAATTCTCGAACACGAAATGATCGACAACCTACCTGAGATCGACCAATGGATCCTCTCAAACCTTGAAACATTGATCGAAACATGCCGCCGGGAGTTTGAGAATTACAACACTCCCGGTGTGTGTAGTTCCGCTGCCGCGTTCATCGATGACCTTTCGAATTGGTACATCCGCCGCAATCGACGGCGGTTCTGGCGTTCGCAAGACGCAAGCGACACCGACAAGATTGCGGCCTACCAAACTCTCTATCGTGTTCTCGTTACGCTGACAAAATTGCTCGCCCCGTTAATCCCATTTGCCTGCGAGAGGATGTATCAAAACCTCGTCGTTGGCCCCGCGCGGTCGTTGGGATCGGAAGACGAAAAGAAGCAGATGCTTGATGCTCTCTGCGATAAGTATGGTGGCCACTCTTTACCGGCGATGTTGTTTCACCAGGACGCATGGCCGCCCGAATCTGTCCATCTCTGCCGATATCCAGAGTCGGACATGGCCCTTCTCGACCCCGACCTCAACGAGCGGATGGCACTCGCACAGCTTGTCGTGAAGCTGGGGCACAAGCTGCGGGAAGAGGCCGATCTGCGAGTCCGTCAGCCGCTGGCCGAACTCCGCTTCGCCTGCCAAGACCCGCAGCAGCGAGCCGCCATCGAACGGCTGGCCGACGTCATCGAGGAAGAGCTCAACCTCAAAAAGCTGACGAGCTGCGACCACCTCGACGACCTGGTGAGCTACGTCTACAAGCCGAACCAAAAAGCCCTCGGCCCCAAGCACGGCAAGCTGCTGGGAGCGATCACCCAAACGCTCGCGGCCACCGACCCCAACACGCTCGCCCCGCTCCGCCGAGGCGAAAACGTCACGCTGAAAGTCGCCGACACCGAGGTCGTGCTGCTGCCGACCGACATCGTCATCACCACCCAACAAGCCGCCGAGTGGGTCAGCACCGACGAACGCGGCGTCCAAATCGCGCTGAGCACACATCTGACGCCAGAGCTGCTCCAAGAAGGCATCGCCCGCGATTTCGTCCGCCAAGTCCAACAACTCCGCAAAGACGCCAACCTCGAAATCCAAGCGAGGATCAATGTGTCTTATGCGACTGACGGCGAGGATGTGCTCGCCGCGCTGCAAAGCTGGGGCGAGTACATCCAGGCGGAGACGTTGGCGATCTCACTTGAACGATCCGACGCCGCGCCGCCCGATGCGAAACCTGTCAATGTCGGCAGCGCCAAAGTGACGATCTGGATCGAAGTCGCGTTCGTCTGAAGTCTCCTCAAAAATTGGATATCACAATTTGTGATATCCAATTTCGTGGAAAACACCGAGAAAACATCCGTTCTTGAAATTGGAAGTCACAATTTGTGACTTCCAATTTCTGCTCGAACCTCGTGAGATTCGTCTGATTCCCCAACTTGAAATGCCAGACTGGCATTTCAAGTCACACCAAAAGGAGCAGCCATGAATTCGCAAACTCGTCGCTCGTTCTTACAGGGTTCGTCCGTCGCCGTGGCTTCGGGAGTGTTGCTGTCACATCTGGATCAAGTCGCGAAGGCTCAGGCCAGCGAGCGGGTTCGCGTCGGGGTCATGGGATCTGCGGGGCGGGCAGCATCGCTGATTGCTTCATTTGCGTCGAACAAGTCGGTGGAGATCGTGGCGATTGCGGACATCGACGCGAATCGATTGCCGAAAGGGTTGGAGAGCGCGGAGAAGTTGCAGGGGAAGAAGCCGCGCGGGGAGAGTGACTTTCGGAAGTTGATTGATGACAAGTCGATTGACGCGATCGTCATCGGAGCACCGGATCATTGGCATGCGATTCCGACAATCCTGGCGTGTCAGGCGGGGAAGGACGTGTATGTCGAGAAGCCGGACAGCCACAACATCGTCGAGGGGATGCGGATGGTCGCGGCGATGCGGAAGCACAAGCGCGTCGTGCAATTGGGATCGCAGCATCGCTCGACCACGCGGATGCAGTCGGCGATTGAGTTCGTGAAAACAGGAAAACTCGGCCGCTGCGTGGTGGCGAAGGCGTGGGAAAGCTCGAAGCAGGGAGCCTTGCCGGTGCGGCCGGATGGGACGCCGCCGGCCGGAGTCGATTACGACATGTGGCTCGGTGCCGCGCAGAAGCGGCCGTTCAATCCGAATCGGTTTCATGGGAATTGGCGCTGGTTCTATGACTTTGGCACCGGCGATCTCGGCAACGACGGCGTGCATCGGTTGGACATGGCGGTCGCGGTGCTCGCGGCGGCGTGCGAGGTGCAGAAGGACGAACCGCTCGGCCTGCCGACGTCGATCTTCGCGAACGGTGGCAAGTGGTACTTCGATGACGCTCAAGAGTTCCCGGACACGATGCAGGTGAACTACGAGTTCGGTTCCGGCAACGTCAAGGATGGAAAACATCCGAAGCTGCTGACCTACGAGATGCGCGTGTGGACTCCGTATGGCTACCTCGGCGAGTCGGAAGGCTCGGCGCTGTTCGGCGATCAGGGCTACATGGTGCTCGGCAACTCGCGCTGGGTCGCGTATGGCCGAGGCAACGAAGTGCTCGCGAAGGGCGAAGGGGACAGCCACGAGAAGCCGCATGTGCAGAACTTCATCGAGTGCATCAAGTCGCGAGCGAAGCCGTACTGCGATCTGGAAACGATCGGACATCCAGCGTCGGTGCTGTGCCACGCCGGCAACATCTCCGCACGACTCAGCCGCAAGTTGACGCTCGACGCCGCGACCGAGACGTTCGTCGGCGATGCTGAGGCGAACGCTCTGCGCGGACGTACTGAATGGCGGAAGCCGTGGGTCTTGCCAGAGGTGTGAGGAGTAGTGGCGAGTTGTTTGTGGCGAGTGGCGAGTTGGAAAGGCAAGAACACAGTTCACATTCGCAACGGAAGTTTCCTACGCTTGCCTGGTGTCGGCATGAGTGTTTCCACAGAGCCATTACTCCATGTCGTGCTGTATCAGCCGGACATCCCGCAGAACACGGGGAACATCGGGCGGACGTGTGTGGCCGTCGGAGCGAAACTGTGGCTGATCCGGCCGCTGGGGTTTCGGCTCGACGAGAAGCATCTGCGTCGAGCGGGGATGGATTACTGGCAGCATCTTGATTGGGAAGCGGTCGATTCGTGGGAGGAGGTTTGCGAGCGGTTGCCTGGTCGGCGAGTCTGGTGTCTGACGAAGTTCGCGACTCGGCTGGTGTGGGACGCGGACTTTCAGCGCGGCGACATCTTGTTGTTCGGCAGCGAGACGCGCGGCCTACCGGAGTCGATCCGCAACGCGAATCTGGCGAACAATCTCAAGCTGCCGATGTACGATGTCGTGCGCAGCCTCAATCTTGCGAGCACCGCGAACACGGCCGTTTACGAAGCGGTGCGACAATTTGGCGGTCTCACTCCCAACTGAATGATCCGAGGCTCATGGCTTGCTCGAAACGCACGACGCTCGCCGGGACTCGTCGCACCGCCTGGGCGCTCGCCGAACGGCAGAGATTTTTGTCCGGTCTTGGTGAGTTTAATTGCGGTGTCTGGGTAAAGATTGCCGATAGTAGCGATCAGTGAGCCTTTAGCGGGGAGGGTGCTCGTCGCGCGGCGTATTTTTCAGGGAGGAATTCTGCAATGCGGTGGGCCAACCGGATCGGGCTGCGTTTGGGCATGTTTCTGAGCCTCTTGACGATCGTCACGGCTCGCGCTGACGATCAGTTTCCCTCGACGGATCTGGTGTCTCCGGTCGATGCCAACGCAGATCCGCAAGCGAGCGGCGGTTGTGGTTGCCGACCATCTTGCTCCAGCGGAGACCGAGTGGGACTGTTCGACAACTCGTCGTTGTTTCTGGGACTGGAAGGATCGAAGCAGCCTCAGGACTACGGGATCAACGCTCATTTTGGTGGACGCTTCGCAGCGGACATGGGGGTTCCGTTGATCGAAGAGTTCGGGTTGGGCCTGCAAGTTGGGACGTCGATGAACTACACCGACAATGCCGTACAGGTCTTCGAGCGGTTTGGTGAAGCCCAAGGGCGGTTTCAAAGTTTCACCACCGTTGGACTGTTTCAGCGGCAGGATTCCGGTCTCGTGTGGGGCGCGGCCGTCGATTACCTGCATCAAACGTATTACGACAGTGCGGACCTCTTCCAATTTCGCGGGCGTCTCGGTTGGCGGTTGTCGGAGGAGAACGAAGTTGGATTTCTGGCTGCGGTTTCGGACGACGGTGACCGGCAGCGCGTGGCGGGAGTGCCCATCACTTTGAGGCCGCTGAACCAGGGAAGTGTGTACTACAACCGCCGCTGGGAGAATCAGGCGGAGACGATGATCTGGCTGGGAATCGCCGAAAGTCACGGGGAGCGGAATCTGGCCTTTGAAGCTTTGCTCGGCGATCCACCGCAGCGCTCGGCCGGTAAGCGGCTGGTCTTTGGAGCGCAAATTCATGTGCCGCTGAACGACTACGTCGCATTGTTTGGTCAAGGCAATTTCATTTTGCCGGCGGACACAGGCACCGTGGATTCGTATCTCGGCCTCGTGATCTATCCGTCAGGCGGAGCCAAACGATCTCTTCGCAGCCGATACTCACCGTTGTTGCCGGTCGCGAACAGCACGACGTTTTCTGTCGATCTGCGATGAGGCTGATTGGCTGAAACGGACGTTCGACCTTAACTTGTGCGCATGACTGACTCGCTCGACCAGTATCGCCTTGTGGAACAAATCACCGCGACACTCGACGCTGTCCGGTATCGCGCGGTTCGCGTCGATTCCGCTGAGCCGGTGGAAGTGCTGGTCTTCAAGTCGAGCGATCCGGATCGTTCTCGGCGTTGTCACCGTCGCGTGAAACTCACGCAGATGGTGCATGAGCCGAGCATTCGACCGATCCGCGCCTACGAGCCGAAAGCGGAATCACCGTTTGTCGTGCTACCAGAAATCTCAGGACGCACGTTGCGCGAGCAATTGGGAGCAGGCTTGCCGCTTGGATCAAAACGTGCGCTCGAAATCGTGAGTCAGATTGCCGAGGCGCTGGTTGCGGCGCATCGTGTCGGACTCGCTCACGGGAGCATCTCGCCGGAGCACGTCACTATTTCCGAGACTGCTCCGGAAAAGCCGATTGCTTGTCAAATCTGTTTTGCCACGACTCCGTGTACCAGCCGTGACGACTTTGCGGAAGATGTGCGGCAACTGGGAGAGTTGTGGTTCTGGCTGACTGGGAGCGACGTCTCTCCGGAGCAGGCCGCGCTCCGCGAGAACATGCGGGCGGCCGACCCGCTGGATCGTCCTCGAGCAGACGAACTGTCTGGGCGATTGCACGATTGGCTGTCTTCGGACGGTGCCGTCGGTGGGGGGACGCTGATCGTCTCTTCTCCTGAGCCGGAAGAGCCACCGGTCGGAGGCGGGACGAACCTCATGTCGGCGGCGGAAGTGGCGGAGTCCATCGAGCGTGAGCGGCAGGAGATCTCGCGAACCTCCGCCAGCCGTAGCGGAGGGAGTTCACAGCAAGCGTCACGGTCCAAGGGGAGTCAAGCAAGGCCATCTCCAGGAGTCGATCCGTTGTTGGACCGGCAGCAATTGGGGCGTTTCAAACTGTTGAAGAAGCTCGGCGAAGGGGGCATGGGAGCGGTTTGGAAAGCGGAAGATCCGCTGGATGGCCGCGAGGTCGCGATCAAGGTGCTGCGATCGGAACTCGCAAAGAACGAGACCGCGTTGCGGCGATTCCACCGCGAGGCGCGGATGCTGGCCGAGGTCGAGAGTCCGTACATCGCCAACTTGTTGGAACTCAACGAAGACGACGGACTGCAATTCATCGTCATGGAGTTCGTCGACGGCGAGGACGTGCTCAAATGTTTGAAGGCGCGTGGCCGGCTGTCGGAACCGGAGGCGGTCGCGATGGTCGCCGATGTCGCGCGAGCGCTCCGCGAAGCCCACGCGCGAGGGGTCGTGCATCGTGATCTGAAGCCGGAAAACATGCTGCTGGTCGGCAACGCAGGGGACGACAACGCGCCTCCGCGCGTGAAGCTCACCGACTTTGGGTTGGCTCGCGAGGTTTTGGAGTCGGAGTCGATGCAACTCACGAGCGCTGGCTCGGTGTTGGGGACTCCGCACTACATGGCTCCGGAGCAATGTTCGGGAACGGCTGTCGTTGATGCTCGTGCTGACGTCTATTCGTTGGGAGCCACGTTGTTTCACCTGTTGGCGGGACGTCCTCCGTTCGAGGCGAACACAGTGATGGGGATCATCGCCAAGCAAATCAACGAGCCGGCACCGTCGATCAGGACCATCGTCCCCGAATTGTCAGAAGCGGTTGAGCAGATCGTCTCCAAGTGCCTCGCCAAGAAACCCGAAGCTCGCTTCCAACATGCCGGTGAGTTGTTGGACGAACTCGAACGGTTGCAGCGCGGCGAGCCGACCAGCATCCTGGCCCATCCGGCGCTGCCGCCAGCCGACGCACGCGACGTCATGTCGTTCGACTTCGTCTGGGAACTACGGAACTCGCCGGAACAACTCTGGCCGCATGTCTCGAACACCGAGCGTCTGAATCGAGCCATCCGCCTGCCAGCAGTGGAGTACACCGCCACGGCCAACGAACGGGGAGGCAGTCATCGCTTCGGCCGGTTCCGCAAGATGGGCATGACGATCGGTTGGCAGGAGCATCCCTTCGAGTGGATCGAAGGCCGTCGCATGGGTGTGCTGCGCGAATACAACGAGGGGCCAATCAAATGGTTCACGAGCGTTGTCGAGCTGACTCCACGATCGGGCGGCGGCACGACGTTGTCGCATCGCATCCGCATGGTCCCCGCCAACTTCATCGGGCGAGCGGCGGCCAAGATCGAAGTCGGAGTGAAGAGCCGCAGGTCACTCGAACAGGTCTATCACCGCATCGACGCGGCGTTGTCCGGGGAACTGGGATCATTGGGCGATCCGTTCGAGGACGTGCCCGATCTGCCGGCTGACAAGCAGCGGAAACTCGACGCTCGACTGAAACGCCTGATCGAGTTGGGCGTCGAACCGTTCGTGGTGGAACGCTTCGGCGAGTACTTGTCTTCGGCTCCGGTTCAGCAGCTCGCGCGCATTCGGCCGATCGCGCTGGCACAGCGGCTGTCGGTCGATGAACGGCAAATGGTGGCCGCTTGCCTGCACGGAGCACGCGAAGGATTGCTGTCGCTGGTTTGGGACATCATCTGCCCGCTCTGCCGCATCCCGTCGCAGACTCAGGATTCGCTGAAGCTGCTCAAGGAGCACGGCAACTGCCAATCCTGCCAAGCGAACTTTGAACTCGACTTCGCCAACTCGATCGAACTCGTGTTTCGCATCGCAACCGACATCAAGGACTGCGAGACCGGCGTGTACTGCGTCGGCGGGCCGGCGCATTCGCCGCATGTGGTGGCGCAAGTCCGGCTCAAACCCGGCGAGAAGTTCTCTTGTGATCTCAATCTCGGCGAAGGTCTGTATCGGGTGCGGGGGCCGCAATTGCCGTACGCCGTCGAGTTCCGAGTGTTGTCGGATTCCGGTGTCTCGCGATGGGAACTGGATTTGTCGCGTGGCCCAACGGCCGATACACCGCGCGCCGTGCAAGCCGGAACGCAGTTCTTCGTGCTGACCAACGATCAGGGGCATGAGTTGGTCGCGCGACTGGAGCGTGTCGCCAGCCGCGCGGATGCGTTGACCGCCGCTCGCGCCGCCGCGACACCGCTGTTCCGCGAGTTGTTTCCGGGCGAATGCCTCTCCGGAAATCAGCTCATCCGCGTCGAGCAAATCACGTTGCTGTTGACCCGGCTCGACCGCGCTCAGCAGTTGTACTTTGAGGTCGGAGACGCACGGGCTTTCGAGCGAGTTCACGAACACTTTCAGCGACTCAATCAAATCGTGCAGAGAGAAGGCGGCTCAGTGGTCAAGACACTGACCGAAGGGATCGAGGCGGTCTTCACGGAACCGCTCAGCGCCGTTCGCGCCGGATTGGCGATGCGGGAACTCGGCGAGTCAGATTTGAGCATCGCGATTCATCGCGGCCCGGCGATGGTCGCGACTCTGAACGATCACCTCGACTACTTTGGTGCCACCGTCAGCACGGCGGAACAACTGTTGGCAACGGCAACGCAACGCAGCTCGATCGCTCAGTTGGTCGTCAGCAATTCGATCGCGGCGGACGAAGCCGTCGCGGAAACGATCGCCGCACGGCAGCTTGCCCTGTTCGTCGAGCATCAACTCTCCACGTCACCGCAGGTCTGGCTGCATCGCGTGCAGCCGATCGAATTGTGACACGAGAATTCGGCGAACAATCTCAGGCTTGCCGATACACGACGCCGCACCCAGCCTGAAATTAGCGAGCGCCGCGAATACGGTCAGAGACGGAGATCACTTCGTTCGCGGGTAATCGAGTTGGACGATCCGCACACCAGTTACCGTGTCAGCCGCATTCCGTGACCCTGCCGGATTGATTGCGGTGTGTCCTATCCAGCCCGTTCCAAATTCAGACGTAGCAGGGCGGCGAGGAGTTCGTCGTCGGATAGAGAGGGCGACCATCCATAGGCGGCGAAGACCGCCTCATCGAGCTTCCGATGGGCGAGGTCGAGCCAAGTGGGACGCTGGTTATAGAGATTGGTCAGCGTCCGTTTCTTGAGTTGCTCGGCGCTGGCGGCGTCGCGCGGGACGAGACGCGGGTAGCGAACGGTGCCGATGCCCTCAACGTAGCCGTCCCGCTCCGCGAGACGATTGCCGAGCGCGCGTTGCTGGTCGTCTGGTTTTCGCGGGCTGGTGACGGATTGGGAGTCGCGCGACGTTCGGCTTTCCTGTCGCGGAGCGACAGGGCTACTTGGCCGCACCGTTGTCGGATCGACGTAGCGTGCCCACGGGCCGGTGGTGGAGCCGGGGAATTCGAGCGTTTCGGCCCGCGTCCACTCCGGCGGGTTGAGCCAGTTGTTCCGCAGCCGATCCAACTCCCCCGCCGCCGCCCCAATCGCCTCCCGCTGAGCCTCCGCCGCCGACGGAAACGCAAACGTCTCGAAGCACGTCGGCGGCGTGTCACGAAAACCGTATTGCTACGAGTGAATCAGACCTTGCAGTTGATTCATTGGCCCACCAATTGATCGCAGAAGTGCCGAGCAAAGAAGAACAGCCATTCCCATTGGCTGCGTTGCAGGATGCTGACGTTGAAGCCGTCAGGGACTGAGTTGAGCGAAAGGATTTCGCCAAGGTCTGCAATCGTGTAATTCGTTGGGGAAGCAGTGGCCTCGGTGGGAATGACACAAGCTCGGATGAGTGCGCAAGCCATTTCCAGGAATGCGGTGTCACGGTCAGAGAAATGATTCCAAAGTTCCATTCCCACACGCACCGTCACATCGACAGCAATGCCGGACTTCTCGAAGGCACAGCTCCAACGATCGCTCGGATGAATCTTGAGTTCGTGCTGAGGCAGCTTCTCCGCGATCTTTCGCAGGATGTGCCAGTCCTTCTTGTTCGATTGCTTCTTTGTCCCGTACAGCACGCCATAAGTGAAATCGACTTTCTTGACCCGTGCCGCCTTCGCCCAATTCACGACGTTGGCAAGAATCGCATCGGCAATGTTCTCGCTCATCTCGTCGTTTAGGCATCGTGGCCCACTCTTGAGCGTTGCGATCTGCAAGATTTTGGAACCCAACTTTCTGCCGTCAATCACCGACTCGGACGAGTGCATTTCGCTGGCGACGCACTGCCAGCCGTAGATCGGTAAGACGACTGCTTCCACCATTCGTCCTGCGGAAGTCTCCATCGAAGAGAAAATCTTGGCCGGCAGGATGTCATTTTCGATTTGGCCAACGTGTTGGTAGCACTTCTTCAGCGTGTGAAAGAGCAGGACAAACGGGTTCGTATTGAACCTCGCGAACAGAGCGTCCTCCAGTGGCAACGACTCGACGTGGCTGGTGATCCTCTTGCGGAAGTCGGTCTCCATCGCGAGGACTCGTTGCACGGCATCGCGATCCGCGTCGAGGTCACGCAGCGATTGCAGAATCGCCGTCTTGAAAAGCACCAACGCTTCTGGCCTCGGAAGTCCGGTATGTCCGCGTGCCATCAGCGCCCCTTCCCAAGCGGGCGCACTTTTCTCGTGGTTTTGGAGGGGCTGTATTTGACGTGCTCGTTGTTATCGCCGTCTTGCCACAAGAACGTCTGCCCTTGTTTGAACCACTGCCGCGTTCGCACATGAGACTTCAAATAGACGACTCGGCAAGGCGGAGCGTCCGTGGTGACTCGGCCAGGATCGCAAGTCTGGATTTGGTCGAGCAACGTCGCCGCAGTTTCGCCACAGACTCGTCCCAAGCGCACGGGCACCGCGTTTCCCACTTGTGTGTACTGCTCCAGTGGTGTGCCGGAAAACTGCCATTCATCCGGGAACTCTTGAACTCGGGCGCACTCACGCAACGTCAGAGCGCGCGTCTCGGTGGGATGGCAAAGCGATGTGCTGGCATGATTCGGCATCGTGACGATCGTCGGACACGGCAAATCCAAGCTCAGCCGTCGCCACCAACCGGAACGGCCTCCCTTGGCGACGAACGCCTTGCCCATCGATTCACGAGCGATCTCTTCGGGAAGAGAACGCCAGTTTCCACCCGGCGGAACCATCGCCAAGTAGCGTTTCTTGCGTGGACTGAAATCGAGAATGACCGGCGCGTCTTCTCGAAGCCCAGCCAGCGCGTCTCCCAAAGTGCCGAACGATTTTAGAGATGCGGGCTCCTCTTCGATGTTGCTGAAGAGATCGCGAACGAGAGGACGGTCAAGGCCATGCGTTGGCTCCGGAAAGTCGGCGACTTGCTGGAAGCGGTTGCCGATGAAGATCGCTCGTTCGCGAAGTTGCGGCGCGCCGTAGTTGACGGCGTTGACCTCAAAACAATCGACTCGATACTCGTCGTGCAAGTCGCGCAGGAATTCGCGAATCACCGAACCTGGTTGTTCAATCTCCTCTAATGGACTGCCACCTTTGTCCGGACGCAGATGAAGTGGGCGGTGATTCAATGCCGCCGACATCAAGCCCCGGACGTTTTCCATCAAGAAGGCTTTGGGCTGAAGTGCTTCAATAAATCGTAAGAAGTTCCAAAGCTGAGTCCCTCTGGGGTCTTGGACCGTCGCTCGCTTACCGGTCGTGCTAAATGTTTGACAGGGAGGGCCACCCACCAGCAGGTCAAGCTCTCCCCGCTTCAAGCCGAGATCAGCCATCAACTGGCCCGGATCAAGCTCGGACATGTCGGCTTGAAAAACTTCAAACGGCTGCTGGCCGAGCAAACCCGCATCACGGTTGCGCCGAATCGTGTCACAAAAAGCAGGAACTTTCTCCACACATCCTAATAACCGGAAGCGGCCAGTCTGGTGCATTCCGATGTCCAAGCCCATCGCACCGCTGTAAAGCGACAAGACGCTGTGCTGCCGGGTGGCCGTCTCGTCGAATTCCAGAATGCTCGTCTTCATGGCGGAGAGATTACCAATCGCACTCCAGAGAACAACCTTCATCTTGCGGAGAACGAAAGGTAGCCGCGTTCATCGCCGTGAATAGGTCGGTCATCAGCCCTTGGAAACGGGACGGCGTCTTGCGAGCGCTCTCCAACGACCGCGTGAAGACGTTGTTCGGCAGCAGTTCGATGTCCTCGGCGAACAGGCAGAACATCAGCTTCATCAAAAAGTGCGCAGCGTCTTTGGCGGGTACGCCGCGAAGTCGCAGACTCTTCGCGAGTTCCGCGAACAGCTTCGCCACCTGCTCCGTAACCGCCCGCGTGCTGACGTTCGGCCGCAGCTTCTCCGGGGCCGTGAACACATTCAGCAAGATGCTCAGGTTCGCAGGCTCGGTCAGCCCTTCCAGATCGAAGGCGTAAACCTTCTTGGCCGTGCCCGTGAAGTTGGTGTGAACCTCAAACCGGTCGAGGTCGCAGACCACCAACAGCGGCGGGTTCTCCAAGTCCTCGCGATATTGCAGCAACTGGTTGTAGGCCGCCTTCAGATCTTTCCGCTTGCCTTTGTACTCCCAGCCGAAATGCCCCGTTTCCAGACGTCGGCCCAGCCCTCGCCGCCACCGACTTTGTGGACGCCTCGCTCAAACGTGTACCACGCCCCCTCCGGGTCCGCTTCCACCGGCTTCGGCTGATTGAGCAACTCGCACAGATCGAGAAAGTGCTGCTGCGCGGCACTTCGCTCCGAAAGGTTCGCCTGTCGCCACTTGGCGATGAACTGCTGTGGTGTCATGGGGCGTCAGTGTAACGGCGACCGTACTTTGTGCATCCGGTGCAAGTCACGTCGAGGCTCAGCGAGTGGAGTGCGGCGGACGAGACTCCGCTTCTAGTGGTGTTGCGGCAGGATGTGCTCGAAGACACGAGCGTTTCGCCGAACTGGTCCGAACGCGCTCCCGCTGACGTGTGAGATTCGGCTGGGATTCATCCGCTCTTCGCCAAGGCTTCATGTCGGCCAGATAGCTTGCGGGTGTTGAGAGCAGTGTTCGCAGAGTTGCGAAGGACTGAGTTGCGAAGGACAGAGTTGCGAACGGCAGAGATCACGAGTCTCGCCCCTTCACGAAGTCTTCACCATTGGTTCATCAGTGCCTCAAGCGTGACTCGTACCGTGCCGCCGAAATTCAGATCCGGCTCCCGACAGTTCCGCCGGCGAAAGCAAGGCCGCTCGCGATGATCACGTGAGCGGCGCAGGTCAGAAGTCAGCAGCGAAGGATTCGCGAAGGGATGAAGGGAATCGCCAAGGTTCAGAGGGTTTGAGCGGAATGTTCGACCGAATCCCGGTCGTCCGCTCAACCGAGTTCTTTTTCTTCAAGGAGAGTTCGAATGAAGGTCTCGAAACCATTGTCTTTGATGAAGGCGCGACGCGGCTTTACGCTGATCGAACTGTTGGTGGTGATCTCGATCATCGCCATTCTGGTCGCGCTGTTGTTGCCAGCGGTGCAAGCCGCCCGCGAAGCGGCCCGTAGTACACAGTGCAAGAGCAACCTCCGTCAGATTGGTCTCGCGATGCATGTCTTCGCGGGCAAAGATCCCAGTACGCGCTTGTCGACGGGGCAATGGGATATGTTGCGCGACGGTTTGATGGACAAGCACGGGTGGGTCGCCGACGTTGTGGAATTGAAGGCTGGCAAACCGGATCAGATGAAATGCCCCACCAACCCCGTCCGAGGCAGTGAAAAACTGAACGACGCCAATGGCGACAAGAACACCTCGAATGGCATTCGCTTGGCGGCTAATCCGGATTCGTCAAAGTTCAATGTTTCCGATCTGTACCTGTTTGATGGTGCATCGCTTACGGTGCCCATCCTGCCGAAGGATTCAACTTCTACGCTTAAACTGGCGACGCAAAAGATGGTGAATGAGTTGGGGATGAATACCAACTATGCCTCAAGCTGGCACATGTCGCGCAGTGGTGTGAAGTTCGCGACAAACACACCAGCGACAGGTTCGCCGTATCTGGACGTCATCGGAGCGTCGACTCTCTATGCAAACACCTGGGCTGGAACCGGAACCGTCAGTATTAAAGGCTTCAAGGAAGTCAATAATACGACTGGGCCGCTCACTCAGCGTATGGTTGAGGTATCTGATGTTCCGTCGAACAATATCCCTATGCTGGGAGACTCCGCTGCCGGTGACATCGACGAAGCGGTCTTGGTGACGACAATCAACAGAGAATTGGTGGCCGGTTCCCGTTTGGGTGAAGCTGCCAACGATGGTCCAGCCTATTGGACCGGCACCAAGGTCCAGCTCATTGAGGTGACTGATGCGGCCAGCCAGTATCTCCCAGCGAAGTTTCCAATCATCGGCCAACTTGTCAATTCGACTAATGAAGTTACTTTTGCGGGCACGGGCGCAACGGGCACTTTGGTAGGGAAATTGATCCTTCAGGACACTCGCGACTGGCAGGCCATCCATAGCGGAAAGGCAAACATTCTCATGGCAGACGGCAGTGTGAAGGAGTTGAGGGATCTCAACGGTGATACCTTCTTCAATCCCGGATTCCCTGTGTCCGGTGCTACGCCTCAAACGGACGGTTACGCCGATGGGGTTTGCGAAATCAACCCATTCGAGGTGTACACCGGCACGTTCTTGAATTTCAAGAGCTTGACGAAGGGGAAATTCGAGTAATTCGAGACAGTTGTATCTATGTGTCCCCCTGTGTTGAGCTGAGGGCGGAACGGAAGACGCGATGAGCGTCGTCCGCCCGCCCTTGGCCGTTTTCTTGGTGCGTCCGAAAAGAGTCGGCTGGGTCGAGTCATCGAGACCCGCTACGAACGGCAAGGGGCTGGCTGGGAAAAATGACTCCGTGTTTGCGTAGCTCGGTTTTTCAAACCGAGCCGGCTGAATGACCGGTTTGAAAAACCGGTCTATGGAGTTGTTTTTCCTTGGCCCCCAATCATCCACTCATCCGGTGGGTCTCAATGACTCGACCCACTCTACGGCTTGAAGGTCTGAGACTATGTCATCGACGACAGTCGTCTGTCCCCGTTGTCTCGCGGAAGTTTCGCCAGACATGGCGCACTGCCGAGCCTGTAATCAAGTGCTGAAGCGGCCGGCTGCCACCGCTTCGGTGCCGGCGAGTGCGCCACAAATGGAAGTGCCGTCGGCGAAGCTCGAATCGGACACGGCGATCGGCACGATCGAGCGCAGCACTCCTCGTCCGCCGAACAGCGAAAAACTACGTGTGACGTGCGCGTGTGGCGCGGCGATTCGTGTCAGCATCGCGCTGCGCGGCAAGCGAGTGAAATGTCCCAAGTGCTCGGCGGCGGTGTTGGTGCCGATCTCACAAGACCGTGTGTCGAGCAGCGGCAGCCAGATCATGCCGCCGATCGAACGTCCTTCAGCCGTGGCATCACCAACTCGGATGACGTCGTCTTCGGCCGATTCGTCCGCAGTTAATCGATCCTCGGAATCGGCCGCGATGAACCGAACCGGCAACGAGCAGTCCATCAAACAGGAGATTGAATCGGCAGCAAGGTTGCCCGTGCCAGCCGATGCTGTGCCTCCCCCTCAAGGGAAATTGTCGTTCCTCAAGCTGCGCAAGATTCGCAAACAACTGGAAACGGCCAATGTGCTCAGCGATGCCGACACCGTCGCGCGGCGGCAGTCATTGCTGGATTTGGGCCAGTCCCACGACAGCCAAGTCCTGAAGATTCTGGTCGAACATGCTCAGGACAATTTGTCGATGATTCGTGAAGGAGCCATCACGGCCTTGGGCGAATTGGGCGATCCGGAAGCGGTTTCGACGGTCCTGCGAGCGTTGCTGGACCGAGATGCGGATGTCATTCGAGCGGCTTTCGCGGCCCTCAAAAAGGTCGGCGATCGCCGCGTCGTCAGGCCGCTACTGCGGTACGGAATCGAACGTCCGCAGTGGAAGCCATTGGCGAACGACGCGCTCGTGCGGCTTGGTCCGCGCGTCACGCAGGAGTTGCTGAGCCTGCTGCACTCGAACGACTTAGGATTGACGTTGGATGCCGTCGTGGTGCTCGGCCGAATCGGCGACAAGCAGGTGGTGCCGTCACTCGTCGCGTGCCTGAGTCACGTCTCGAACGTGCTCAAAGCGCATGTCACAGAGGCGTTGGCATTCATCGGCGATCCGAGTTCGGTGCCGCACCTGCTGCAACTGTTGCAAGATCCCTGCGTTTCGGTTCGAGCCAACGCCGCATCGGGCTTGGTGCGGCTCGTCGATCAACGCGCGTTTCGCCCCCTGTTGAATGCTCTGCAAGATGAGGATGCCGAAGTGCGGCGTTACGCCGCGACCGCACTGGGCGAATTGGGTGAATCCAGGGCCGTCCCCGAACTGTTGAAGGTACTTCAAGGCTGGGATCTTCTGGTCGCGCTGGACGCTCCGTTCGTGGAGGCGATCGTCGAGACCGTTGGCAAACTGGGCGATGCCTCGGCCGCGCCGGGATTGTTGCCGTTGCTGCAATCGCAGCACGAAGACGTGATGCTCAAGGCGGTGTTGGCGCTGAAAAAGCTGCGTGCGCCGTCGGCAATTCCGGCACTCACCTCGTTGTTGCATGCTCCGCAGCCGACTTTGCGTCGTCGCGTGGTGGAAACGCTGGGAAATTCCGGAGACGTCTCGTTGGTGCCAGTGATCGGAGAAGTGCTCCGTCAGGATGCTTCTCGCGAAGTCCGTGCGACCGCCGCGCGATCGCTGGGAGAACTGAAGGCTCGCGAGGCGTGTCCGTACCTCGAAGAGGCGCTGCGTGAGGAATTCTCCATCCGTTGTCAGGCCGTCATCGCTCTGGGAGCGATTCAAGAAAGGAGCACGATTCCCGCCTTGATGGCGATGCTCAAAGACGGAGCCCCCGAAGTGCGCTATCACGCGATCAACGCCATCGCGAAGTTCAATGATCCGAAGACGCTGAAAGCACTGGCGGTGATGCTGGAAGACTCGGACCCCATGGTTCGCAGCGGTGCCGAGAAGGTGATCCAAGAGCTGGATGGGGCCATCGAAAATAAGGCCGTCAAGGAAATCGTTCGCCGAGTTCGATCACGAGATCTGCTCGGAAGACTCGTTCCGAAATGGGCTTATTTGTTGATACCGCAAACTACAGCGACTCGAAGCGCCGTAGTCGGAGTTCTCGCGGCAGGCCTCCTTGTGATGTTCTTACTGAAAACGACGATTGGTGGGCCTAAACAGATTCTGTTGCGAGGCAACATCGCATCGCTAACGATCAGCCCGGATGGCAATACGTTGGTCGCGGAACGGACTAGGGGAATGTTAGAAGTCTGGGACGTTGAAAACGCACGTGTGATTGAACAGATCTCTGCGCAGGGCGCTGGTACCCCGCTGGTTCGGGCAAGTGGAGGCGTGGTTCTGATTTCCGGTGAGACAGTCATCCCGTGGAATCTGTCGGGAACTCCAGATTCAGCGACCGTCTGGAAGGAACATGAATCTCCAATTGTCTCAGCCTCTTCGACTCCAGATGGAAAGTTCGCAGCCACACTCGACCAAGACTTAACTGTGATCGTTTGGAGTTTGGAGTCTGGTCACAAAATTGGATCTATCCAGATTGAACCGAATTTGAAGTCCAACTTGACGATCAGCCCAGATGGACAATGGCTGGCCGCTTCCAGTGGAATTGGCGAAGTCGGCCTTTGGGCGGTGGCATCTGGGGAGCGAGTCAAAGAGTTTCCCCGAGCGAAGGTTCAGAAGAAATTCAGCCGGCTGGCGATTAGCCCGGATGGCAATTGGCTCGTCGGAGCCGAGCAAGGGGGCAGGCTGCGTGTCTTGGATCTAACGGCCCCGCGGCAAAAGCCTCGCGAGAAATTTCTCGATTCGGATACGCCGTTAAATGTCGTTGCCCTGCAGTTTCACAGCGACTCTCAAAGAGTGCTGACGGTGAATATGAACGGTGAGGTTCGTGAATGGCAGATTGAAGCCGAAGAATCAAAAGTGATTTGCAACGCTGGAATTGAGCTTGTCGAAGCATTCGCTCTGAGTGGCAATGAGAAGCGACTGGCGGTCGGCGGAAGCGAAAGCAGCGAGGTGCTGATATTCGACCTCGAATCAGGAAAGCTCATCAAGTCATTGGATGTGGGTGGGGGTGGTCGTTGATTGGATTGGACCGGTTAATTGGATTTGGCACCTACCCCACAAGCAGCGGGCTCAGCGGGCCGTAGATGTTCGTAAGTGTTGGCCCCGATCGAATTCCTGATGCGGCGACGGGAGCGATGCAGCCTGCCCCATGCAGCCTGTTCAGTGAGCGGTGAGCATGCGTGATTGAGAAACAACCATGAGAATCTCGACATTTGCTCGCTGGTGCCCGTTCCTGCTGTTATCAGTACTCACGCTGGTGGCTTATTTCCCGGCCCTCGCTTTGGGGTTCGTCAATTGGGATGACCAAGAATATCTGACCGAGAATGTCATGGTCCAACGAGGACTGACAGCCGAATCCATTGCCTGGGCGTTCTCGACGTTTGAGGCGTCCAACTACCACCCTGTGACTTGGCTTTCGCTGATGCTCGATGTGGAACTGTTCGGACTGAATCCAGTTGGGTTCCATGCCGTCAACGTGCTTTTACATTTGGGCAATGTGCTGCTGACCTTCTTGGTATTCCGACGATTGTCCGGCAGTGAACTTACTGCGGGCATTGTGGCGGGAGTCCTAGCAATACATCCACAACATGTCGAATCTGTCGCTTGGGTGGCCGAGCGCAAGGATCTGTTGAGCACGTTCTTTGGCCTTTGGGCGATGCTTCACTACGTCAGCTTTACGGGGCTAAGATCATGGCGCCGAATGCTAATCATCACCGGGCTGCACGGACTGAGTCTACTTAGCAAGCCGACATTGGTCACGCTCCCATGTTTATTGTTGTTGCTGGATTATTGGCCGCTCAAGCGTTGGCAACCTCAAGAAACTTATAATGCAGACCGAGGGGGTTTTGGGCACATGCCAATCTGGCGCGTTTGGGCAGGGCTGTGTTGGGACAAATGGTCGCTGTTCTTGTCTAGCCTAATTCTATGCATCATCGTGATGCTAGCGCAACGCTCCGCTGGCTCGCTCGATAATCTCAGTGCTTATCCGACACCATTACGGGTGGGGAATGCGATCGTCAGTTATGTGGCGTATATCCGGAACGAGGTTTGGCCTCTGAATCTATGTGCCTTTTATCCTCATCCTGAACACGATCTCAATTTTTCGAGTGTGAGCGTTGGAATCGTTTTGGTCACGGCGATTTCGCTGGCAGCAATCAAACTGCGGCATCGATCTCCTTGTGTGTTAATTGGTTGGCTGTGGTATTTGGGCACGCTCGTTCCGATGCTTGGCCTCGTTCAAGTTGGCCGTCAGGCAATGGCGGATCGCTACATGTACTTCCCGATGCTGGGACTCTCATTCGCTTGGGCGGGATGTCTGACGATATACAGTTGGCGTCATCCCTCGATTTGGAAAATCGCTGTCATTCCAGCGGCATTAGCTACTTTGGTGTGGATACCGCTAACCTGGCGACAAATCTCGTACTGGTCGTCTGGGGAGAGACTTTGGGGGCGAGTTTTGGAAGTGACCTACGAGAATCCCTCCTCTCACCTCAATCCTACAAAGGCGAGGAATCCGGTGGCTCATAACAATCTCGCTTATTGCTTGGTCGCACAGGAGAGGTTCAATGAGGCTCTTTCACACATCGACCAGGCTCTCGCAGAGGATCCAAATTTGTCCGCTGCTTGGAACAATCGAGGGGCTTTAATGATGCAAACTGGTTTCCACACCAAGGCCTTGTTGGATTTCTCGCATGCACTCGAACTCAAACCCCGTTCAGAAAAATACTGGAACAACCATGCTAGCGCTTTAGGAGAACTCGGTCGCTTTGAGGAGGCGAAATCTAGCCTTGACCGGGCCATCGAACTCTCCCCGAAATTCGCAAGAGCCCACTGGAATCGATTCCTTGTATGGGTCAACCTCCGCAATCTCGATAAAGCACTCTCGGATTTGGAATCGTACAGTCGACTCGTTGGCTCCGTGACGCCGGCGAGGCAAGAAGAAGCTCGGCTGTTATTGCAGCAGGCGGCGACGCCAGCCAATGCCGCACCCTAGCACCGAGTCCACGCCATCCTTGGGTAGGTTGATGTCTCACCGATTGCTTTGTTGATTCAGGAAGTTCACCAGATCACGTTCTGCTTGGACGGCCAAGGAATTCGAGGTGGCTCGGTAGACATTCCGGCGTGCTCTCAGGAAGGGCTCATTCCAGGGCACATGCGGTTCGAACTCCGCCAGAACGGCCTCCTGGACTCGCACATTGAAGTTGGCTGCTATTGCCAGCAGCGTGTCCCGGCGTCTGGAATCAAAAGCGTACAGGCTCAACGGCCGGAGGAGTGCCTTGAGGAGCAGTTCCGCCTGGACCGGTGATCGCTTCGCCAAGATCAGCGCGAGTGCGAAGGCGTCCTGGCCGACCGCACGATCAACCCAAGGACGACTGGAAAGTTCTTCGAAGGCGGAGACCAACAACCGTCCTGCCCCTTCCAGGTCTCCGTCTTGACTCAGGAGTTGAGCGTCGAGGATTCGTGCGGTAAGTGGGTCCACCTCCTTGATCTTTGCAATCAATTCGCGGGCTTTTTTCGGTTGGTCCAGGATGGCATAGGCCTGCGCGAGCCGCGTCATCTCGGTCAGAAGTCGGGGCGGCCTTGGCTGGGACTCCCAAACGCGAATCACTCCAGGACAGTCCTCGGGAAAGAGCCGCATGGACTTTGCTCGCGCGGCACGATCCGGCTCCATTTTCAGGCCCGGAACCTCCCCGTGGTAAAGAATCCATGCGTCGAGGACCAGTGACCAATCGACATGGCCGCCCGTGATTGCCGGTTTGTCGTCACCCTGCTGAAATGCCAATGCCCGCAGTTGGTCGACGCCGAACTCACCGCTCCGTCCGAGGGTCCGAGCAAATCGGTACTCCAGCAAGTTACGGTCGTCGGTGATTTTTTGGGGGGCCGGCGTGCCGCGAAGTGCATCGACCGTGGAAACGCCACAGACGTAGTGCCCCAGGAAGCTCTCCAATTCCACAGATCGCCAGGCATAGATCGCGGCTGAGTGAACGGGGTGTTTTTTCATCCAGCCAGACAGCTCCGTTGCGTCGTGCCGTAGCGGACTGTTGGAACAAACCAGCAGAAGATCACCCGGAGTTCCCGTCCAAATCTCGACATGAGGAAATTGCGAGCGGATGGTCTCAAGCGTCATGCGCACAGTTTCTTCGTCGATTTCATAACACTGAAGCCACTGCACGAGAACGCCACCCGGATTCAGTCGTTGCTGCACGGCCTGGTAGAACTCTGAGGTGAAGAGGCTGGCAATCCCCACTCGATACGGGTTCGACGGTTCTGAGAAGACGACGTCGTAGTGGTCTTGGCATGTGAAGAGATGCTCGCGTGCATCATTGTGGTGGATGCGCACTTTCGGGTGATTGAGTACGTCAAAATTCGCAAGCGAACATTCCCGAGCAACCTGTTCGATGATGGGCTCAATTTCCACGACATCGACCTTCTCGATGGAACCGACTTCGGCCAACCATCCCGCCGATTCGCCGGTTCCCAATCCGATCACGAGGCCGGTCTTGGGGTGACCATGGAGCATCGCCGCCAAAACGCCGGACATGATCTGGGTAGCGGCGTCGCTGATCGCGTTGCCATCACTCTTCCCGTTGACCAGAAAGGACACGCCATCGTCCGTTGCTGAAATGGCGACACTGGCATCGGCACCGTCCGCTTCCCATTGGATACGGGAGCGATTCCATTGAACCCACTGGCGAAGCGAGTTTGGCGTCCGATCCACGGGGAACTTGGAACGCCCCGCCCCAATCGCGGAGTGCCGCCAAGCAGCGGTCGGTCCGGGCTCTCGCATCAAAAACATCACCAGCAGGCATAGGCACACAGGCAAGAGCGCCCGTTGTTTCTTTTTCGCCAACACCGCTTCTCGTAGAGCAGTGGCGGTTCCAAGCAGCGCGAGCATTGCAACCACGGTCAGCCAGACCCCCGGCGCAGTCAACCACGGCAGAAGTCCAAACCCGCCCAGTAGTGAGCCAGCAATCGCTCCCAGTGTGTTCGCTGCGACCGCCATGCCGACCTCCTTGCCAATGTTCTCCTCGGCTCGGCCCAAAAGAGCTAATAGCACTGGAAACTGGATGCCGCTAATCAGTGAGGCAGGAAAGACCACTACCGCCGATACGATCGCCCAACCTCCAATGAGGCTGAGAAAACTGTGCTCGGTCTGTTCGCGGAGCACCTGAGCCAGCACCGCCAGTTCGTCGCCTAACGCAAACGGGACGAGCATGCAAAGGGCTTCTAAAAGGCAAGTGATCGCGAACGCCGTTCCCGACGGTCTGACCACTCGAAAAATCAGAGGGTAGAGCAGGCCCCCAAGGCCGATTCCCAATAACACCAATGCCAGGATCACGCCGAACGTGTAGGTGGTTCCGCCCAGAAGCGGTGTCAACATTCGAAACCACACCAGTTCCATCAAAAAAAACGCGAAGCCCACCAGGGCGGCGACCAGATAGACCAGTCCGCGCGGCAGGTGGCTCGATGCCGGTTCCTCCACCGAGCGCGGTAACTTCCTGGAAGCGACTTTGGCCGAATTCTCCCGCTTGAGCACTGTTGGGCGTAATGGGAATGTTCTCGACATGTGGAGTGCCGCGAACGCCAAGCCGCCGTTCATGATCGCCGCTGCCCAAATCGTCGATCGAGTCCCCAGCGCTTCCAAAAGCCAGAACGTACTCAAAACCACGCCGAACACCGCGCCCACAGTATTCAGCCCATAGACCAGCGCAGCGCTCTTTCGCTGGACGTCATTAGGTAATGTCACCGCTCGCACTGCGGCTGGCAAAGTGCCGCCCATGGCAATCGTGGGAAGTGCCAGCACGAGGGCCGTCAGTCCGAGACGGACCAGTGTTGCGCTTGTCAGGCCCAGCACAGCCTGTCCCCCGAAGGAGATGTAGATGGCACGCGTCAAGTCGATCAGGAACGGAGTCAGCGAAGCGAAAACGGCGATTGCTAACTCCAACAGGCCGTACAAGCGAAGCGGGTTGTGGTGACGATCGACGAACCGACCGAGGATGGCATTGCCGAGACCTAATCCACCCATGAAGACTGCTAATACAGCTCCGGCCGCTGGGGTCGCGCCCCCGAACACGAGCCTGAGCTCCCGAATCCAAGCCACCTGATAGATCAGCGCGCACATTCCAGAGACACAAAGGAGTGCCGCCACAGCGAGGATTCGCGACATCGTTAGCACCGCAGGATTTCAGAATGTTGAGACCAACCTCCTTCGCCCGATTCGAAGACACAAGGTTGAAAAAGGAGGTCGCTCAATTGCGATGTCAGGTGTCACGCTGAAGCACGGCCTGACCGTGAAATCGTTCCCCGTTGATGGTCATGCTGGACTGTGGCCACTCGCCCGTCTGGGTGATCACCTTGCAATCCGCTTTTCGGACGAGCAAAGTATCGACGGCTCTGGCGGGACCGATTGACGATTGCCAAATGAGTGGCATGCCAGATCGCAGACGCAGCGAACTCTGTGAGGAAATTGGCGCTTCGCACAATTCATAGCCGGTCACGCATCCCGGAAGAGTCGTTTGCCAATCGGGAGCAAAGCCGAGCTTCTCGCAGGCGTTTTTAACACGAGTCAACACAGTCGAAACGTCCGTCTGATCCCGTGTTGCCTGCATGGCCGCCGCGTGGGTCCACAACATGTCAGAGTGTGTCCAGCGAAGGTCTTTGGGCGGAGTTCCGAAACTGACGGTGCGCGAGACGGCGATGTGCAATCCTTGCCGGCGCGCGACCACGGAGATCGTGCAGAAGTGCTCGACAGCATCACGACGAAACGTCCAGTTCGGACAGGTTTGCCCTCGGCCATCCCCCCAGACCTGAATTCGTTCGGGAACGACTTCATGCCGCACCAACCGCGATGCGACGTCACCGGCAATCTGCGCTTCAGTGTCACCGCGACGAAGTTCTCTGGCGGCTTTCTCGATCGCGCGCGTGACTCGAATTCCGAGCTTTCGGAGGGTCTCAATCTCCAACGAGGACAACGGGAGCCGCATCGCGGCGATTTCCGACGACACGTCATCGCAGAAGTCCAGCGGCCGGTCGCAGGCGAGTCGTTTCGGTTGGCTCCAGTCCTTCAAGAAGTTTTGCGAATCTTCCGGCCACTCGCAGACGCGATGTTGAAGTCCGGCCAGCGAACTTTCCGAGCCGAGCATCACATCGACGTCTGATCGGCGGGCGAGCAGAGTTGCCGAGTCCGGGGTCAGCAGCAGTGCGGCGGTGATTTGGCCGAAGAGCCCGCGAGGAGCATTGGTCCCACCGGTGTACCAGGCGATGTTCGATGGCTGCGTCAACAAGAGTGCGTCAAAGTTGCGGTCCTTCAAGAATTGAAGGATTTGGTTGCGTCTCAACGAAGCGAAGTCAGACCTTGGTGTGGTCGTGGTCTCAGGGGGAGTCGTTGACGGCGGCTGGGGGACCGACGGGGCGGTCGCCTTGGGAGTTGTCGGTTGTCGCTCACGTTTGCTTCGTCGCGTTTTCTTGGCCGGAAGACTCTTGCTGGGGATCGACCTCGCGGTGGCTCGCGGTTTGGCGTTTGAGGTTGTCGTCGTCGCTGGCGCGAGGGGTTTTGGCTCCGAAGAAACTGTCTCTTCAGAGTGCTCGATCGACGGCACGACGCTCTCAACCGATTGCAGCATCTCAGCGACGGCCAGGAGTGGCTGGTCGCGGACTGGTGGCAGACTTGGGCTGGCTGCTAGAGGTTCTGAAACGCGAGCGGCATCGGAGACAGGCTGGGCGTTGCTCGCATCCGGTTGATGATCCCGCTCGACAAGCGCGGGATCGTAGGCGTCGATCTCGTCATCGCTGTCGATCAGTGCGGACTCGTCGACATCGAAGACATCTGAGTCGGCAACTGGCTCCAAGTCATCGTCACTCACGTCGAACTCATTGATCGGCACCGCCATTTCGGGTGGCGGAGAAGTGGCTGTCGTGGAATAGGCCATCTCAAATTGGTGCGTGGCCAATCCCAGCACGGTTCCCGGCAGCAGCCAGCCCTCCTGGGTGGTCTTGCCGTCGATAGTGACTCCGTTGCTGTTGAGATCTCGGACCAACCAGTAGCCCTCTTGAAATCGGAGGACACAGTGAGTTTTAGCCACAGACATGTACGGCAGGATGACATCGCTGTCCGGATCGCGGCCGAGATAAAGTTCGTCGTACAACAGCGGAATGGAGTCCCCTCCATTGATCGGTTGGAGCGATCCCAAAAGTGTCTTCGAGACATTCGCCGGTAACGACTGATCGGCTTGAATTTGGATGCGCAGGGTTTTGAACGACTGCACCGACTTCAAAACTCGGTCGAGCTTCGACAGTTGCGCAGCAGAGACCGAGCCGTGGCGATCGGACTCCGGACCTTGGGAGGAATACTGCAAGTCGAACTCGATCGCGCCAATGTTGATCACGCTCAAGGCGGGAACCCAGGCGCTCTCGACTTTTTCTCCATTGACTCGGATTCCGTCCCGGCTGCCGAGATCCTCGATGAACCAATGGCCCTCGCGGAACTCCATGTGGCAATGGCTGGCGGACACCGACGGATGCTCAATCACCACGTCGCTGGTGCGATCCTGTCCGACAGTGAGCGATGGCTTGTCCAACAGGATTGGCATTCCGCCATCGACTGGTCGTAGTTCGCCAAACACAAGTAGTTCCCTCAGCCTTGGAAAATTCTCCGGCGCGTCAGC
>CAMDPK010000108.1 GCA_945904015.1 Candidatus Kuenenia stuttgartensis | reverse complement strand
TTCGCTCTCGAAGCGACTTGCGTGGCCTTGTCCTTTTGAGCCGGATCGGTCACTTCACCGGTCAGGATGGCGGTGCCCTCCTTGACCTCGATGCCGATGTCATAGCCTTGCAGCTTGGCACTTCGCAGAGCACCAGCAACCTCGTTGGCTGCCTTTTGGTTCTTCTGCTTCGCCGCCTGTTGGCTTTGGGCGGAATTGCCCCACAACGCCGCGTCGCTGGCGGCGGGCACAATGGCCAGCAACCCCAACGCCATCAGCCATTTTCCAAGATGTCTCATGGACTCCTCTCCTTCGTCTTCGGCAGTTCCCGCCGAGGCGGGGGTGTGTCGAACCGCTCTCCTTGAACACGGCTCGCGCAGTCTGATCGCTTTTCCAAGAATCGGTTCGCGGAGTCCGGTTACAGAAACTTTTCTGATTGTTTCGGGGAAAATGGCTCAGAGTCAGTTGGCCGGCTGGTTGGCTGGTTGCCGCCAGTTTGCTATTCTCTCGCCCCTTCGTGAGCCTTTCGTCGCCGGAATTCGTTCCGGCACTGAGGTCTCTGGCAACCGTAGGCGTCGTTAGGAGAAGTTCCGAAACATGGCAAGCCGTTTGGAAAAGCGTAAAGAGTTCGAGGCGGCCGAGGCTCAGGGAGCTGATGGCTCGGCGGCGAAGGACGAAAAGGGCAAGCGCAAGCGGGTCGTCGCTGCAGGAGCCAAAAAGAAACCGGTCAAAAAGAAGCCCCGCGCGAAGCCTGTCGAACGCCGACGCATCGTGTGGGTGATCTACAACAACACTCAAAAGGAGGAGGACCGCTTCCCCTTCGACCAAAAGAAAGCCGCCGAAGAACGGATCGAAGTGCTGCGATCCAAGAGTAAGCGTCTGTATTGGTTGCAAGCCGTCAAAGAGGCGATCGGAGCCCCTCCACCAGGTGCCATTACCGACATTTACGAAGAGCGCTACGTGCCGGAAGTCGAAGTCGAGGAAGAGGTCGCTGAGGTCGAAGTCGAACTGGAAGAGGAAGAAGAAGAGGAAGAAGAGGAAGAAGAGGAGGACGACGACGAGTAGCTCTCGCCGTTCGGTCTTTTCAAGTGGATCATCATCGAACAACAAAAAAGCACCCGTCTTTGGACGGGTGCTTTTTTTGTTGTTTTGCTGTTCTTGCTTTTGTGTTTCGGCAACGCCGACGACAGACCAGGATTTCGATTAAGGACCGGTCGTGGCGTTTGTGGCGGCAGTACCGTTCGGGTTCAGACGAGCCAGTCGCGCGCGGCGTTCTGCTCTGCGGCGGTTACGGCGAGAAATTTCACTCGGCTTCTCGTAATACTCGCGGCGACGCATTTCCTTCTTGATTCCAGCGTGTTCCACCAACTTTCGAAACCGCTTCACCGCGTCTTGAATCTTCTCATTATCTCGCAAACGCAACTTAACCACGAACGACCTCCTTCATGGCAACCTCCAACAAACTGAAAATCGAGAAATGCCGCAGCCCGCTGCCGCAGCCAATTTAAGCCTCGAAACCGACGCCAGCGCCGAATGATCGGCACGGCTGATGTCCGAGGATTTACGCAGATTCCGAAGCGGCGAAGGTATATTCGGGCATCGTTTGAGTTGTCAACGCAGCCGTCTTGATTGCCGTGGAAGATCGCCGTATTTTGGCCTGCGATGAATGCTGCTGCTTCCACCGCCTGCCGAGATTTCTTCGCCGCCGCTCCGATGGAGCGACGAGAAGTGCTGCGAGCGGGGGCGCTGAGTCTGGCAGGACTCGATTTGCCGTTGTGGTTCCAAGCGCAGGCCGCCGCGCGAGCCGAACCAGTGTCGGCCAACAAAACGCGACCGCGCGCGAAGGCGTGCATCTTCCTTTTCATGTGGGGCGGCCCGGCTCAGCAGGACACCTGGGACATGAAGCCGAATGCTCCGGTGGAGTATCGCGGTGAGTTCCAACCGATCGCGACCAAACTTCCGGGAGTGCAAATCTGCGAGCACTTGCCGCAACTGGCTCAACGGGCCGACAAGCTGGCGATCATCCGTTCGATGACTCACGGTGACGTCGATCACACCACGGCCACACACTTCCCGTTGACCGGTCGTGGCGTTCCGCGTCGCGGCGCACCGCTGCCGGATGACTGGCCGAGCATCGGTTCTGTCGTGGCTCGATTGGGCCGCGGACACGGGCCTCTGCCTCCGTTTGTTTCGATGATGCCCATCGTGCCCAATGGAGCGCCGCGTTTCGTCGAAGAGTCGCACGGCCAGGGAGCCGGTTGGCTCGGCCCGACGCTCAACCCCATGCGCATCGACGCCGATGGCAGCAAGCCCGACTACAAGGTCGGAGATTTTTCATTGCACGCGGACGTCCCTGAAGCACGTTCGAATCGTCGCCGCGAGTTGCTCGGCGACATCGACCAGCAACTGCGAATGCTTGAAGGTCATGCGAATATCGCAGCGGCTCGCAGTCATTACGACCGAGCGTTCTCGCTGTTGTCCTCGCGCGGCGCGGTCGAGGCATTTGATCTGTCTCGCGAACCGCAGTCCGTCCGCGAACGCTACGGCATGAACCCGCACGGACAATCGGTTCTGCAAGCTCGGCGGTTGGTTGAGGCGGGTGTCCCGTTCGTCACTGTCTTTTGGCCGAACGATGGCATCACGAATGTCAGCGTCTACTGGGACACGCACAACCGCAACTTCATCGACTTGAAAACCCGGCTGTGCCCTGTCACCGATCAGGCTTTCAGCGCATTGCTGGACGACCTTCAAGAACGCGGGATGCTCGACGAAACGCTCATCGTCTGGACGGGCGAGATGGGCCGCACGCCGCGCGTCGGCCAAGGCGTCGTCGGCGGAGCCGGTGCTGGCCGCGACGGCCGCGATCACTGGCCGAGTTGCTTCACGTCCGTCCTTGCGGGCGGAGGCATTCGTGGCGGCATCGTTCATGGTTCGAGCGATCGCTTTGCCGCGTATCCCGCCAACAATCCGACGCCTCCCGAAGACCTCGCGGCCACGATCTACCACTGCCTCGGCATCGATCCGCACTTGCAGTTGCCCGACAATCTCGGCCGTCCACTGACCATCTGCGAAGGCACGGCGATCCAGCCGATCCTGGCATGAATCGGTCAAGGGTGATTCATGGCGGCTCAGTCGTTCAGCACTCGTCCATCCGCTGGCTCGCCACATGATCGGCAACCATCCAACGCTTGCCTCTGCCGCGACTCGCCGCGAGCATGATCGGCTCGCTTCTTTCCCTCCGGCGTCACGAGAAAGTAAATACATGCCCGCGCGCCTGCTCTGCTTCTGCCTGCTTTCGATCACGACGGTCGCCAACGCCGCCGATCACCTGCGCGATTTGCAAACAGCCGCGATCAAGAATGGTCGATCGCCGGTCGCTCACTGGGGCGTTGATCCCAAGAACTACAAGGAGTGGGGCACGCACAGCAATCGGCTGATTCCGGTCTACACGTTTGGCACTCTGGGCGCGGGTGAGGGAGTCGATCTCAACAGCTATCTCGGCAAGAACAGCGCGTATCGCAGCGAGGCAAAGCTCAAGACGATCTACGGCCGAGTGCCGAGCAACACGCTCAATCCCGCTGCCGAATACTGCGACCAAACTGATCTCGCGGCGCTGCAGCGTGCGGCGCTCAAGGCCGGAAAAAAGCACGTCATCCTGATGATCTTCGACGGCATGGACTGGCAGACGACTCGCTGTGCCGCGATCTACAACGAGCGGCGGGTCAGCTACTCGGAAGGACGAGGAACCGGCACGCATTTTCAAAACTACACGGCGAACGGCACGACGCAGTTCGGTTTCATGTGCGTCGCTCCGCACAACGACGGCACCGACACCAATGTCGATACGCAGACAGTTGCCAACCCCGGTGGGAAGTCCCCAGGTGGCTACAACGTCGCGAAAGGCGGATCGTTCCCGTGGTCGCCGCCCACCGAAGACATCTATTACCTCACCGGTCGCGGATCTGACGGCAAGGGCAAGGCCGAGCACCCGTATCCCGACTCAGCCAACACAGCTCAAGCGATGACTTCGGGCGTGAAGAGCTACAACAACTCGATCAACGTCGATTACGCCGGCCATCAAGTCAGCGCGATTGCTCACGAAGTTCAAGCCTCTGGCTTCGCCGTCGGAGCGGTCACGAGCGTGCCGATCAGCCATGCGACGCCGGCGTGCTCGTATGCACAGAACGTCGATCGGGACGATTATCAGGATTTGACTCGCGACCTGCTCGGACTGCCGTCCATAGCGCATCCGACCAAGCCGCTGCGAGGGCTCGACGTGCTGATCGGCGGCGGCTTCGGAGACACCGCGACGAAGACCGGAGACTCTGAAAAGAAGACGCAAGGTCAGGGGAAAAACTTTGTTCCCGGCAACATCTGGTTGACGGCAGCCGACCGCAAGTCGATCGACTCGGCCAACGGTGGCCAGTACGTTGTCGCCGAACGAACGGCCGGAACCAACGGTCGTAAATCTCTGATGGTAGCCGCTGACAGGGCCGCCTCGTCCGGCCAACGGTTGCTCGGGTTCTATGGCATTGGTGCGGCGAAGGGACATTTGCCGTTCGCGACTGCCGACGGTGATTTTCAGCCCTCGATCGGACGCACCAATAAGGTTGAGTCGTACTCTCCTGCCGACCTCACTGAGAACCCGACGCTGGCCGACATGACCGCTGCCGCTTTAACGGTGCTTGGCAAGAACAAGACAGGCTTCTGGCTGATGGTGGAAGCTGGCGACGTCGATTGGGCCAACCACGACAACAACCTCGACAACTCGATCGGCGCGGTCAATTCCGGAGACCGTGCTTTTCGAGTCATCACCGATTGGGTCGAGAAGCACAGCAACTGGAACGAAACCGTCGTGATCGTGACCGCCGACCACGGACATTACCTGTGGATTGATCGCCCTGATGGATTGATTCCCTAGTTTTGAAGTTCAGTTCTTGTGTGGCCAAGAATGTCCGACGTCTGAGCTTCAATTGCGAAAACCGCCATCTCGTCTTGTGATTTCAGCGAACTTTTATAGATTGCTTCGGGTTTCGAGGGGTCTTGGAGTCCGTTTCGCCAGAGGAGCCTGACCGTGAAGCGTTGGCCGATTCTTGCTGCGAGCGTCTGTTTGTCGTTGGGAGTCCTGGGGTTGAGCGTTTTTGACGCTCAGGCGAAACCACCGGTGGCTCAGAAAAAAGTCGAAAAGCCTCCTGTCGATCCGAAGGCGGAAGCGGCGTTTCGGGAGCAGGCCAAAAAGCTGACGAGCGGCACGGAACTCGACAAAGTTCTGGCTCTCGAAAATAAGGAACGGGGCATCAAAGCTGATCCGATGCCCGTCGTCGATGATCTGACTTTTTTGCGTCGGGTGTACTGCGACTTGGTCGGCCGCATCCCCACCAATGAAGAAGCCGCCGCGTTTGAGGCAGACAAGAACCCCACCAAGCGGAATGAAATCATTGATCGGCTGATCGCCGATGACCGGTTCGTTGATCGCTGGACGGTTTTTTATGCTGACATGTTTCGACTGCGTGCTCAGGCCGACGGCGGTGGGGCGGCGCTGGCTTGGGTCCATCAGGCAATTGCCGATGGAATGCCGCACGACGAGATGTCTCGCCGGCTGATTACCACCAACGGCAAGGCGGGAGCTGCTCCCGAAGTTGCATTCGTGCTGGGTGACAACGCCGATCCGATGATCCTCGCGGGGGTCACGTCGCAAGTCTTCATGGGTGTCCGCATCTCGTGTGCTCAGTGTCACGATCACCCGTTTGATGTCTGGACCCAAGAAAACTTCTACGGCTTCGCGGCGTACTTCGGAAAGACTCAGCGAATCGAGAATCAGTTCACTCGCACGATTTACGCCAAAGAAAATGAGCGATCGACGGTGCTCTGGCCGCCGGAAGGCAAGGCCAAACCGGACGAGCGGAAGCCCATGAAGCCGAGCTTCCCGTTCGACGCCGTTGCCGCCAACGAAACGCCAGAATACATCGCTCGGCTGAGTGCGTTGCGAGCCAAGCAGAAGGCCGCGAAAGATGCACTCCTCGCGAAGGCTGGCGCGAAGGACTCAGACGTTGATGACCTGTTGGCGGACGCTTCGGAGAACGAGCAAAAAGCGAAGGGTAAAAAGCAGGACGATGCTATCACGAAACAGGCCAAGCAGGACGCCAAGGATCTCAACATCAAGGCGGGCTTGTACACGACCAGCGAATGGCGAATGCAGCTTGCCGATTTGGTGACATCGCCCCGCAATCGGTTCTTTGCGAAGAATCTGGTGAATCGCGCGTGGTCCGATCTCATCGGCCGTGGCATCGTCGATCCGATTGACGACTTCAGCGACAACAACCCGCCCAGTCATCCGAGGACGCTCGATTACATCGCCGATGAATTCGTGGCCAGCGGCTACGATTTGCGATCGCTGGTCCGACTGATCGTCAGCAGCCAAGTCTACCAAAGAGCACACGTTTACGGCTTGGCCGAACAAGACCAGCAAGAGCTTGAAAAATCGTTCCTCGCCACACCGATGCGGCGGATGCTCAGCGAGACGTTGTACGACAGCATCATTACGGCTGGGCACCTGTTCGACGTGAAGCACACGCCCGGCAAGAACATGAAGACCACTTGGAAGCTCTCGCAAATGGTCAAGCCGGGAACCGGCCGCCAAGGCTTGGCGCTCACCGCCATGAAGTTCGAACAGAAGATGGCCATGAATGGTCCCGCGACGGACAAGGACGATGAGGCGGCCGCCGGCGTGGATCTCGAAAAAGGGATCGAAATCGACTTTGGCAAAGTGCTTGCCAAAGCCAAAGAAGAAGGGACGAAGGTGGAAGTCGAAGAGATGCGTGTGATGTCGAAAGAAGAGATCGAAGCCGAGCGGATGCGTGCTCAAATGCAGACGCAACGTCGCGGCGTCGATTACATCGACCGCTATGTGAAGGCGACCTTCGACGACAATCCGAGGTTCGGTTCGTCATTGCGAATGTCGTCGCCCGCCGCGCCCGAACACTTCCTGCGCGTCTTCGGTCAAACCGATCGAGAAATCCTCGGAGAGTCTCGCGATCACGCTCCCAACATGCGGCAAGCCCTGATGATGCTCAACGGCCAGTTGATTCACGAAGCCTCTCGCGTCGGTGAATTCGAGCCGATGCACGCAGTGCTGGCCGAGCAGAAAAACCTCGACGGAGCCATCAAATTGGCCTACCGCGAGATCCTCACCCGCGAGCCGACCGCGAACGAAATCAAAGAAGCCAAGTCCATCATTGCCGGTCAGAAAGACCAGTTCGATGGCATGGCCGACTTCCGCTGGATTCTGCTCAACTGCAACGAATTTCGTTTCTTGCCATGACCTCGTGGGGCAGGTTTTCAACCTGCCCGTTTCGTTTCTCTGACTGGCAGGTTGAAAACCTGCCCCACGATTAACCCGTTTCAGAAAGGAACTCGACATGGGCTGCCTGGATTACCAAATGAATCGCCGTGCTGTGTTGCAGGCGTCGCTGGCCTCGATCCTCGGTTTCTCGATGCGTGACTTGATCGCGTTTGGCGGAACCGATCACACGCCAACGGCCGAGCACGTCATTTTCTTCTGGAACGGCGGTGGCATGTCGCACATCGACACGTTCGATCCGAAGCCCGGTCGGCCGACCGGCGGCGAGTTCGATGCGATCGACACGTCGGTGTCGGGAATCAAGATTTCGCAAATCTTTCCGGAAGTCGCGAAGGTCATGGAACACTGTGCGTTGGTTCGCTCGATTGCCGGCGTCAACGGCGATCACGGCCGAGGCACCTATCAGTTGCAGACCAGCTACAACCAAACCGCCAACCTGTTGCATCCTGGTTTTGGCTCGGTAGTGACCTCTGAGAAGAAGCAACTCGGCGATCTGCCGGCCTACGTCACAATCAGCGGTCGAGCACCCAAGGCCAGCTACCTCGGCCAGAAATGCGAAGCGTACTTCATCGGTGGACCGGGGGAAAAAGACCCGTACCTGTCGTTCCCGGAAGGGATCGTCTCGGCTCGCGGTAATCAGCGCCTCGAAGTGCTCGAAAAGTTCAACGGCCGCTTCGCCGAGAAGTCGTCGAACAAGGAATTGAAATCGACGCAGACTTCGATCGACGAAGCCCTGACGCTGATGCGCAGTCCTGCGCTCGCCGCATTTGAACTCGACAAAGTGCCGACGTCGCAGTTGAACCGTTACGGCGACACGCCGTTCGGTCGCGGCTGTCTTGTGGCGAAGCAATTGGTCGAGACGGGCGTGCGATTCGTTCAAGTGAATCGCGGCGGCTTCGACACGCACATGAACAACTTCCCCGCGATGGAAGCTCATGGCGAGATCATGGACCCGGCGTTGGCCTCGTTGATCACCGACCTGGCTGACAGCGGGATGCTCAAGAAGACGCTGATCGTGATGCTCAGCGAATTCGGCCGCACTCCGAAGATCAACAAGGACTCCGGCCGCGATCACTGGCCGAACGTCTTCACCTGCTTCATGGCCGGTGGCGGCGTCAAGGGCGGCACGGTTGTCGGCACGTCCGACGAAGATGGCTTCGAGCCGAAGGACAACCCGGTGAAGGTCTCGAACCTGCACGCCAGTTTCTGCCACGCTTTGGGCATCGACCCCGACAAGAAAATCATGACGCCGCTCCAACGCCCGTTCAAACTGGTCGAAGACGGCGCGCCCATCAAGGAATTGTTCGCCTAATCGCGAATGACCTTGAATGACGCCAGACAATCCGTGAGGCAGGTTTACAGCCTGCCTCACGGCGTTTTGAAAGGAGTCAGTGCGACAGCGAAAAGTCGCAATATGCTCGCGCCGAGAAGATGTGGCTGCTCGACAACGTGAACGCGCAACCGGCTCAATCAGCGGCTCGATTTTGGTGAGCGGGTTCCACAGGGCTGGCGAGCGACGCGGTGAAATGAGACCTTATCGTGCGGTAGCTTGACCCCGCATTCGAAAGTTTGACAGACAAGCTGGGATGCTTGTGATCTCACAGCAGCACAGGGACGTGCGCGATCATGGATTACTCACATGCGTGCGTCTCGAATTGGTGTGGCGGTGGTTTGTGGAGCGGTTTCGTTTTGGTTGAGCGGTTCGGTGTGGAGCCAGGACGCGGCCAAGACCAAAGAGGCTCCCGCGCTCAAAGGCTCGATCGTTGAGGATCGGGCGGCCAAGAAGTTGGTCGAGGCCGGAGACGCTCGGTACGAGGCGGATGAAGTCTCGAAGGCCGTCGAGATTTGGCAGTCGGTGATTGAGCGGTACCCCAAGAGCAAGGTGCGCTACGAAGCCTACATGCGGTTGGGGAATTACTTCCTCCAGCGAGACCGGCAATACGACAAGGCTCGTGCGCAGTTTGAAGCAGTTGCGTCGGAAGAGAACAAGGACGAAGAGCAGCGGGCCGAGGCGACTCTCAAAGCGGGCATTTGTTTTTACGAGGCTCGAAACTTCGGCAAGTGCTTTCAGGTCATGCGCGACGTGATCGAGAAGTATCCCGTCAGCAAACAGGTCAACGAGGCCTACTACTACATCGGACTCGGACACTTCCAACTTGGCCACTACAGCCGAGCGATCTCGGCGCTGGAAAAAGTCGGCACGACACTGTCCAGCGAAGAGGGCAAAGTCGAGAAGTTAGAAGCTGGCAAGCGACTGTTCGTGAAGATCGAAGACGCGGACTTGTCGGCGCTCGAACCGGGGCAATCCATCAAGGTCGAGTGCATCGCGACCAGCGGCGACAAAGAAATCGTCGAATGCTTTTCAGTCGGCCGCAATGTGCGGATCGCTTTGGGAAGCTTGCTGACGAAGCTCGGCAAGCCACAGCCCGGCAACGGAACGCTGGAACTGAAGGGAGACGACACCGTTGAGGTCTCGTACATCGACGAGCAAACTGCTGACAAGCAATTCAACCGCAAGCTGCTGCACAAGGTCACGGTCGTCGGCAACGGACTGTTGTCGATCACCGATGGAGCGTTCAAGGAGACTCTGCGCGGTGTGGTGCTCGGCAAGACGATCAACCTGCAAATCATTGACGCCGATCGCGACCTGACGGATGCCGCCGACACGGTCAAAGCGACAGTTGAGGTCGTCCGGCCGAAGACCGATGAGGAGATCGAGAACGAGTTGGTCGAACTCAAGAAGTCTGGCAAGGCGGTCGCGACCGACGACGAGGGAGAGCCGAAGATCGAGAAGTTCAAAAAAGTGGATCGGGTTGAAATCACGCTGACAGAGGTCAAGGTCGAGAATCAGTTTGAGAAGAAGCCGGCCGTCGACGATGCGACAACCAGCGTCCGGCGAGTAGAGGGTGTCAACCCTCCGAGTGTTTTGTCGTCGAACGTTGCTCAACTCGGAGGGTTAACACCCTCCGCTCGCCAAGACGAAACGTTGCTGGGCGCTCCGCCGACGAAGGGCGAGGCGAAGCCAGCCGCCCCGGAAACTCAACCTGCGGCAAAGCCAGTCGAGGACAATTCAATTCACTCGGGTGTGTTCCGTGCGACCGTCGCGCTGGCCAAGGCCGAGGCGGTCATTTCCACGGACGATGCGTTGCAAGCGTTGCCCGGAGACTTTGTGCGGCTGACGTACAAGGACGACAAGAACACGATGCCGGAAGCGCGGACGGTCACATTCGACGCGAAGGCGATTGAAGGGAACCTCGGCGGCGTGCGAGTCACAAAGGCGTTGATTTCCGATCGTGAACTGCGAGTGCAGACGCAGCTCAAAACGGCTCACGCGCTGACCAACATTGGGAACCGCTACAAGGAATTCGGCCTGAAGAAGAACGCCGACACCAAGTACGAGCAGGCTCTCGATCTGTGCGACGAGATCATGTCCGAGGCGACGAAGCTCGGTGGTAAGTTGCTCGAAGAAACCTACGTGCAACTTTGGAAGATCTACTACGAGATGGACAAGCTGGAGCTCGCCGCCGCGATGGCCGAGCGATTGCAGCGAGATTTTCCCAACAGCGGTTTCGTGGATGACGCGCTGCTTCAACTGGCCGACGTCGCTCTCAAACAGAGCAACTTCAACCGCGCGATCGGTGTCTATCAGCGGCTGGTCAACATGCAGACCAGCCAGCTTCGCGGCGAGGCTCAGTTCGGGATCGCTCAGTGCTACGACAAGATGGCCGATCAACAGACCAACGAAGCTGCGAAAGCCCAACTCTTCGATCGAGCGTTTCAGGAATATAAAAAAGTCTTCGACAACTTCCCGGAAAGCGGTCGAGTCGGTGAGGCCGTGGCTCAGATGGCCAACTACTACTACCGCCAGAAGGATTACGCTCGCGCCGTGGACATCTTCGAGACGGTGCTCGAAAACCATCCGGACGCGAAGTTCCTGGACGTGATCCTGTTCAACTACGGCCGCTGTCTGTACCGGATGGACCGCAAGGCCGAGGCTCGCAAGCGCTTCGATCAACTCATCGGCGACTACCCGGAAAGCCCGCTCGCCGGTGATGCGAAGAAGATTTCGGAAGCGCTCAACAAGGCGGAGCGTGTGGCGGTTCCGAAGGGAAATTGAGATGAAAACGCTGGACGAACTGACGAACGTGACCGAAGCCGAACGGCGCGAGTGGATCGCGGAGTTTGAGGCGATGGCTCGTCGGCCGTTTCCGGACAGGGTTCGGTACGGTTTCATTCACACCAAGAAGCCGGTTTTGGATGACGAACCCTCTCGAGTGTTCGACACGATGCAACAATACCGCGACTGGTGCGAACGAGAGTTGCCGGCATGGTTGGGGTATGGCCGCAATTGAAGAATCGACAGTCCGAGGAAATTCGAGAGGTCAACAATGAGCACGCTTGTGGAAATCGAAGCGGCTATCGAAAGATTGCCCAGGAATGACTTTCAGCAGTTGCGTGAATGGATTGCGGAGCGTGACCATGAGCAATGGGACCAGCAACTAGAAGCGGATGTCGCTGCGGGACGATTGGATCAGTTCGCTCAGGAGGCGATTGAGGACTTTCAAGCCGGGCGGTTCAAGGACTTGTGATGCACCGCACAGTTCCACGATTTTGGCAATGTATGGAAGTGTTGCCGGCGCAAGTTCAGGAAGCCGCCGAGAAGAATTATCAATTGTTGAAGGACAACCCGAATCATCCGTCGCTGAACTTCAAGCGAGTTGGCAAGTATTGGTCGGTGCGCGTGTCATTGGATTATCGCGCTCTAGCCGTAAAGACCGACGATGGATTCCTTTGGTTTTGGATTGGGAAGCATTCGGAATACGAAAGACTCATTGGGCAAGGGTGATCGGCGACTCACCGCCGAACCAGATTTTCTTCGAGGATTTGCCATGTTCCGATATCTCATTGCGTTGTTTGGATTGGCACTGCTACCAGGCTCAGCGGTCTTCGGACAGCAAGCAGCCGCACCAGCTCAGGCGACAGAAGATTCCAAGCAGCTTGATGCCGTCTCGCAGGTGGCGGCGAAGCTGGAGGCGGACCTCAACAAGTTTAAGGACACGTCGCCAGAGGCGGGCGAGTTGTTGGTCAAGTTGACTGATCTCTATCACCTGCATGGGCGAGTGTTTGGGCTGATCCGCGCGGGGCAGCGGTTTTCGGCGGCGCACCCGGGTGACCCGCGTAATCAGGCGGTGATGCTCAAGCTGATCGACGGATTGGAGGCGATGTCGCGGCACAAGGAGCTGACGGTTTCGATTCGGCAGTTCATTCAGAAGTATCCGACCGCTCCGCAGAACGTGGAGTTGGAAGAGCGGCTGGCGAAGGCGCTCGACAAACTGGGGGATCGCGCGAAGTCAGCGGAAACGTACCGAGCGATGTGGCAGAGGCAGCCGAATGTGAACGGACGAAAATTTGGCGAGGCGGCGGTTTTTCGATTCAATCAAGGGTCGCAGCAGGAAATCTTCGACGGCAACGTGCTGGCTGAGGACATGCTCGACAAGTTGCCAGCCGGTGAGTTCACGAAGCTGCTGGCGGGCAACGCACATTATCGGTGGCGGCAGTACGGGCAGTGGGCGAAGGCCAACACGCTCGGAGCCAAGATGCTGGCGAAGGGGCTGCCGTATGCGCCGGAAGAGACTCGCGAGTTGCAGCGGATGCAGGGTGAGAACTTCGGCTACCTCGGCCAGTACGCGAACGCGGCGAATCATTTTCGGCAGGCGCGAGCGATCCGTGATGACTGGTCGGCACTGAATCAGCTCATCAATTCGATGTACTACTCACAGGCCAAGGCGGCGGAATTCGAGCCGCTCGTCAACGAGTTCGACGCGAAGTATCCGGATCGCGAAGAGCGATTCGAGAAACGGGCGCTGCTGACGGTCGCGTTGATTCGCGACGGCGATAAGGCTCGCGGGGTGGAGATGATCAAGCCGCTGCTGACGTTCAATCCGTACCTGCACAGCATCGCCAGCGTCTTCGTGCAGAACAGCGGGACCGAGCCGGCTCAGATTCAAGCGGCCGAGGCGGTGTTGCGAGACGCTCTGGCGAAGAATCCGAAGTACAACGCGTACTACCTGCGGCACGAACTGGCGTTGACGATCTGCCGCGATCGGCTGAAGGACGACGCCAAGTGCAAGGCAATGTGTCGCGAGTTCTTCGACCAAGTCCCCGGCAACGACGGGCACGCATGGAACATTCTTTCGCACCTGTTGTTCCAGGCGACGAATGACGCTGAGTTCCAGCAAGACGTGCAGCGGTTCTTGGCAGCTCGGCGGAAGAACCTGCACATGACCAGCTTCATCACTTACTTGCAGTCCTACATCGATCAGGCGAAGGCCAACAAAGACTTGAAAGACCGAGTGGCCTACGCGGTCGCAGAACTCAAGAAGCAGAACGACGACCCGGTCGTCGCGCTGTACCTCAAGTGGACGCACAACATTTATCACGGCCCGGATGCTCAGATTCGAGCGAACTTGCGAGCGAACCATCTCGCCACCTTGCCTGAGCCGATGTGGGAACAGCTCATGGCGGAGGAGGCATATTACTTCCGGCATATCCCGCCACAGGTTAAGCAGCGTGAGGACTCCGCTCGCACCTATTTGGAACTGACGAAGCGGTTCCCCAAGAACCGATCTTACCTCGACGAGGCGTTGGGTTCGGTGAGCGATTACGGGCCGATCGACATCAGCAAGCAGATCTTCGATTTGTTCGTCGCTCAAGAGCCGTTGCTGAACAGCTCCGATCATTGGCGGCGTCTGTTTATGATCGCGGACCAGCACAAGGATCAGAGCCTCGCCAAGCGAGCACTCGAATACGCTCAGAAGTCGCAGACGAAGTTCGGCAAAGACAGTGGTTACGCCTCCGGCATCGGCGACGCTCTGACGCGGCATCAATTGCTGGCGGAAGCGACGGCCTATTGGCAGTTCGGCCGCACGCACGACCGGCAGTCGAGCGAGTCGGCCGAATGTGCTTCGCGGCTCTTCACACCGTTGAAGACACCGGACGAGCGGATCGCATTCGCGAACGAGATGCTGCAAACCAACACGCCGTACAACACGCGCTTCGCGCAGTGGGCGGTGAACGCTTACATGGAGAAGGGCGACCTCGACAGCGTCGAGCGAGTGACTCGCGACGCGCTGACCAAGCAACTGGAGAAGACCTTCCAGCCGGCCAATTGGGACGCGACGCAGTGGTACAACTTGGTCTACGGCGTGCGCGTTCAGCCGGACAAAACGAAGGAATTGCCGCCCGCCTCGAAGCAGCGAATCTACGCGCTGGTCCGTGACGTGAACTTCGATTGGGGTTCATCGCAGGCTCAGATTTATCACCTGGAGGGGCTGACTCCGGCCGAGCTTCAGCAGGTGCCGCCGATCAAGCGGTTGCTGATCATCGCCGATGCGACTCGCAAGCTGTATGCGGACTCCTACCGCTGGGACCAGTTGATGGTCGTCGCACAGCAGCAAATGGCGGCCAAGGACTACATCAGCGCGGCGACGCTGCTGACGGGATTGCTCACGAACATTCCGAACGTCGATGAGCCTCGCAAGGCGACGGGCCGCAACCTCGTCAGCCAGTGCTACACACGCATCGGCGCTGTCGGCCTGACCATCGACGAGAAATCGCCGATCGCTCCGCTGCTGCAAGCAGCGATGTATCTGCGGCTCGGCGATGAGCGGCTGGCGATCGAGGCCTACACGGCCAACAAAAAGTTATTCGACGATTACCGTGACGAAGTTCCGGTCGATCTGGTCCTATTCGTCTGCCAGAACTTGATGGCGGCGGGAGGCAACGAAAACTTGGAAAAGGTCGAAGACACCTTGCGCTCGTGGCTCATCAAGCACGACATGAGCACGACGTTTGATGCGGCGACAAAGGCTGGCGTGCAACTGCTGCTGGCGAAAAATTTCTACAACGCGCAGCGGTACGACGTGGCCCGCTCGGAATACACGACGGTCATCAATCGCTTCCCGAACACGCCGTATTCGACCGAGGCGGAATTCGGCATCGGCGAGACGTTCATGGCTCAGAAGGTCTACGACCAGGCCGAAGCGGTCTTTGAAAAACTGGCGACCAGCCGTGAGGCCGAAGTCGTCGTGCGCGCGGAATTCCTGCGCGGTGTGCTCGCGCATCGCCGTGGCGATCAGGACGAGGCGCGGCTCATCTTCCGCAACGTGCTCGATCGAGTGCCAAACATCGAACTGGCGAATCAGGCACTGTTCAATCTCGCGGAAGTTTACGGCTCGGAAGAGCGGTACATGGACCAGCTCAACCTGCTCCGAACTGTCGGGCGATTGGGTCGATCCAGCAAGCGGTTCCACGCGCCGGGGCAGGCATTGTCGATCGTCGTTCAGGACAGTGACCTGGGCATCAGCCGCGGACACAACAAAATTCCGGTGATCGTCAGGACGATTCCCGGCGGCGATGAGGAAATCGTCTATCTGACCAGCGGTGGCGCGGGCAAAGGGTTGTTCCGCACCGATCTCGAAACGGCGCTTGGCTCGGTCAAGAAGCGCGACAAGGTGTTGCAGCTCACCGGCAAGGATCAGATCAAGTGCGACTACCCAGACGAGTTCAAGAAGGAGTTCAAGAGCGTTCCGCTCTCGGACGTCGAGATCAAGATTGCTTCGAACGCACGGTTTGAAATTGCCAGCCAGAAGATTGTCGATGAAAAGGAAGAGACGTTCTCGCAGAAGCTGGCTCGCGAGGAACAAGAGCAAGACAACGAACGCAATCGCCGGACTCAGGTGCGGCCAAAGAATCAGGTCAAGCCGGGCAATCAGGTCTTTCTCAAAGTGACCGACCCGGATCGCGACCTGACCGACGAACCGGACACGGTCTTCGTCAAGCTGACCGCTGACAGCGGCGATCAAGTGCAAGTGGCAGTCAAGGAAACTGGCCCGCACACTGGCATCTTCGAGGGCATCGCTCAGACCGGTGAACTGCCGGCGGGTGCGCTCGCCAGCGACACGTCGATTGATCACAGCCCGCTGATGTCGATCGACAAGAAAAAGGAATCGTACTGGCTCAGCGAACCGGACGGAGCCGTGCCCAAGTTTCTGACCATCGACATGAAAGACCTCAACCCGGTCGATCGCGTGAAAATTTGGTCGCCGAAGCCGGAGACGCAAATCCCGATTCGCGGCGAATTGCTGGGCAGCAACGACGGCGAATTTTGGTTCCACCTCGCTTCACACCCGGAACCGCTGAAGGCCGCGAACCTGTTCGACGAATACGCCGCGATGCGTCGTCGCGTTTATTCTGGCAGCTTCACGGGATACACGACGTGGGATCAGGTCAAGCAGCTTGCGAAGAGCAACAAGCCCAGCGAAGAAGAGGACGTCGTCAACGGCCTGCTCTGGTCGCGAGCCGATGATGCGGAAGACTCGAAGAAGCCGTTCGGCGTGATCTGGTACGGCAAGCTCGTGCAGCCGAAGGCCGGAGCCGCACGTCTGCAAATTCAAGGCGTGACGACCGCGCTGGCGATCGACGGCGTGCTGGAAATGCCGCTCGGCCCGGGCAACCGTACGGTCGATGTGTGGCTGGAAAAAGGCTTGCATGAGGTGACGATTTTCGCCGCCGTCAATCAGGCGACGCAGATTTCGCAGGCGATCTGGGCGCGATCCGACATCAATCGGCAACAAGTCCAGCTTGGCCCGTTCCTGAAGTCCGATTTTGATCTCGCGCTGGCCGAAGCCCGCGAAGTCGTGCAGACCGCGAAGCCAGTCGCCACGGAGATCGTGCTCGGCATCGACGCGCTCAAGCTCACCAAGAAGACCGAACTCTTCGGCGTCGTCAAAGAGCGGAATCCGGCACAGGTCGGCAATTGGGTTGCGCTGGAAGATTCGGCCGTCTGGGAATTCGACGGTGCTCAGCCGGGTGTCTACGACGTGTTTCTGGAATGTGCTCACGGCGGCGGAGGCGGCTCGACCTTCGATCTCGAATGTGCCGGGACGAAGCTCAAAGGCGTCGTTCCGAACACTGGCAATTGGACCGTCGCGCAGCTCACACGCTTTGGGACAATCATCGTCGACAAGGCGGGCAAGCAATCGCTGTCGATCAAGCCGACCGCTATCAACGGCGGCGGTCTGATGGAACTCCGATCCGCGAAGCTCATCCCCGCGATCGACGCCCGCATTGTGCAGACGCCCGGTGCGTGGGAGTTCCGCTTCCCGTCCAACGACCTGCGATACGTCCGCTTCAAAGTCAACGAATACCTCGGCGACGCGATCGCCGTGAATCATGTCGAGATTGGTGGCCGAGGGATCGCGCACTCGAAAGTGGAAGCTGGCAAAGCGGCCGACGACGTCGAGCGACTTTACATCCCGACCGACTCGGACGTGCTCGAACTCTCGAACAACAACACGCTGGAGATCGCTGGTGGCGACGTCGTCACAGCGGGCTACACCGACGAGTTCACGCAGAACGAAAACTCGAACTCGCTGCTGCTCAGCGAGAAACTGTTCGCGACGTATTTCAACGCGAGCGTCGGCGCGATCAACTACGACTTCCAGCGACTGGACAACGGTCAGGTGCAGAACATCGAGAAGATCGTCGTCCGCGCCGATCCCGGCGAACGGTTTGTGGTCTCGATCACGGATTACGACTTGGACACGACCATCGGCCAAGACACGCTGGAATTTGAGGTCTCCGTCAACGATGGCGAACCGATCAAGCTGTCAGCCATCGAACGCGAGCTAACTTTCAGCGGTACGTTCACGAAAGAAATCGACACGGTTCTGGCTGGCTCGTCCGCCGCCGAGACGGACAACACCGAAGGCAAGCTGAAGGTCAAACCGGGCGACCGCATCGTCATCCGGTATCTCGACGCGCAGAACACGTTCCCCGGCCACTCGGTCAAACGGGAATCGGTTGTGTACGTCAACAAGCCGACGACCGCCCAGATTCGGATCGTTGAAACCCGCGTAGTCCCCGGCAACCCGAAGCAGAACACCGCCCCGCAGGCCGTGTATCTCAAAGAAGCGGACGCGAAGGATCGCAAGGAAGTCGCCAACGTCGCGTTCGAGGCTCCGCTGACGATCGAGGTCATCGACCCGGACATGGCCAAGGACAGCAAATCCGAAGTGCTCGTCACGCTGACCACCACTGACGGAGCGAAGATCGAAGCTCGCTGCATCGTCAGCGGCCAACACGCTCACTTCGGCATTTATCAGACAGTCGATGCGGAGCGCTGGGCACTCGAAGAAGGCCGCTTCCTCGGCCAGGTGATTCTCCAGCTTGGCAGCAAAGCGAGCGCGGATGTGATCCCGCTCACGTCCGAGATGCCTCGCAATCTGATCGGCGGCGGCAAGCTCGATGATTCGCAAACCAACTCCGGCAAGGACCGCAGCTTGGTCACGCGCGTTCTGAACCTCACGGGGAAGGACAGGATCATTGCGACCTACGCGGACGAAAAGCGGCCCGACGCGAAGCCGCGTGCCACGGCCGTCTCGGCCGTGCCAGCCGTCCCTGTTCCCGTGGCGAATGGCACGACCAAAACGGCGGCGGCCACTCTGGCCACGAAGCCGGCCATGACCAAGAATGACACGACCAAGTCCGCCACCGGCACCGCCAAGTCGGGAACCGGCACTGCGAAGACGGCGGCTCCGGCTCAACCCGCCGCGCCGCCCAAGCCAGAGATTCCGACCGTCGCCGCACAAGCTCGTCTGATCAGTAACGGCGTGCTCGGAGTCGTCGATCGTGACTACGACCGGGCCATCACTCAATTGCACGTCGGCGAGAAGCTGTACCTGCAAGTCACCGATGCCGATCAAGACACCTCGGACGAACGTGATCATGTCACCGTCGAAATCAGCACCGAGTTCGGCGAGAAGGAAACGGCCAAGCTGGAAGAAACGCTGGCTCACAGCGGCGTCTTCACCGGCTCGCTGCAACTGAAGTCGAACGAGAAACCGACTGCCGGCAACTTGAACGCCGATGTGCCGGTCATCGAGTGCTACTTCGGCGACACGCTCAAGGTGAAGTACGTCGATCTCGCCGCCAGTTCCGAAGACGGCAAGCTCGAATCGGAGAAGACGATTCCGGTCGTGATCGGCACCGATGGACTCGTCGCCGCGTTCTCGAAGGCGTTCAACGATGAACGGCTCGCGGTCGAAACCAAGTTTCACATCGCTGAGAGCTTCTTCGAGTTATTCAAGTCACACAAAGCTCTGGCTCGCAAGGACGAGGAGTTGGCCGATCTCGAAGCCGGTCGCCGCATCCTGCAAGAAGTCATGGAAGATTACCCCGATCCAAAGTACGTCCCGCGCATCCAGTACTTGCTCGGCCAGTTCGCCCAGGAGTTGGGTCAGTGGGATGACGCGGTCGATGCCTACGAGCAGATCATCAACCACTACGCAGACCACACGCTGGCTCCGGACGCGCAGTACAAGCTGGCCCAGTGCTACGAAGAGAAGGGTGACTTCGATGCGGCGCTGGAAGCCTATGTGACACTCGCTGCGACGTACCCCAAGAGTCCGTTGATCTCCAGCGTGATGATCCGCATCAGCGATCACTTCTACAAAGCCGAGGAATACACGATCGCGGCTCAGGTCGGCGAGAAGTTCATCGAGAAGTTCGAGGGCCACCAGCACGCTCCGAAGATGGCGTTCCGCATCGGCCAGTGCTTCTACAAAGCCAAAAAGTTCACCGACGCCGGTAAAGCCTTCGACCGCTTTGGCAAGAATTTCGCCGACGATGCTCTCGCCCCTGATGCGTTGTTCTGGTCCGGCGAAAGCTTCCGCATGGGTGGAGCCACCAACGAAGCCTTCCGTCGCTACAACAACTGCCGCTGGAATCATCCCTCCAGCGAAGCCGCCAAGTTCGCTCGCGGCCGATTGGCCTTGCCGGAGATGTTGCAGCAGTTCGAGGCGGAGGCGAACGCGATCGAGAACCAGTGAACCGGTAATTGCTCGCGTCGCTAGCACGCCAACTCAAGGTGAAAACTATGTCAGCAGTCAAAGTAATCGTTGAGGAAATTCTGGAGCAGCTTCCCGAAGAAGCGACTTTGGAAGAGGTGCAATATCGGCTCTACGTCCGACAAAAGATCGAACAAGGTCTCGCGGATGTTGAGGCGGGACGAGTCATTTCGCACGACGAGGTCAAACGGCGAGCGCAAAAATGGCTTTCCGAATAGTTTGGACGGATCATGCCTGGACCGATCTGGATCAGATCGCGGACTACATCGCGAAGGGGTCGAAAGCCTATGCCAGTGCGTTCGTGCGACAGATCATCGCTCGCGCGGACACCTTGGAACTCTTTCCGTTTGCCGGCGCGATCGTTCCAGAAATCAACCGTGATGACATTCGGGAAACCTTCATCAAGAAATATCGGATGATCTACCAAGTCGTTATTAACGAAGTCCGCATCCTGGCCGTGGTGCATGGAGCACGCGAATTGCCAACGACGATTGTGGACCGTGTCTCGTGAATTTCTAATCCGCTTGGATCACACCAATTTCGTTCCTCGTAATCGCCCACCAAAACTGACTCACCATGACTCATTTGATTTTGATGCTCGCGTTGTTGACTCAAGACCCGCTGGACACGCTCGATGCCAAGCAGGGCATCAAGAAAGCCGCGCCACCGACCGCGACGGCTCCGGCTCAGCCGACGCCGCCGGGTGCGAACGATGCCAAGCCGAGCATTCCGGGATTTTCCGATGCGGCCGGGCAGCCGGCTCCGGAGGGAGCACCACCGGCTGAGACCAAGTCCGACGAGAAGCCGGCTGAGGAATCCGTCAGCGATTCCGGTATCGGCTTCTGGGATTGGGTCGACAAGGTGATGCACACCGGCGCGATGGGTTTGATGATTCGAGGTGGGATTTTCATGTGGCCAATTCTGGCCTGCGGAATTCTCATGATGGGGGTCATCATCGAGCGGTATCGCACTTTGAAAATGCTGACGACAGACGCCAGCGGACTCCGCCAGCAAGTAACCGAATTGTTGCACGACGACAAAGTCGAAGAGGCACTCGCGAAGTGTGACTCGGAACAAGGGCCGGTCGCGGCGATTCTCTCGGCGGGGCTGCGGAAGTTTGTCGTGCTCAGACGGCTGGGTTACGACTCCGGCAAGGTCGAGGAGCAGGTCATCAAGGCGATGGACGACTATGGCGTCCACATCGTTGCGGCACTCGAAAAGCATCTGTCGATTTTGGCGACTGTGTCGAGCGTGGCTCCGATGCTCGGCTTCCTGGGGACGGTCAGCGGCATGGTCAACGGCTTCGACCACATCGTGGCGACGCTCGGCGAGCAGAATATCGTGAAGGCCGCGGCCGACGGCATCGCGGAAGCGTTGCTCACGACGGCTCTCGGACTGATCGTCGGCATCCCGGCGTTCACGGGCTACAACTATTTCACGGGGATCATCAATCAGTTCGTGCTGGAGGTCGAAGAGACCGCAACCGAGTTGATTGAGACCGTGACGTTGCAGGTGGCAATTGAATCGAGAGAAAAGCAGGCATGATCCGCAGCTTTCGAGACCGTGACACAGAGCGGCTGTTTCGGCGCGAACCGATCAAGCGTTTGCCGAAACCGCTGTTGCGAGTGGCCCTGCGAAAGTTGATGCTGCTGGATGCCGCGAACAACTTGGAAGACCTTCGAGTACCTCCTGGAAATCGTCTGGAGAAACTGACAAAGGATCGATTGGGACAACATAGCATCCGCATTAACGATCAATGGCGACTCTGCTTCCGCTGGGACAATGGTGGAGCCGAGTCAGTAGAAATCGTGGACTATCACTAGGAGCAGACAGTGTCGAAAACCAAACTCCCGCCGATTCATCCGGGTGAAGTGCTTCAGGAAGAGTTCCTTGTTCCGTTGAATATCAGCCAAAGCCAGTTGGCTCGTGACACGGCTGTTGCGACTCACCGGATCAGCGACATCGTGAGAGGTGAGCGCGGTATTTCAGCGGACACCGCATTGCGATTGGCTCGGTACTTTGGAACCTCCGAACAATTTTGGACCAACTTGCAATCACGGTATGAATTGGAAATCGAGAAGGACCGGCTTGGTCAGCGGCTCACCAAAGAAGTGCGAGTTTTGATTCGAGGCTAACGAGTTGCCATGAAATTCCGTCGTTCCACCAAATTGCTTGTCGATGTCCCGGCTGTGGCCAGCGGGGACATCGCGTTCAATTTGATCGTGTTCTTCCTGGTGTGTGCCTCGACGCAACCGGACACCGGGCGATCGCAGATTCTGCCCAAGAGCGAACAGACTCAACAGCAGAAGGAACAGGACGAGCATCTGACCGTGGACCTGAAGCGGAACGCCGTGCTCATCAACGGCGATCCGGTGAAGACGATGGAAATCAAAGCTCGCGTGAAGGCGAAGTTGGCGGGCAAGTCTCGGCCAGACGACCGCGTCGTGATCGTGAAGAGCGCCGATGACGTGCCTTATCACGCTTGGATTGAAGTCACGTCGCAGATCGAAGATGCCGGCGGGATCATCACGCTACAGCTTGAAGAGGAACGCACAGTCGATGTGCCACAATAAATTGAAACGAACCCCACCGGGCTTGTCCCGGTGGCTCGCGGGCTTTTGCACTACTGGAAGACACGACGAACACGAGTAGTGCAGAAGCCTGAAACCACCTGGGCAAGCCCGGTGGGGTGGAAGTTGTCCGATGAAAATGAAACGCGGAAAACCGAAAGTGGACATCCCCAGCGTGGCGATGGGAGATATCGCTTTCAACTTGCTGATCTTTTTCGTGATCCTGGCTCAGTCGCAGGATGACAGCCACATTCAGTGGACTCCGGCGAAAGCGGACAACTTGAAAGGGGCGGGGTATACACGAGTCACAGTCACGATCGACAAAGATCAAAAGGTCTATCTCAATGGGCAGGAGCTTTCCGAAGGACAGCTTGCTTCACGGATTGAAAGCCATTTGGGGGATGCCCCGGCCGGACAGCGAAAGGTCATGTTGAAAGCTCATAGCGATTGCACGGCGGCGAAGTTCGAGCCGGTCATCGAAGCGATCAGCCAGGCGGGCGGCGAGTTGGTGCATATTTTGGAAGACAAGAAAAAACAGTAGCCCGTAGTTCGACTCGCAGAGTCAAGCTACGGCAAACGAACCGAGGTGTGTTGTGGACAAACTGAACGATGATAGTCGGCAAGCGACGAGCCGCGTGAAGCGTCTCTCGGCGGACGCGGTGGCAACGACCGTCGAGTTGCGAGAATTCGTGCGGAGCTTCAAAGGCCGCAGTCCGCAGGAAGTCATGGGGATCGTCTCATCGAGCGCGCTGACTCAAGCGATGATTGGCTCGACGATCGCGACGGCCGTGTTGCTGGTGGTGCTGACGCTGCCGTTCGCATTTGGCAAGTCGGCGAAATCCAAATCCGCGAAACCGGCGGCGGCTGTCACTGAGGCTGAGTCGGCAAAGGCCGATGCCGCATCCTCGAAGACCGCGAATTCTAGCGACACGCCCTCGGAAGAGGACATCAAGAAAGCCAGCAAGGCGATGGGCTTGGACGAAACCAAAACGGCCGATCCCAAAAAGAATCCGCTCGACAGCTTCGACAACCTGCTGGACAAGGTGAAGTAGTCGCAAGTTTCCGAAGGACGTCGAGTGATGTTTCCGCATCTGACCTTTCCCGCAAAGCTCGTCAAGCAGACGGCCATTTATGTGGCCGTCTGGGTGCTGTGCATGGCGGATTGGATGTGGGCTCGCTCAATTGAGACTTGGTGGCGAGCGTGGCCGGAGGGAATCTGGTTCGTGCTGAGCGTGCCGCTGTCGGCGTATTGGATTGCGTGGGTTGGCTGGTTGTGTCGGATGGAAGATGGCGATAACGCGAGCCTCAACGCTTTGCGCCGGCTCGCGGGAGATGTTGGCCCCGCGACTTCGGAACAACCTGCGGACGAGTCCGCGTTTCTCATTCGACGTAATTTGGTGTGGAGCGTCGCGGCGATCTTTCTTTGGCAAGTGAGCGTCTTCTTCGCGGATGCGTTGGACTTGCCGCACGCGCGAGTTGGCTTGGCGACGTGGGGCACCTGGAGCCTGTTCTTTCTCGGCTTGGTATGGGTCGTGTGGTTTGTCGAGCGGGCGTCGCGGTTCTACGAAGAGCGGCGCTACGAACGTCGCCGTCGCGAACAATCGGCCGCCATCGAGTTCGCGCGGTCTGCTCACCGAGCGACTCACGACGATGATGTGGACGACGAGCGTGTTCACAATCCGCTCGATCCACACGCTTGGTATTACGGGCGACGGGCGCGGAAACTGAATCAATCGTTGACGTGGATGTCGGTCTATTCGCTGTGCTTTTCGATCGCGTTTCTGGTCTTCACGCAGATCGGCGGTTGCAGCGACATTTACGAGATGCCGGCTGGTGGCGGAAAACAGGCACAAATCGCTCAGGCGGTGAAGATTCAGAAGATCATCAAGAAGAAGTTTGTGGTGAATCCGTTCTCAGCCATCAGCTTCAAAGTGCCGCCGATCGACGAAATCAAACTGCAACTGCAAGAGATCACGCAGCATGCCTACACGGTCGGCTACGGTGAGGGAACGGGAGCGGGATTCGCCGGTGGAACGAGCGGTGGCAAGGTTCGTTTCTTGCGGTTGGAGTATTCCGGCGGCGACTGGGATCAGGACATGAGCGTGTATTCCGGCGACAATCTGCTTCGCGAATACGGGCTGCGCACGAAGCAGAAGGTCAGCGAGAAAGAGGAAACTCGCACGGTTGCCGCCCTCAAAGCATTCTCGGCGGAGAAATCGCCCCCCTTCGTCTACATGACCGGCGAGAAAAATATCTCGATCTCAGCCAACGAGGCGAAGGTGTTGCGCGAATACCTGATCGACAAGCACGGCATGTTGTTCATCGACAACGGCGGCAGCGGCCACTTCCACAACCAAGTGCTGGCAATGATGCGCATCGTCTTGCCCAACGTTTCCGCCAGCCGAGTCCCGCTGGACGACACGATCCATCGCATCCCGTATCCGATTCCATTCCTGCCGTATGTCGCCCCGCACGGTGGCAAAGAGGCGTTCGGTTGGCGTGTCGACGGCCGGCTCGTCGCGTACTACCACCCCGGCGACATCGGCGACGCCTGGGCCGACGGACACGCCGGCGTGAAGCCGGAAATCACCGAGTTCTGCTATCAACTCGGCGTCAACGTGATCTTCTACGCCCACGCCGAATACTCGAAGTGGCTGGCATCGCGGTTGAAGAAGTAGGAGTTCAAAATCGTAACTAAGTTCGCCAGAACGTGGGCGACATCTCGCCGAACCCACGTTCTGGCGAATGTGGCGACAAGGCG